>JAJTEO010000074.1 GCA_021300395.1 Fluviicola sp. | reverse complement strand
CAAAAAGAATATTTTTGAATTGCCTCTAAATCAATATGCGATTTCGTATTCAACAGGAATGAAGAAGAAATTAGCTTTAACGGGAATTTTACTTCAAAACAATGATGTATTTATTTTAGATGAACCATTCAATGGAGTTGATATTCAGAGTAATATTATCATTACTGAAATTATTCAGAAATTAAAATCCTTAAATAAAACGGTTATTATTTCATCCCATATTTTTTCAACCTTAAACGATACGTGTGATGAGATTTTACATATTAAAGAAGGAACAATTTCTCAACATGTTCTAAAAGCAGATTTCAGTGTTTTAGAAGAAGAAATGAAAACGTTTATGATCGGTGATAAAATTGAACGATTAGGATTAAAATAAAAAAATCGCTGACCAGAAATATTAATTTAAACCATCCCGATTAAAATACGGGACAAGTTATAAGTAATTTAAGGTAATATAAGTTAACTTACATCTAATTGAATAATAGTTTATTAATTAAAATTATTTGAAATTTATATTTTCTAATAATCCCTTAAATGGTTTATTTAAAACAAAGGGTATCCTTTTCGGACACCCTCTTTACTTGTGATATTAATTATTGTATTTTTTAATTTGTCAATTCATCTAAGATTTGAACTTTTCTGTTTTTTCTTCCTCTTATTTTATCAGAAATGCGATCTACAGAATAGTACATCAGAGGAACTAAAATAATTGTCAAGAACATTGAACTTAATAATCCACCGATCAATACCCAAGCTAAACCATTTTTCCATTCAGCTCCAGAACCTTTAGCGATTGCAATTGGAATCATACCTATAACCATCGCGATAGTTGTCATTAAGATTGGACGCATACGTTCTCTTACCGCTTCAAGAAGTGCATTGTAAGTTGATTTTCCTTCTGCTTTCAAGTGATTTGTAAAATCGACAATCAAAATCGCGTTTTTAGAAACTAAACCTAATAACATAATCATACCTAACATGGTAAAGATTCCAATATTTGATGATGAGAAATTTAGGGCTAATAATGCACCTATTAACGCAACAGGAATTGAGAATAATACAACGAAAGGATAAATGAAGTTATCATACAATGCAACCATGATTAAGTATACCAAGATTAAACCAATCAACATTGCTGAACCCATGGCTCCAAAACCTTCTTTTTGACGTTTTACTTCACCTCCCCAAGTTAATCTAACATTTTCATCAAGAGGTTTTGCTTTTAAGTATTCTTCAATTTTAACAGCAACAGTTCCAGCTGCAGAACCTAAGACGTATGCACGAACTGTAGTAGAACTTAATCTGTTTTTTCTTTCTAATGATGCAAATCCATTACCTAAAGTGATTTCAGCAAATTCTTCTAATTCTACTACATTTCCTTTTGTTGTAGTGAAACTCATGTTTTTGATATCTTTGATATTTTTACGATCTCCTTGATCCATCATGATTCGGATATCATATTCATTATCATTTTCAGAATAATTAGATTCTGTATTACCAGTTAATGCATTTTGTAATTGCATTCCGACTAATGCGATTGGTAATCCCAATTGTCCCATTTTTTCACGATCCAATTCAACTCTAATTTCTGGAGTAATATCATCTGTAGAAACTGTTGGATCTTTTGCTCCAGGAATTCTTAATATAGCTTCTTTCAAACGACGAGCTTCTTTCATTAATAAATCCGTATCATTACTGGATAAGAAGATTTCAATTGGAGCTTCTTCTGATTCAACCATACCGATATTAATCGCTTTCACTTCTAATCCAGCATGTTTTTTCTCGATTTGTTTACGGATTTCACTCATGTAAACAGCTGTAGGAATTCGATCCTGAACATGGTCTTTTAATTTAACCGTTAATTCAGAACGAGATTCATTTCCAAAAGATGCGGCACCCATTCCGGCACTTGGTCCACCGACATTTGAGAATACCATTTTAACATCTTTTTGGGCTAAAATCATTTTTTCAATATCCAATGTGATAGCGTTGTTTTCTGCAAACGGCGTACTCTTATCGTATTTCAATTTAATCATGAATTTACCTTGATCTCCTTGCGCAACGAATTCTTGTCCAACAATTCCTGTTGACATTACAACACCAGAAATTATGAATAAACCTAAAATAGATACTAAGGTTATGATTTTATGTTTTAATGACCAAGCAACCAATTTCACATATTGCTCTGTGAAAATTTCAATTCTACGCTCAAACCACATCAATACTCTATGGAAAGGATTTTCTCTTCTCAATTTTGTTTCTTTTGCGAAACGAGATGCTAACCATGGTGTTAATGTGAAACATACAAATAACGACATCAAGGTAGAAATAACTACTACGATAGAGAATTGTTGTAAGATGTCAGAAATAGTTCCTTGAACGAATACAACTGGCGTAAATACCACGACATCCACAAAAGTAATCGCTAGTGCCGTGAACCCAATTTCATTACGACCATCCAATGCTGCTTGTCTAGCGGTTTTACCCATTGACAAGTGACGATAAATATTTTCAAGTACAACAATTGAATCATCCACTAAAATACCGATAACTAAAGACATCGCTAATAATGTCATTAAGTTTAATGTATATCCAAGTAGGTACATCGCAATGAATGTTGTAATCAAAGAAGCAGGAATCGAAACCAATACAATGAATGCATTTCGTATACTGTGTAAGAAGATTAACATTACAGCAGCAACTAAGAATACAGCTAATTCCAAATCATGAAATACGGCATCTACAGCTTCAATTGTTGGTAAAGATGTGTCGGTTGCAACAACAAATTTCAATCCTTCTTTTTTGAATTTAGATTCTAATTCAGTGAATTTTTGTCTTGTCAATTTTGACATTTCAACTGCATTCGCATCTGATTGTTTTTTGATACGTAAACCAATACCATTAACACCGTTGAATCTACTTACCGTTAATTGATCAATCGTTCCGTCATAAACATCCGCAATGTCTTTTAATTTCACAGTTGAAGTTCCGTTTGAAGAAAGAATCAATTCTTTTAAATCATCAATCGTTTTATATTTACCAGCTAAACGAACAGTCATTTGTTCTGATAAATCTTTCACTTTCCCAGTTGGAAATTCAATATTAGCAGAAGCGATTGCTTGATTGATAGAAGCTAAAGAAAGTCCAAGTAACTTCACTTTTTCTTTGTCAATGTTTACTCTAACTTCACGTTTTTCACCACCTAATACATTAATCTCAGCAACACCTTTTGTTTGTTTCAAAAGAGGAAGAATCTCTTCTTTCATCATTTCGTAAAAAGCGCGATCATCAATTTTTTCACACGTTGCACTTACTTGCAACACAGGAGAAGCATTAGGCTCAATTTTCGCTAATACTGGAGTTTCACTTCCGTCTGGTAATGTTCGTTTAATACTTTCAATTTTACGTTGTGCATCTTGCATTGCTGTTTCCAAATCAACAGAGTGATTGAATTCCAACATTGTTATAGAAGCATTTTCTAAAGAGAAAGATGTAACTTCATTGATATTCTCTAATCCACTTAACGCATCTTCCATTGGTTCTGAAACCTGAGATTCTACAATCGATGGAGAAGCTCCAGGGTAAGGAGTTGTCACCGTTAAGATTGGAGGAGAAAAATCTGGTAATAATTGGTAACTAAGTTGATTGTAACTTAACATACCACCACCGATTAATATTGTAAAAATTACAATAATTAACGAGGGTCTTTTAATTGCTATTTCTGTAATTGTCATCTTGAATAATTTTAAAATTATTTAGTCATTACATTTGAGTTGTTTTGAATGTTGATTTGTCCTTTGATAACGATAATATCATTTTTAGTCAAACCATCTACCACTTCAACATATTCTCCATCGCTAGTTCCAGCTGTAAAAGAAACGATTTTCGCTTTTCCATTTCTTACTACATAAACCTGAGGTTCTTTTGAAGATCCTAATAAAGCTTTTCTAGGAACAGATAAAGCATTTACAGTTTTTGAATTTTTAAGGATAACAGATCCATACATTCCAGCCATTAATCTATTTTCAGTTGAATTTTTGATTAAAACTTCTACTTTAAAGTTGTGACTAGCATCTGATTTAACGGAGATATTTGAAACTTTACCTGCGAAAGGCTTGTTTCCATAAACATCAGCGTTTACTGTAACTTCTTGACCAATGTTAAATTTTAAGATATCTCTTTCTGGAACTGAAATGTTTAATTTTAATGAAGAAATATCAGTTAACTCTAAGATTGGAGTTCCAGGTCCTACAACACTTCCTAGATCAATCATCTTTTTAGTAACAACACCTGAGAATGGAGCTGAAACGGTAGAGTTACGCATTTGTTTCTTGATTTGTTTGATTTGCGTTTCAGCTGATTTTAAAGCTAATTTTGTTTTTTCTTGTTGTACTCCTGAAATAGCATTTTCTTTCGCTAAAAAACTGTTACGAGCATCATCATTTCGTTGACTTTCAGCACTGATCTCAGCATTTTCTAATTGAATAGAAAGCATTTCATCGTCTAATTTTGCTAAGAATTGACCTTCAGAAATTCTATCTCCTTCTTGAAAACCTAATTTAATAACTTTTCCAGAACCATCAGAGCCAATAGTGTTTTGTCTGAACGGATCAAAAGTTCCTAAGAAAGAAAAAGAATTTTCAAATGAATGAAAAGCTGGATTAGTAACATCTACTAAAATTGCAGCAGTAGTGTCGTGTATATATAATTTACTTTGTACTTTCTCTTTGTTTGATTTCAATTTCATCACACTGAAAATGATCAAAACAATTGCAATTCCTATAATAGTTATGACTCTTTTATTCATGATTTCTATAATTATTTAATGTTACCTGTTGCTTTTAATAAATCTAATTCTGCTTGTCTTAACTGTAAATAAGCTACGACGATATTTGTTTGAGCTTGATATAAATCCGTTTCGTTTTTCACTAAATCATTTGAACTTACTACACCTTGCTCGAATGATGCTTTGATTTGATTGTTGATTGTTTGAGCTAATTTCAATTGTTCTTGACTAATTGAAAGCGAAGTTTTTTGAATTTCAACTTGTTTTTTTGCGTTTTCAATATTCATTTCTAATTGCAAACGCGTGCTTTCCATTTGATTGTTTAGTTTGTCAGCTGTGATTTTATTTACTTTCGATTTGTAATGTTTTTCAAAACCATCAAACAATGTCCAATCTAATTTTAAACCTAAAAATGCACCGTTGATTCCTTTTCCAAAGTCAGTTTCAGGACGAATGTTATAACTGTAATTATAAGCTGCATAAAAAGCTAAAGATGGCAAGTAAGCCATGTATATTCCACTTTTTTCAGCAATGTTTAATCTTTTTTGAGCCTCAATTAACTGAAGTTCAATCAAGTTGTTTTCTTTCATGTCAGTAACGATTGATTTTTCAACAGATGAATCAACTTTTACATCAATTTTTTCAGTAATATCTTTTCCGATTAAAATTTTCAAAAAGTTTTCAATTTTTTCTTGAGTAGCAACTAAAGTTTGTTGTTGATTTGCAAGATTTAATCTTGTAATATTTAGTTTATCAACTTCAGTTGGAATAACCATTTTTTGATCGACTAACGCTTGCATGTTTTTGATCAATTTCTCAAGGTTTGTGATGTTTTCCTTGATGAAGTCCAATTGTTTTTTTGTTGCTTGTAAATTGAAGAATGTTTGAACAACTTGATACTTTACATTTTGAGCAGTTAAATTAGCTTGTAATTCAATTACCTCTTGATTGATTTTTAAAGCAGAAATCCCGTAATTAACTTGTGGATTATAAACAACTTGATTTAATTGAACCGTATTGCTTAATACATATGGAACTCCAAATTGAACTGTAGCAAAGGTTCCCGGTTTTCCACCAACAATTTCAGCTGGAAGAAGTTGTCCAGGAATAACAGCATTGTATTTGTAATCAGCAGCTAAAGCAACTTTTGGCAATCTTGCAGCTTCATAAGATTTAATCTGTTTTTTATTCATTTCAATATCTAACCTTGCATTTACGATGGTTAAATTTGCTGTGTCAGCCATTTTCAAACAACTTTCTAAATCAAGTGTTTGAGCTTCGACTGAAAAACTCAGTAGGATTAAGAAGCTTATGATTATTGAACTTTTCATATTCGTATGAATTTTAATTAAACGATTTTATTTATTAGTTGGGAACAAGTAATTGACCAACATTTCTGTTACATATTGTTTGTGAAGCGTTAATTGATTTTGGTAAGTTTTATCATCAATACACTGAATTGTTTGAATCATCGGTTTAGCCATAAAAGGAAAATGACAGTTACCCATCATTAAAAGCATGATACTCGTCATATCCATTTTTCTCACTTCTCCTTTTTCTTGAGCTGCATGAACTTCATCATAAATTTTTGTTTCTCTGATTTGATCAATAAAATTTATTCTTTCAAAAAAAGTTTTGTCTTTTTTGCCTAGTTCGTTAATGATGAATCCTGGGATATCTGGATGCTTCGAAAGGAAGTCGTATTCTTTTTCAATGAAAATACGTGTTTTACTAATTAATGGTAAATCACTCTTGAAAACATCAATCATGGAAAAAACAAATTCTTCCATAACAGTTGCGACAACTACTTCAAATAAATGACTTTTACTTTGAAAATGATAATTCACTAAGGCAACATTCATTCCGGCTTCTTTTGCAATCTCTCTTGATGAACAGCCATTAAATCCTTTAGCAATAAAGACACGAGTTGCTGCCTCTTTAATTTTTGCTTCAGTTGTTAAATCTTTTTCCATAATTCTATTGTTCCTGCAAAAGTAAAACAAAAATTTAAACACTTGTTTAAAATAATTTGTAGAATTATTTTATTTCTTTTAAAATCCTTTGTTATTAAGGCTTTCTAGTGTTAAATATTTATGTTTAAACTTATGAAACAAAAGTACAGTTTACTTTTATATTGGATCGTTTTAGATAGGTGAGTTGTTGTTATTTTTCGGTGAATTGTATTTGTGTTTAATTGAAACAAGAAAGAGTTGTCCAAAAAGATTAATTACAGTTTAAATTTAAACCATCCCGATTAAAATACGGGACAAGTTATAAGTAATTTAAGATCATATAAAATCCCTATCTGGCTGGATAGTAGGTTTGATTAAAGTTGTATGAAAGTTATTTGAACTTATATGTTCTTATAATCCCTTAAATGGTTCATTTAAAACAAAGGGCATCCTTCTCAGACACCCTCCTTATTTATAATCTTTCTTTTACTAATTCTTCTAAGCAATCAATGAATTTAGGATGATCATTTGTGCTTGGTACAAGTTGCACTTTTTCTCCTCCATTTTCGTGAAATATTTCTTGGTATTCAGAACCAATTTCAATAATTGTCTCCAAACAATCAGCGACAAATGCAGGACTGAAAACAAGTAATTTTTTCGCTCCTTTCTTTCCCCATTCTTCAACTACTTTATCTGAAAAAGGTTCTAGCCATTTTTTATCTAATCGTGATTGAAAACAAACCGTATAATCTGTTTCTTTTAATCCTAATTTTGCTGCAATTAATCGAGTTGTTGCAAAAGAGGTTGCTTTATAACAAAATTTATTGTGATCGTTTATTTCACTTTCACAAGGTTGATCTTCACATAAATCAGTTCCTTCGTATACTTTGTCAACTTGTCGAACAGGTAAGCCGTGATAAGAAAACAAGATGTGATCGTATTCTTTTAAATCAAAAGCTTTTGCTCTATCTACTACAGCATCAATAAATGAAGTGTTATCGTAAAATTGACTTACAATTTTAATTTCTGGTATAACCCACCATTTGCGAATAATTTCCATTGCTTTTTCTACTGCAGAACCTGTCGAAGCACTTGCGTATTGAGGAAACAATGGAATAATTATGATTTGATCGTAATTTGCTTTTTGCATTCTATCCAAAACAGAATCCATCGAAGGATTTTGGTAACGCATAGCCATTTCAACTGTTAAATCATCTGTTTTAAAGCGTTCTTGAAGTAATTTTACAACACTTTGTGTATGAGTTAAAAGTGGGGAAACACCATTACCGTATTCCCATAATTCTTTATAGATTTTTGCTGATTTTGGAGCTCTAAATGGAACGATAATTCCATTGACTAACAACTTTCTAGCTAACCAAGGGATGTCTATTACTCTTGGGTCATTCAAGAATTCTTTTAAATAAATTCTAACATCTTCAACTCCTGGGCTATCAGGTGTGCCTAATTGAATTAATAAAACGCCAGTTTTTTTCATGTTTATCAGCTTATTAGAATAATTTTTGTTCCCAATTTTCAGTATTCTCTTCTGAAATTAAGTTTAATTTTTTCAAATAATTTATGGTGTTTTCAAATTCTTCAGGGAAACTTTCAGCTGTATAATTCCAATCTGTTTCGTATAACCATTTTTGAACCTGATCTTTTCTAAGATTGTATCTCCAGCCTATTACAAATGAAGAGTTTTCGTCGTTTTTAACTTCAAGCGCTTTTGCATTTACAATATCACACATTTGTTTTAATTGTTTTGGATATTGATCATAAATTTCTTTACGAACAGCAATCACAAAACAAGGCCAAGGTGTTACAACTTCATCGATGTAACGACATTTTTTCTGTTCCGTAAATGGGAATGTTGTATATTTTTCCCAAAGAAAAGCTTGTGCTTCATTGTGCTCTAAAGCCCAAAGTCCACCGTATATATCTCCAATTACATTGAATTTTAATTTTGAAGTATTCCAACCTTCTTGATCAGCTTTGTTAAAACTACCTTCTTCGATAGCTAATCTCCATGGTAAATTGAAGTGTTCTGGAACACCTCCAACTTTTAATCCTATTAAATTATCCATTGTCATTTTGTTCTGTGAACTGTTTGTCATAAAGACGTTTATATGCTCCATCTATTTTGAGCAAGTCTGAATGAGTTCCCTGTTCTATTATTTCTCCTTTATCGAGAACAATTATTTTATTAGCACTGTGAATAGTAGAAAGTCGGTGAGCAATTACAATTGAAGTTCGGCCTTGAGTCAATTTTTCAGTAGCTTTTTGAATTAAAACTTCAGATTCATTATCAACGCTTGAAGTTGCTTCGTCTAAAATTAAAACGGTTGGATTATACACAAATGCTCTAATAAAAGCTAAAAGTTGACGTTGTCCAACTGATAATACACCACCACGTTCTCCAATATTATAATCGTAATTACCAGGTAATTTCATTATAAATTCATGAGCTCCAACTGCTTTCGAAGCTTCAATAACAGCTTCACGTGAAATGTCATTATTACCAAGTGTAATATTGTTGTGAATTGTATCTGAGAATAGGAATACATCTTGTAATACAATTGCAATGTTTTGTCTTAAAAGTGATAATTCTAGATCAGTAATTTTTACATTTCCGATATATATATCACCTTTTTGAAATTCATAAAAACGACCTAATAGATTGACTATTGATGATTTACCAGATCCTGTAGCACCTACAAAAGCAATCGTTTCACCTTTGTTAATTGTTAAATTGATGTTTTTAAGAACCCATTCTTCATTCTGATAAGCAAAAGAAACATTCTCAAATTTTATCGGTTGATGGAAATCACAAGTAGTAATGGTTCCTTCGTTTTGAATGTGTTCTTGTAAATCTAAAATTTCGAATACACGTTCTGCTCTTACTGTTCCTCTTTGTAAAATATTGAATTTATCTGCTAATTGACGGATAGGTCTATATAGCATATTGATCCAAAGTGTAAACGTGAAAATTTGTTCGTATTGTTCTCCTATGTTTTTCGGAGCTACTCCATCGACTTGAAATGCGACATAAACAAGAAGTAAAGCGATTGAAATAGAACTCAATAATTCAACCACAGGAAAGAAAATCGAAAACGCCCATACAGCATTGATATGTGCTTGTCTGTGTCCTTTGTTTATCTCTTGGAAAGATTCAAATTCTTGTTTTTCGCGGCTAAAAAGTTGAACAATTGCCATTCCTGTTAATCGTTCTTGAACAAAAGTGTTTAGTCGTGTTACTTGAAGTCTTTCTTGTTGAAATGACTTTTGCATTGCTTTTGCAAATATTTTAGTCGCAATTAATAGAAAAGGAATTGGAATAAGTGCAAGTAAAGATAGTTTCCAGTTGATGGCAAACATCAAAGAAACAACAGCTATTAAAGAAATTAAATCGCCTAAAATATCAATCAAACCAGCTGAAAAAACTTCAGATATTGCCTCCATATCAGAAACAACTCGAGTTACTAGAGCCCCAATTGGAGTTTTGTCGAAATATTGCATTCTAAAAGTAGTGATATGCGCAAATAATCGTTGACGTATATCTTTAATGATAGATTGTGCTAAAAGGTTGCTGAAAAATGAGCTCGAAAACTGAGTTACTGCTTCGAAAAACAAGATTCCTAAAATCAAAAAAGACCATAATAATAATGATTTACCATCTTTATCATCAATGATGAATTTTCGAACCATTTCACCAATTAAGTAAGGTCTTAATGGTCCAACAAGGGCTAAGATAATTGTACATAAAAATGCTAATCCAAGTACCTTTCGGTATGGTTTTGCGTAATGCAATAGTCTTTTGAATATAGAGATATTTACCCTCGTCTTTTCTGACATGGTACAAAAATACATAAGAATTATGAGATGAAGTAGTAAATTTTTGATTGAATTCTTTGAAAATTAAGACATTCCTATTTGTCAATTGGTAAATTATAGGTACTTAAATATTTACAGACTAATTAGTTTGATTTTTTAACTAAAATTAGCGCCCTCATTAAGCACATTCTATTGAAAAATCTATTAACTTTAACAAAAAACAAAACAATGATTCACGATTTATCAAAAACCAATTCAATTTTCAATACTTTTTTAGCGGAATTAAGAGATGTGACAATCCAAAAAGATTCAATGCGTTTCAGAAGAAATCTAGAAAGAGTAGGGGAGATATTAGGATATGAAATCTCTAAAAAGTTAGATTATACAGAAAGTCAAGTTGTTACACCTCTTGGTCAAGCTGATACAAATTTGTTAAAATCTCAACCAGTTTTAGCTACAAGGCGACAGGTTCTTCAATGTTATTGGTTTACAAAGCTTTGTTGAAACAAGGTCGACCTTCTAAGGTGATTATTGCTTCAGCTATCGCTTCTCCGGATGCAATTGAATTTTTGAAAAAACATTTGCCTGACACAACTGAATATTGGGTTGGAGCAATCGATATGGAATTAACAGCACAATCTTATATTGTTCCAGGAATGGGTGATGCTGGCGATTTAGCTTATGGCGTGAAATGCTAATTTTTAATTAAAGTTTATTATGGGATTCGGAAAATACAGTGTCTTTTTTTTATTGTCAATGATAAAGTTTCTGTTCGCTCCTTTTGGAGGGCCAGCTGCAGGGTTGACATTTTTTGAAACTTATTTTTCGTGTGTTGCAGGTGCGTTATTAAGTGCAACAATTTTTTATTTCATGAGTGAATTCTTTTTGAAAAGAGCGCATGATAAGCGTCTTCTATTAGCGATGGATGCTAAAAGTAAAGGAATCGAATTACCGTATAAAAATAAATTTACAAAGACGAATAAGTTTGTTGTTAAAATGAAGATGAAATTGGGAATTTATGGTGTTGCTATGTATGCACCACTTTTTTTATCAATTCCAATTGGAACGATTATTACAGCTAAATTTTATGGTAAGGAAAAACGTACTTATCCCATAATTATTGCTGGTGTTTTTGTTAATGGTTTGATTACATGTGGAATTGCTTATTTCGCTGGAAGTTTGTTTTAGCATGAGCGATCAACATCATTTATTTTTTGATTTAGACCGAACATTGTGGGATTTTGAAAAAAATTCTCAGCAAGCTTTGAAGATTTTATTCTCAGAATTAGAGTTAGATCAGAAAATCAAAAACTTCTATGATTTCCTTTATACTTACAAATACATTAATAATGATTTGTGGGTGTCCTACGGTAAAAAGAAAATTACGAAAGAAGAATTGAGAACTTTGAGGTTCGAGCGGACTTTGGCAAAATTTGATATTGTCGACTCAAAATTAACAGAAGATTTAAACAACGGTTACATTGAGATTTCTCCAAATCAAACAAATATTTTTCCTCATGCTATTGAGACGCTGACCTATCTTCAAAAGCAAGGTTACAATATGCATATCATTACAAATGGATTTAAAGAAGTTCAATATCGTAAATTAAAAAACTGTGGCTTTGAGCCCTTTTTTGATGTGATTGTATGTTCAGAAGAAGTAGGTGTAAATAAACCAGAACCAGCAGTTTTTCATCACGCTATGGAAAGGGCAAATGCACAAATTTCAAAAAGTGTGATGATTGGTGATGATTTATTAGTTGATTTTCATGGTGCTCAAAATGCAGGAATGAAAGCTATTTTATTTGACCCACAAAAACACAGAAGACAAAGAAAAGGTGATTTTCATGTTCAATACTTGAATCAAATTCCAGTGGTATTGCCTTGGGTATTTAGAGATAATTTATAATTTATATCTTAACCAATAAATCATCAAAACTCCCAATGTAATTGAAATAATTATATTTCCAATTGCCCAAATCCAATTTCCTTGATGAATTAATTGAGCTGTCTCGTTGCTAAATGTGCTAAACGTACTTAATCCGCCACAGAATCCGATTAATATTAATGGTTGAATAACTGAATGAAGTTGAATTTTATCTTTTAAAAGAAAAATTGTAATTCCAACGATGAAACAAGAAATAATATTTGCAAGAAATGTTCCGATTGGAAGTGAAAAATCAAAATAACGTTTAGCTAAAATTCCAAATCCATAACGGACCATACTTCCAAGTCCACCACCTATGAAAATATAAATGAAAGCCATCATTTTGTCTTGAAACGATTTATGAATTTTAAATAAATGTATTTGTAAACAAGCAGGCCGTAAAATGATCCGACTAAACCTCCAACAAATAAATCTGAAAGGTAATGAACTCCTAAATACAATCTTGAATAGCTTACAACGATAGCGATAAATAACATGATGTAAATTAACTTGGAATAATATTGTTTTAATGCTAGTCCAATAAAAATCGCCAATCCAAAAAAGTTGGCTGCATGCGAAGAAATGAATCCATATTCTCCACCTTTATAAAAATTACCTTTTGATATTTCGTAAAAATGTAATTTAGATTCTAGCAATAAATTATGTGAAGGTCTGTATCGAAGAAATACATTTTTAAAACAATACGTTGATGTTAAATCACTCAATACGATAACCATCAAAGCAGAAGCAATAAGAAATATCACTTGATTTATACCTAGCTTTTTTGCAGCTAAATAAATTAAAAAAACATAGAATGGAATCCAAGTTAATTTTCCAGAAAGAAACCACATGCATTGATCCAAAAGAGGTGTGTAACATCCGTTAACGGACAGAACAATGCAGTGGTCTATCTTTTCAAGGTATTCAATCATTTAATTTTGTCCAAATAAGATCTTTTAATTCAACAAGTCCTTGTTCTGCAACTGAAGATATAAAAATATGAGGAATATTTGGTAAATCTTTTTCAATATCAGCTTTTAATTCATCATCTAACATGTCAGATTTTGTAATAGCCAAAATTTTATCTTTTAATAATAATTCAGAGTTGTATTGTTTTAACTCGTTGATCAATATTTTGTATTCATTGTGAATATCATCACTATCTGCAGGAACCATGAACAATAAAAGCGAATTACGTTCAATATGTCTTAAGAATCTTAATCCTAAACCTTTCCCTGTGTGCGCTCCTTCGATAATTCCAGGAATATCAGCCATGATAAAAGAACGATAATCTCTGTATTTTACGATTCCTAAGTTTGGACGTAATGTTGTAAAAGCGTAATCGCCAATTTCTGGTTTTGCAGTAGTTAAAACGGATAGCAAGGTACTTTTTCCTGCATTTGGAAAACCAACTAAACCAACATCAGCTAAAATTTTCAATTCTAAAATCTGCCAACCTTCTAATCCTGATTCACCTGGTTGAGCATAACGAGGAGTTTGAAAAGTAGATGATTTAAAATTGTTATTACCTAAACCTCCACGACCACCAGGAACTAAAATATGTTCTTGTCCATCTTCAGTGATTTCAAATAAAATTTCATTTGTTTCAGGATCACGAGCTAATGTTCCAACAGGAACTTCGATGTACTTATCCTCACCTTGTTTCCCTTTTTTCAAAGCTTCACTGCCATGTCCACCATGACCAGCTTTGATGTGTTTATTGAACTTCAAGTGAAGTAATGTCCATAATTGGCTATTACCTTTCAGGATAATATGTCCTCCACGACCACCATCACCACCATCTGGTCCACCTTGCGGGATGTATTTCTCTCTTCTGAAATGAGCAGAACCACCACCACCATTTCCAGAATGACAATGAATTTTAACGTAATCAACAAAATTATCTGAAGCCATAAAGCATTTATTGTAAAGTAAGTTCGAAATTGAATTACTGTCTATTAAAAATAGGCTACAAAGTTACGATTTTTTTGAAAGAGATGAAGGAAGAGCTTGTTTTTTATTTATATCTTTTACAGAATAGGAAATAAAAAAGGCGAGATAAATGAAAATCTCGCCTTACAAAGTTGTATTAAAATATTAATGATTATCTATCGCAGTATATAATCTTGTCGAAATTTCGTCAATAGAACCAATTCCGTCGATTGAAACAAATTTATTTTGCGACTGGTAAAAATCTTTAACTGGAGCAGTTTCATTATTGTAAACATGAATTCTATTTGCAATAACTTCAGGGTTTGCATCATCAGCTCTTCCGCTAACTTCTGCTCTTTTCGTAAGTCTTGATTTTAATTCATTCTCTTCAACTTCAAGAGCAAGCATAACGCTAATTGATGTGTTTAATTCCGCTAAGAATTGGTCTAGAGCAGTTGCTTGAGCATTTGTTCTAGGAAAACCATCAAAAATAAAACCTTTTGCTTCTTTATGATTTAAAACTTCAGAACGTAGCATATTGATTGTTACTTCATCAGGAACTAATTGTCCTTTATCGATATAACTTTTAGCTAAAACACCTAGTTCAGTTTCTCCTTTAATATTCGCGCGAAAAATGGTCCGAATAATACGATATTTAACATAACGGAATTTAATTTAGTTTTCTTTCAATTGATATATTTCATCAAGGTTTCTGCCTTTTTCGTCGTAATCTAGTCCGTAACCAACTACAAATTTATTTGGGATATTGAATCCGACATAATGGGGAATGTTTTTCCCTTTAAAAGCTTCTTCCTTATATAATAGTGTGCAAATTTTCAGTGATAAAGGTTTTTCATTACCTAAAAGTGAAATAACTTTATCCATTGTAATTCCTGTATCAACGATGTCTTCAATAATGACAACGTTTTTGTTTGTGATTGAAGTATTTAAACCGATGATTTCGTCAACTCTTCCAGTTGAGGAAGTACCAACATAAGATGAAACTTTAATGAAAGAAATTTCACAGTCTAAGTTAATTTTTTTCATTAAATCAGCGGCAAACATAAAAGACCCATTCAAAATCGCGATAAAAATCACTTCTTGACCGTTAAAATCAGCATTAATTGCAGATGTTAAATCATCGATTTTTTTACTGATTTCCTCTTTACGTATGAACGTTTCGAAGGTTTTGTCTTTTAAATGAATCACTTTATAGTAGAATTACAAAGTGCAAAAATAGAAAAAAATATTAAATTTTAGTGCTTAAATATTTATTGCTAAACTGTTTTTTTCAATAAAATATACGATTATCTTTGTGCCATGCATAGAAAATGGTACGGTAATTCTTTTCGATTAGGTATGGTCGGAGGAGGACAATTAGGAAGAATGTTTATTCAGGAAGCAATAAATTTTGATGTTCAAGTTCATTCTTTAGATCCTGATCCAGAAGCACCTTGTAAGTCGATCGCAACTTCTTTTACTGTTGGTAGTTTAAATGATTACGATGTATTGTATAATTTCGGATTAGATAAAGATGTCATTACTGTTGAGATTGAGAATGTAAATATTGAAGCATTAGAACGTCTTGAAGCAGAAGGTAAAAAAGTTTTTCCACAACCTAGAATATTGAAGATTATTCAAGATAAAGGGTTGCAAAAACAATTTTATTTAGATAACAATATTCCAACCGCTCCATTCGAATTAGTTGAAAATAAAGCTGAGATAAATTCTCATTTGACCTCTTTTCCTTTTATGCAAAAATTAAGAAAAGGGGGCTATGATGGCAAAGGCGTTCAACCTTTAAGAAGTAATGAAGATCTTAATCATGCTTTTGATGCGCCTTCGGTTTTAGAGAAAATGATTCCTTTTGTAAAGGAATTATCTATTATAGTTGCCAGAAATGAAAATGGACAAACTGCAGTTTATCCTGCTGTAGAATGTGAATTTAATCCAGAGGCTAATTTAGTTGAATTTTTATTTTCACCTGCAGAAATTTCGAATGATATAGAAGAAAGATCTAAGAAAATTGCTGTAGATGTCATTAATAAACTTGGAATGGTTGGTCTTCTAGCTGTTGAATTATTTTTGTTAGAAAATGGTGAGATATTAGTAAACGAGATTGCTCCTAGACCTCATAATAGCGGTCATCATACAATTGAATGCAATATTACTTCTCAATACGAGCAACACATGCGTTCTGTTTTAAATTTACCATTAGGTTCTACAAATTTAGTTCAAAGTGGAGTGATGATTAATCTTTTGGGAGAGAAAGGTTTTGAAGGTGATGTTTATTATGAGAATTATGAAGAAGCTTTAGCTTTAGAAGGAGTGAAAATTCATATTTACGGGAAACAAAAAACAAAATCATTTAGAAAAATGGGACATGTTACCGTTGGAAATCCATCTTTAGAAAAAGCAAAAGAAATCGCAAGAAAAGTTCAGGAAATTCTTAAGGTAAAAGCTTAATAAATAGCCATTTCATTGAATACTTTTTCCATTTGATCTACTACTGAAGAAGATGAGCAATTGTAATTATTGATTATAAATGCAAATGCGATTAATTTTCCAGATTTAGATTCAACGTATCCAGTATAAGCTTTAATTCTATTTATAGTTCCGCTTTTTGCTTTCACACGACCTTCTCCAGGTTGTTTTCGGCAAACTGTTGAGAGAGTTCCTGAAATTCCAGCGACCGGTAAAGTCGATAGAAAAGGATTGTAATTACTAGATTTTGACATCTCAACTAACAAATTACAGAAATGCTTTGCACTAATTGCGTTTGATCTTGATAAACCACTTCCATCCTTAATATAAAGGCCTCCAAAATTAATTTTTGGTTTCCAATATTTTTCCATTTGTATTAATGAGTTTGCAGTGCTTCCATTGTTGTTTAATTTATAACCAGAAAGACAGAGTAACTGTTCTGCAAAAAGATTGATACTTTTCATATTTGTAATGGTAGCGATCGAAAGAATCGTTTCTCCTTTATGTGTATAGATTAATTTGAATTCTGAACCATATCTTGTTTCAATATTTGTTAAGTCAAGTTTTCGAACTGATTTATAAGTCCCGAATATGTCTACTCCTTTTTCCTTTAAAGCTGAATATAATTCATAAGCAAATTGAAATTCTGGATCGGGAAGACTGCCTTTGACTAAAAAGCTGGATGAATTTAGGGGAAGTGCACCTGTTCCAAAGCGATCAAGTGAATATGGAGCGCCATAAATATAGGAATTGTCACCGTCTACTCTTGATGCTTCTATATAATTATGGAATTGTAAATTCTCTACTTTAGGAGTCATATACACTAACTGACTTACAGCGCCAGGAATTGAACCTGTTCTGAAATAATATTTAATCATATTGTCATAAATGTTTAATCCAGAAGGTCCTGCGCCGTAATAATTCCCCATGTCGGACCAGCTCCAACCGTCAGGTATTCCATTGTAACCAAATTCACAAGCATCAGCAATAATATCCCCTTTTATTTTTGTGATTCCTAGTTTTTTTAAAGTGTCACACCAATTAAATAGAAAATCTTTTTCTTTTCCTTCTTGATTAAAATATTTACTACCTAAAGATGGGTCACCACCGCCACGAATCCATAAATTACCATTTAAAATGCTATCTTTAGTTATTGTTCCTTCGATATACAAACGTGTTTCAGGTCTATATTCAGGTCCTAGAATTTCTAGAGCAGTTGCTGTCGAAAACACTTTTGTTGTTGAAGCAGGGGGAAGAGAAAGGTGTGGATTATGTTCCGCGATTGTTTCTCCTGTTTTTGCATCAATTGCATAAAATGAAATAGAAGCATTTGAGAATGCAGCATTATTCACAAAATTTGAGACAGCATCTTTAACTTGATTCTGAGAGAAACAATATTGAGTCACAAGGAGTATAAAGAGAAGTGCGTTTTTCATGATAATATACATTATAAAAGCAAAATTGAATATAAAATAAAGATCTTTTAATCAAAAAGTTAAAACTTTTAAACATTCACGCGAAGAAAAGATTCAATAAATCATAACAAAATTGATTCCATTTCGTATAGGAATTAATTATATTCAGTTAGAAGAAATTAATTTTTACGAAAAAAAGTAGAATGCCAAAAGTTTTAAGAATCATAAATCGCTTTAATATAGGAGGTCCAACTTATAATGCTACGTTTTTAACTCGCTTTATTAGTGATGATTATGAAACATTGTTGATTGGAGGTTTGCCTGAAAAAGGAGAGTCTGATTCATTGCATATTCTTGAAGAGTATGGAGTGGAGCCGATGTTGATTAAAGAACTTCAGCGCACTCCGAATTTCAAAAGTGACAGAGAATCTTACCGTAAAATTAAAAGTATTATTGAAGAATTTAAGCCTGATATTGTTCATACACATGCTTCAAAAGCTGGTGCATTAGGTCGTAAAGCTGCGATTGCATGTAAGGTTCCAGTTGTGATACATACGTTTCATGGACACGTTTTTCATTCTTATTTTGGTAAATTAAAAACGTTTGTATTCAAATATATTGAGCGAAGGTTGGCATCAAAATCAGATGGAATTATAGCCATTTCTGAAATTCAAAAAAAGGAATTATCGGAAATACATAACATCTGTAGTGCTGATAAAATTAAAGTGATCCCATTGGGATTTGATTTGGCAAAGTTTCATGATAATATTGATGAGAAAAAAAAGATAACAAGAACCAATTTTTCGATAAAAGATGACGAAATAGCAGTGGCTATAATTGGTAGGCTTGCACCACTTAAAACTCACACTCTATTTTTGGATGTAGTAGACAATGTTTTAACGCAAACGTCAAAAAAACTACGATTTTTCATTGTAGGTGATGGAGATGAAAGAGTGAATATTGAAAATAGAGTTAGCACAATAACAAAAAAACATCCGGGAACTATAGAGATGACCTCTTGGATTAAAGATATTGGAGAGTTCAACGCTGGAATGGATGTTATTTGTTTAACGTCTGATAATGAAGGTACACCTGTTAGTTTGATTGAAGCGCAAGCTGGAAATATTCCAATTGTAACAACGGATGTTGGAGGTGTGAGAGATGTTGTAATTGATGGAGAAACTGCATTTGTAATAGAGAAGAATAATGTAGAGCAATTTGCTGAAAAATTATTACTTTTGATCGAAGATAATTCGTTAAGAGATAAAATGTCAAAAAGTGGTTGGGATTTTGTTTCAAAAAAGTTTCATTATACGACATTAGTCAAAAACATGGAATCATATTATCATGAATTATTAGAAAAAAAATATACTAAATGAAATTAAAAGTTAAGAATATATTATTCCTTTTTTTAGCGATTTTCATACTCGGAAGCTGTGGTATTAACAGTAGTTTGATGTTTAAAACTCCAAAAGGAGGAAGTTTTAAATATGATTCAATTCCGATGAAGCCTCTTGAGGAATATCATATTACAAAGGATGATAAGTTCAATTTTTATTTATATCCAAATTCTGGAGAGAAATTAATTGAATCTATTAGTGGAACAACTGTAAATGGAGAGAATCTATTATACAATAATAATAACAGTGTTATTGCTAACTTTCAATATATCGTTAAAGGTGATGGATTTGTTGAATTGCCTATAATCGGAAACGTTAAGGCTGAAGGTTTAACACTAACAGATTTTCAAGATTCATTAAAAGCTAAGTATTCAAGTCAATATAACATGCCTTTTATTAAAGTTGAATTGACAAATCAACGATGTGTTATTTTTTCAGGACAAGGTAGTAATGCAAAAATTGTTCCGATAGTCAACAACAATACGACCTTAATGGAGGTTATTGCACAAGCTGGAGGTATTGATACAAGAGGTCAAGCAA
>JAJTEO010000073.1 GCA_021300395.1 Fluviicola sp. | reverse complement strand
ATAATAAATAGTTGCTGGTTTGTCAGCTCTCCAATACATATCTCTTTTACCAGTTCTTACAGCCATTGTTCCTTTAGGTAATGTTTCAATTAATGGAACATTATTCACTTCTTTATGAACACCTGCAATGCTGGTAAATGGATTTTTAAAAGTTGTAATTGCTTTTGGCTCACCTTTCTTACCAATTGTTCTCAAATAATAATTTGGATATTCAGTTGAAGATTCAATTCTAACCAAAACTTCACCTTTTTCTTTATTAATGATTGATAGAATATTTTCAAGTTTATTTGTGTATTTTGATTGGTAAACTCTTACACTTTTACCAGTCATTAAATTCATTTCATCGATGAAAGGGAATTGACCTTTAGCAGTATGACCTTCACCTATTAAACTTGCAAAAACATTTTTATGAATTGCTAAAACGTCAAAACCATAACTGTTTTTTTCTGTTTCAAAATTACCAGGATTGCCATAAGCATCTTGTTCATCTCTATCAAATATAATTCTAGGTTTGATGCTTGAATTTGAAGGACTAAAAACATATGTTTTTGTATTTCTAGTATTCCACCAACCATCAACAACAATTGCATACGAATCGTTCCCATAATAAATAGTTGCTGGTTTGTCAGCTCTCCAATACATATCTCTTTTACCAGTTCTTACAGCCATTGTTCCTTTAGGTAATGTTTCAATTAATGGAACATTATTCACTTCTTTTACCAATTCACCATTTTTTGAAAGTATCGAAGTCGTATAAGCAAAACGATTGTATTGAACGATGTATGAAAATGGTTTTTGGTAAGCAATTGCCATGATGTAATTTCCGTCTGGAGAAGGGTATAGGCCACTCCACATTGCAGATTCTTTCCATTTTTCAGTTGATCCATCTAATGTAACAGCGAAAATTTCAGAAGAAATTAAAGTCTCAAAATTTTGCTCATCCATTTTATTTTTCAATAAATCTTGATATGTTCTGTTTTGAGCTTTTGAACCATTACTTACAGAAACTGTTGGTCCAGCTGGCAATTCTTTACTTGTATTAATTAAAGGTTTACGATTTACAGGTAAGAACTTAACTAATAAAGACTTAGAATCTTTCATCCAAGTGTATGGCATGCCTAAATTTGCATTTAATTTTGCTTCTGTAAGTTTTTTTGCTGAAGAAGATTGAACATCAATAATCCAAAGTTCAACACCTGAAGAAATTGTATTCGTAAAACTAATTTTTGAATCATCAGGAGACCAATTCACATTAGCAATTTTTGGATTTGAAGGTAAGCCAGTAACTTGTTTGATTTCATTTGTTCCAAATTTCTGAATTTTCAAATTCGTTAAATAAGTAATTGTACTTGAGATATTGGTTGTCGGATTGATTCGTAATCCACCTAATTTCATTTCATCTTGAGACAGGTCTTCTAATGTTTTATAATTATCTCTGTAAGTGTAAAGGATATAATCATGTTTACTATTCATGATGACATTTGGTGCTCTTTCAAAATCAACCAATTCTAGAATCGATTTTGGTGGTTTTTGAAAAGTAACATTCTCTTGAGCGAATGAAAATGCTTGAATAAATAGAAATAAGAATAGTATTTTTTTCATTATAGTTTATTTTGAATTACTCAAATTTAATTAGAATAAGCAAAATGAAATACGATTGTTTATAAACGGTTGCAATCGTTAAAAACTTATTCATCCTAAAGAAAAAATACTTTAAACCTTATTTAAACCAACTATATAAATTAAATTAGTTAAATTGAAGTATATGCTATTTTTGTTTTATGAAGACAACACGTTATATATATTGGGGAGCACAGCTAAGTGGATGGATTGTTTACGCAATGTTATTAGTCTTTGCAACGTATGCTCAAAATCCGGAAGATTTAACAGTATGGCATTATATCAAATTAACAGGATTAGTTGTTTTAGCGATTACGTTGACACATTTAATGAGAAATATTTTTATTAAATACTCATGGTTAGATATAAAATTACCGACTTTGTTACCAAGAGTTATTGGGATTTCAATATTAGTATCAATTGTATTCGCTTTTATTTATGAAGGTTTTCGTTACTTAATCGATATCAAAACCGATAATTATAAAGAAACAACTTTTCTAAATTTTTACTTAGAAATTTTCTCAGTTCTAATATTGATCTTGTTTTGGAATGCACTTTATTTCACGTATCATTTCTTCATGAAATCACGTCGGCAAGAAATGTCGAATATCAAATTAGAAGCGAATAGAAATGAAATTGAATTAAAGAATTTAAGATCACAATTGAATCCACATTTTTTATTTAATTCATTAAATAGTATTAGAGCGTTAATCGAAATTGATCCTAAAGAAGCAAAACAATCTTTAACATCTTTGTCAAATTTATTACGAAAATCGTTAATGCATGGGAAACAAAATTTAATCACAACATCTGAAGAAATAGAAATGATTTCCAATTATTTAGAGTTGGAAAAAATACGTTTTGAAGAACGATTAAAGATTACATGGTTAATTGATGATACACTACATGATTTTTTAATTCCGCCTTTTTGTATTCAGATGTTAGTTGAAAATGCAATTAAACATGGGATTTCAAAATTAATCAATGGAGGGGAAATTCAAATAAAAATCGGTCAAACTGAAGATAAAGTATTTTTCATAGTCGAGAATACGGGAACTTTAGGTTCCGATAAAGATTTAGGAATAGGTATTGAAAACACCAAAAGAAGATTAGCCTTGCAGTACAAAGGGAAAGCACATTTTAATATTTATCAGGAAGGTGATAGCGTAATTTCTTCCATAAATTTTAGTAAAATATGAAGACTTTAAGAACAATTATAATTGATGATGAGCGTTTAGCACGTGAGGAATTAAAATTACTTTTAAAAGATTATCATGAAATTGATATCATCGATGAAGCTAAAAATGGGGAAGAGGCCATTGAAAAAATCAAGGCGTTAAAACCAGATTTAATCTTTTTAGATATTTCAATGCCTGAAATGAATGGGTTTGAAATGTTAAAACAATTAGAAGAGATTCCAAAAGTAATCTTTGTCACGGCTTTTGATGAATATGCGATTAAAGCTTTCGAAGTAAATGCTTTAGATTACGTCATGAAACCTGTTGATCCAGCAAGATTAGACGAATCTATTCAAAAATTGAATTTAAAAGAAGAAGATTTTACCTCTCAATTTGAAGGAGCAATTAGTCGTAAGGATAGAGCTTTAACTTTAACAGATAGTGTTTTTATTAAAGATGGTGAAAAGTGTTGGTTTATAGAATTGAGCAAAGTAAGAATGTTGGAATCTGATGGGAATTATGTAAAAGTCTATTTTGACAATTTTAGACCATTGGTTTTAAGATCATTAAATAGTTTTGAGGAACGATTAGATCCTGAACATTTCTTTAGAGCCAATCGAAAATTCATAATCAATTTAAAATGGATTTCCCATATTGAAAACTGGTTTAATGGAGGTTTACAAGTTGAATTAAGAGAAGGAGAAAAAATTGAAATTTCTAGAAGACAAGCTATTCGTTTTAAAGAGATTATGAGTTTATAGTCTATATTTATGAAGCTTAACTATTCAATTAATAGTTAAGCTTCATCATTTTTTATTTAGTCAAATTCAATAATTTTGCACTTTCTTTAGAACATAATAAGTAATTTAAATAATCACTTTGTTCTATTTTTTCTGTTTGACGAACATCCCCTAAGTCATTGATATTGAAAAACAAGTAATCTACATTTTTAACCAATTCTTGAATTTTATCTGCAATTTCAGTTGTTTGAATTTCAATCAAAATATCTGGTTTCATTATTTCCAAATATTTGCCCATTCCTTCAAGAACCATTGGTTCATGCCTTTCAACATCAATTTTCATAAGATCAATTCTATCAATCTTATTTTCTTCAATAAAACTATCTAAACGTTTAGTTTTCATTTCAAGTTTGAAATAATCTTTTACTTCACCCTTTAAATTATTATTATCAATAGCAATGGTATATGAATTGTTTTTAGATTCTGAATATACATCTACCGTTGACTCAACATCAGAAAGAGCAAAATCGTATAATTCATATTTCAAATTATTTAATTTCATGTTTCTTTTAAACTTTTCAGAAATAAAGTCCATAGGTTCAAAAGAAATTACACGAGTATTTTCATTTATTTTTAATGAAAGTAAAGTGAAAATACCTGTGTTTGCTCCAACATCTACTATTACTTTCGCTTTTTTTGATAATTCATTCCATATTCTAACTGAATTTCTTTCCCATCCATTTTCAATTCCATTCCAAAAAATTTGATTTTCAATATGAGACTGGTATCCAGGGTTATACATTTTAACTTTCTTTCCGTTTAACTGAAATGAAAAGTCACCATCAAAATATAAAAATTTAGTTAGTTTTCCTTTATAACCAAAAAAACGAATAAAACTGAATAATTTATTTTTGAAAGGTATAGCATCATATAAAGGCTTAAATAAAAGTCTAATTTTTTTCATTTATTTGGTGTTAAAAATTCGTATAATTTCTTTTTCAATTTTTAGGTAAATATCTTGAAATTGATCCAATGATTTACCATAGGGATCTGTTATTTCTTGATTTGCTAAAAAGCGTATTTTTGAATCAGGTATCCCTCTTTGCTGTAATTCATAATAATTACTCTTATCCATTACAATAAACAAATCTGTTTCATAATTATCAAAATTAGAAATAGATTTTGATAAATGTAAGTCTAAATTCACTGAAAAGTTCTTTGCAGCTAATACAGCATTAGTAGGGGATAGACGATTCTCTTTATTCACAAAACCAATCGAGTCAAATTGAAATTGATCTGTATAGATTTGAGATATGAAATGTGCAAAAGGACTTCTACAAATATTACCAAAACAAACATACGTTATCTTTTTAATTCCGGTTAAGTCAGTTTTAGATAAGCTTTTGATTTGTATTTGTTTTACTTTTTTCTTTCGTTTTAATTTTGAAAAGATTCTTTTTAAATTATAACGATAAAAGGCAAATGAAAATCTATAGTCGTTTAAAACAGTCGTTTCAAAATAATGTCTAGATTTAAATAAAGAACCTATAAGTTCAAAGAACCATCTATAAAACAGTTTAGATTTCCCTTGAAAAAGATAAGAAGAATATAAAATCACTTCATCATGGATATACCTAACTGAAGATCTTTTTAAAGGCAAATTTTCCGGAATTTCTTGATCTAATATAAACTGTTTTAAGAATAATACGGGTAAATTAATTCCTGATTTAGCTGAAAGTTCAACAGACCCAAAAAAACGTCCGTTGAATTCCATTAATACAGCAGAGTCATCCGGTTTAATCATAAATTCAATCATTCCAATACCATTCCAATTCATTTCTTCAACGATTTTGGTGACTTTCGTTTTTAGATTGTAATTTTCCGTTGTCAATGATTCTCTTAATGAACTTACTCCATTATTTTCATTTATTCTTCTATGTATATATTCATTTTGAATTTTACCATTCTTTGAAATAAAATTATAACCGATGCCATAACCTTTAACAAACTCTTGAATTAATATATTTACTGAGTTTACATTTTCACGAATAAAATTTGTAAGTTCTTCGTAATTCTTGCAAATTTTAACTGAATAAGCATACAATTTATTATTTCGAATTGCAGCAGAACTTACTGGTTTAGCTACAATAGGGAAATTAAAATTTGTTCGTTCAATTTCTTGAAAGGAAGTCAATGTTTCGATTAAAATACTTTTAGGAATAGTTAAGCCATTTTTTTCTCCAATCGTAAGCATCTCATGCTTATTGATTGAATATTTATAACTACTATCTTCATTTAAACCAGCTATTTTAACTTTTGCAGAAATTTCTTGCTTTTTATATCTACAAATTTCAAGTGCTGCATCATGAATTGGAATTAACCCATCATACTCATTATCAGATAAATGATTTAATAAATTTTCTGTAAAAGCATTGACATCTAACTCAGGATCACCAAAAAAGTAAGAATTGTTTACGTATTTAGAATGTCTAGCTGCAACATCGTTTATATAAATAGCATCTACTAAGCATCCAAATTTACTCAAGTTTCTTGCAACAGCTAGTCCTGTTTTATTAGTTAAACCTAAAATTAAAACTTTCATATACCTTTTTTTCTGAAAGCTAAATTTAATATCAGCATATTAGATTCGAAAGTAGTTGTTGAAGCAACACCGTGTCTATTTTGAATTCTAGGATCTGACTTGTCTTTATCGCTTAAATAATTTACAGCCAATTGAAATTTATAACCAATTTTTTCAGCTAAATCTTTCACTTCTTCAGAATAAGATCCATCTGGATAAGCTATCATATTAATTTCTTTACCAATTGTTTCTTCTAATTTTTTCTTAGAAACTTCAAGCTCTATTTTAGCATCTTCGATAGAAATATCACCTAGATTATAATGTAAATGACCATGAGAACCGATATCAACCATTGGAGATTTAGCTAATTGAATCAATTCTTGTTTAGTTAAAAGCTTCCAAACTTCTGAAGGTAAATTCTGAATTTTAGATACTAAATCATATTTATTTTCAATTTCAGCTAATAATTGATCTCTTTCAGTTGGTTTTAGTTTTTTTATTCGATCAGTTAAATTTTTATTTTCAGAATCTACTAAATTTTTATATTCAATTCCTCCTACAACAATTACCTGGTTTTTGTAAAAATAGTTTAAGCCAGCAATTAATTCACTCCATAAAAATCGATGCTCCATTTCTTCGATACAAATGCTCGAAATAAAAAAAGTAACCGGAATTTTATGCTTTTCAATTAATGGTAAGGCACAATCTAGATTATTTTTAAAACCATCATCAAAAGAAATTGTTATCGTTTTTTTTGATGGATCAATAATTGATGTATTTAATTCTGATTGATTTAATCGGATAATATTAAAATTATTTTTTAAATAGATAAGTTGTTTTTCAAATTGAGTTTCAGTAATATGTCTCGGTGAAAAATAACAACTATCATTTTTAACAACACCATGATACATAATATTTAATGTATTATTCGGTGCAAAAGATCTAATTATTTTATCAGCTTTAAATCCCATCATTGTTGGGAAAACGATACTTCTATTAATCTTTTTTAAAAGTTTCATGATACTAATCCTTTGATAGCCTTTTTACTGATTAAACTTGTGGAATGATTGAAATCGAATCATCATTAATGACTATTAGACGATTTTTATATAAATTTCCAACAGCTTGTTTGAATGTTTTTTTACTCATTCCAACTTGATCTCTTATTTCATCAGGATGACTTTTATCTGTTAAAAATATCGTTCCTTTTTTAGCTTTCAACATTTCTAATAATTGTTGAGACAAAGGTTCAATTTTAACATAACCAGATTTTTCTAAACGAATATCTAATTTTCCGTCCTCACGGATATTATAAATAAATCCTTTCGTGTAATCTCCACGACGCATTTTACGGTTAACGTCATTGTTGTAAACAATTCCTAAAAATTGATCATTCACAATTACTTTAACACCTAAATCAAATGTTTCACAAATTAGAAGTTCAACTTCATCTTCAACATTCAACTCGGTTGTATCTGTATTGTAATATTTTTTATGTTTTGTAGTTGCAACTAAACGATCAGTAGAAGTGTCTAGTTTTAAGAAAACTAAATAATATTTATCTTCTTCTAAACGAGTTGTTTGCTCACGAAAAGGAATTAATAAATCTTTTTCTAATCCCCAATCAACAAAAGCACCATAAGCATTTACTTCTTTCACTTTAAGATAAGCAAAAGAATTCAAATGTATATATGGTTTTTGCGTTGTTGCAACTAAACGATCTTCAGAATCTTTATATAAAAAAACAGAGATTTCGTTTCCAATTTCCATCTCATCGGTGATGTATTTATTTGGAAGAAGAACATCATTATCATTTTCGTCTCCTAAATATGCGCCAACAGAAGTAAAACGTAAAATTGTTAGTGCATTGTATTCACCGATTTTCATAATTTGAAACTGTTATTTTAATATTAAAAGAAAGAAAAAGTTGCTTCTTGTGAATTGATGATCATACAAGGAATTTTTGGTTCATTGGTAATCAAAGTCTGAGCATATTTCTCAAATTGAGGTAATAAACTTACAGAATGATAAGCAATTGCAATCATATCAAATTCATTTTGAACACTATAATCAATTACTTTTTTGTGATAAGGATCATTTGAATCAAATCGAACTAAATCACATGAAACTCCATTTTCAATTATTTTACGTTTAACAATATGAATTCTATTTTTCATTTGATTTTCACGCATTGTATCACCTTGTTTTTCATAAGCAATCGTAACTTTCGCATTAAAAATTTTAGCGATATCTCCAGCGTTATTTACAATTTGTAAACTTTCTTTTGACAAATCAATTGGAATAAGAATTTTCTTTAATTGTTTTGCTTCTGTTTCTTGTTGAATGACTACAAATGGAATAGCTGTACTTGTAATTACTTTCATAGCGTGACTTCCGAAAAGTTTCTGCATACCTTTCATTCCATGTGTCCCCATTATTACAAGTTGAGACCTTTCTTCCATTATTACCTTACCAATATCATTGAAAAAACTTCCAACTCGAATAACAGGTGTAATAGTTACATATGAAGATTTTCTACTATCGTTTATTATTTGTTCTAATTTTGCAGTCGCTGATTTAATTTCAGATGTATCATTTACAATATGTACAACTTTAATTTCACTAGTAATTTTACTGCTTAAATAAAGGGCATAATTTAAACCTGCATCACCAACAGGTGTAAAATCATGAAGGACAATAAAGATATTCTTGTTCATTTCAACTTGTTTTCTTCAAATATAGTAATTAAGTCTATTTGAATGAAGATTGTTTTTAAACAAATGAGTCTTTATAAGTTGAAAATAAGATGGGTATTAGAGATGTTTATGAGTTAAAATATCATTAATGAATTGGAAAAATCGATGTATTAATTTCTTTTTTTCCGTTTTTTTTTCACATCAGAATAAATATAAGAGGAGTATAGACTATCTCTTTTTTTAACTTTTTTATCTTTAATAGTTCCAGATTTCGAAGAACTTGTATTCGCATTTGATGAATTATCTGATTTAACATTTTCATCATCTCCAGGAAGAGAAGCGGTATGATTATTCCCTCCAGCGACAGCATTAGGATCACTTGGGTTTATCCATTTACCTTTATATTCAACTTCTTCAACTTTACCAGTTTTAGGATTTTGAACGTGAACTACAATTTTCTCATCTGTTCTTTTGTTAATTCCAACAACATCAGGTTGTAGAACCCATTTATCTTTCACATACTTAAAAGCATCGTAAGAAAAATCAGGAACATAGTAGCAATAGAAACCTTCCATGCTAGGAGTTTCTGGTGATAAATGATCAAAAATAATTCGATTGTATTCAGACTCAAATTTTAAAGACATGTAAGCCTTTTCAGAATGCTCGTAAAACATTCTATTAAATGTTTCTTTACCAACTTTAAAAATAGGACTACCTAATTTTGGAGTATTACCAGTAAATGATAAAACGTCAATTAATTTAATATTACTTGAAACAGTATTTGCATCATAACCTAATAAGGTATACATCTGTTTATTTCCTTTTGC
>JAJTEO010000072.1 GCA_021300395.1 Fluviicola sp. | reverse complement strand
TGGAGCATCCAATTCCTACAAATGTAGGAAATTTAAGCTTTAGGACATTAAATCGCGCTTAAAATAAATATTCACTCAAAAGAAACTTCAGCTTTTAATCTGATTCTATTTTTTAATATTGGATGAACAAATTCTAAACTTTCAGCATGCAAATGTAATCGGGTTGAATGTTTCCCATACAATTCATCTCCGACTATTGGAGTATTCAAACCTAAATGATGTGCTGCATGAACACGCAATTGATGTGTCCGGCCTGTTATTGGATAAAAGTAGATAAGTGTTTTATTATCTTTTCTCTCAATGACTTTAAACTTCGTTTTTGCTGATTTCCCGTGTTCATAACAAACTAATTGTCGAGGTCGATCTTCCAAGTCAACACGTAAAGGTAAATCAATTATACCTTCATCATTTTCTATAATCCCATCAAGTAAAGCAATGTATCTTTTTTGAATGGATCTATTTATAAATTGACTTTGTAAATCATGATAAACGGACATCGTTTTTGCAATTAATAATAGACCTGAAGTTGCCATATCCAAACGATGAACGACTAAAGGCCCTTCTGCTGATGGATACTTCGACTTTACTAAATCGTAAATTGATTTTAACGATGTTTTTCCTGGAACCGAAAGAAAGTTAGCTGGTTTATTGATTACAAGTAAAAACTCATCTTCATAAACAACATCTAAAATTTCAGAATCATTTTCAGAACTTAACAACGGATTATCGTCCACTTCTAATCCTTGTAGCATGAAATTTAATATAGGTTCACACTTACTTTTACAAGCCGGATAATAATTTTGATGCACTCGAATTTCTGATTTAGGAGAAGCTCCCCACCAAAATTCAGCCATAGAAATTGGTTTGTAGTTATTTTGGAAAGCAAATTGTAATAATTTGGGAGCTGCACAATCACCGGCTCCTGATGGTGGAATTCCATTTGTAGTGGATTGAAAAATTTCAACTACATCTTTCGATTCTTTTTTAGAATTTAAGAGATTATATTGACGAAATAATTGTTCTTGCAATTGAGCTGAAAGAATTTTTCGATGATTTTTTAATGCTGAAATTTGTTCTTGATATTCATCTAGTTGAACTTTTAAATCGAAAAGCTTCTTTTTCCATTGATTCGACAATTCTTTCAATTGATATCTTTCTCGCTGACTTTCTTTAATCAATTGTTCTTCATCAAAAAAACTGGATGATCTCAATTCATCTCTTCTTTTTTTAGAGGCTTTTAGTTGTAATTTAAAATTCGATATTTCTTGTTCTGAATGTGCTGATTCTGTTTGATAATAAGCTGTTAGATTTGTTAATTCTTCTGAATTTTCTAATTCTATAATTTGTTTCGTCAATTGATTTAATGCTTCCTCACCTTTGTGATAAAAACAATTTTCATCTAAAATATCATAAATTGGAGGAACGAAAAAAGAAAGTATATTTTGACCAAATAGTCTCCCAGAAAAAGCTGACAAATAACCAATTTCATTATTTTCATTTTCTACAACTAAAACTCCAAACATTTTACCGCCATTTTCTGACCAGAATTCTTTATTCCACTCATCACGTTCTAATAAATAAGTTTGAAGTTCTTTAGCAGCTTGAACACTTAATTCATCAGGTGAATAGTAAAAAGGAAAAGTGAATTTTTCAGGTCTAGTAAAAGTACATACATCTCCTTCGAATTTTCGAAAATAGTTTATAACTGACACCATGCTTTTTCCTTTGTACATTGAGTAATAATGAAAATTTAAATCTTCCTCCCTTTAGGGAGGATAAAGGAGGGTGATAAACTACCATCTGAATTTGAAAATATTATTCAAATAAAATAACAAGATCACCCCTCTTAATCTCCCCTCAAAGGGAGAAACTTTATTATTATTAATTATATATTTTGCTTCAAAAAAAAAGACTGTCCAAAACTGAACAGCCTTTAAAAATTAAATTCTTATTTCTTACAATCCTAATAAAACTGCGTGAGGATCTTTCGCTCCAAACAACATTCTTTCTGGATTTTCTAACATTTCTTTTACTTTCACCAAGAATCCAACAGATTCTTTACCATCAATGATTCTGTGATCGTATGATAACGCTAAATACATAATTGGACGAATCTCCACTTTTCCATTAATTGCAACTGGACGCTCAACGATGTTGTGCATTCCTAAAATTGCAGATTGTGGAGGATTGATAATTGGTGTAGACAACATAGAACCAAATACACCACCATTAGTGATTGTAAATGTTCCACCTGTCATTTCATCTGGAGTAATTTTACCATCTCTTGCTTTAATCGCTAATCTTTTGATTTCTTTTTCGATTTCAGCTAATGACATTTGTTCAGCATTACGAACAACTGGTACCATTAATCCTTTTGGAGAAGAAACTGCTACTCCTATGTCTGCATAGTTATGGTAAACGATTTCGTTTCCGTCAATCATACCGTTAACTGCAGGGAAAATATTTAATGCTTCTGTTACTGCTTTAGTAAAGAAAGACATAAATCCTAAATTCACATCATGGTGTTTCGCGAAAGCATCTTTGTATTTTGATCTTAAATCCATGATTGGTTTCATGTCAACCTCATTGAAAGTAGTCAACATTGCTGTATCGTTTTTCACTGAAACTAAACGCTCAGCAATTTTACGACGCATCATTGACATTTTTTCACGACTTTGCTCACGTGTACCACCCCAACCTTGAACAGCATCTGCAGAGAAACCTCCACTCAACGCAGCTAGTACGTCTTGTTTTGTGATTCTTCCATCTCTACCTGAAGCTTGAACTTTATTTGCAGAAACGCCATTTTCCGCCATGATTTTCGCAGCAGCTACAGAAGGTGTTCCTGAAGCGTAATTTGCTTTTTCATTAACTGGATTTGGACTTGGTGCTGCAGCAGCTACAGGAGCTTTTTCAACAACTGGCGCTGCTTTTTCTTCCACTTTTGCCGCCACAGGAGCACTTCCTGCAGGACGTTCAGCTGAAGTATCAATCAAACAAACTACTGCTCCTACTTTTACAGCGTCACCTTCAGCAGCTTTTAACGTGATAATACCACTTTCTTCTGCTGGTAACTCTAATGTTGCTTTATCAGAATCAACCTCGGCAATTGCTTGGTCTTTTTCTACATAATCACCATCTGACACTAACCATTGAGCAATTTCTACTTCTGAAATAGACTCACCTGGACTTGGAACTTTCATTTCTAATACTGACATAGTATTTATTTTTTAAGTTTTTAATCTTTTTTAAAGTCAAAATGACTTTCAATTTGTCATCCCCCTTAATCCCCCTTCAAAGGGGGGAAAATGAAGATTATGCTTTAACTGAAGCGTATTTGAATAAATTATCAAATAATTGCTTCAAACGTTTTTTATGTAATTGAGATGAACCTTCAGCTGCTGCTGCTGCTGCGTTACGTGTAATTCCAACAAAAGGAATGTGTCTTAAGTTCATTGCAATGTGCGTCCATGCTCCCATATTTGCTGGTTCTTCTTGAGCCCAGATAATTGTTGATGCATTTTTATATTTCGCTATAACTGCTTCTATTTGAGTTTGAGGAATTGGGTATAATTGTTCAACACGAACAAATGCCATATTCTCCACACCTAATTCAGCGGCTTTGATTTTCATTTCGTAATAGAATTTACCTGAACAGAAAACTACTGTATCAATATTTTCTACTTTCGCTGCTTTGTCATCAATTACTTCTTGGAAAGAACCCGTTGCCATTTCATCCAAAGTTGAAACTGCATCAGGATGTCTTAGTAACATTTTTGGAGAGAAAACAACCAATGGTTTTCTGAAATCTCTTACCAATTGTCTTCTCAACAAGTGGAAGTGATTTGCAGGAGTTGAAGTATTCACAACTTGAATATTCTCATCAGCACATTGAATTAAGAAACGTTCCATTCGTGCACTTGAATGTTCAGCTCCTTGACCTTCGTAACCGTGAGGTAATAACATTACTAAACCACTTTGAGTTGACCATTTGTCTTCTCCAGCTGTAATGAACTGATCCACCATTGTTTGAGCACCATTGAAGAAATCTCCAAATTGTGCTTCCCAAATTGTTAATCCTTTTGGAGTAGCTAATGAATAACCATATTCAAACCCTAATACACCATATTCAGATAACAATGAATTGTATACTGAGAATGTTCCTTGTTCTTCTTTTAATAAATTCAACGTGATGATTTCTTCCTCAGTATCTTCTGTTTTTACAACAGCGTGACGGTGAGAGAAAGTTCCACGTTCAACATCTTGACCAGATAAACGAACAGATCTTCCTTCATCTAATAATGTTGCATAAGCTAACATTTCAGCTGATCCCCAATCTAATTTATCTTCTTTGATAGCATTCAAACGATCTTCAAAGATTTTAGAAATCTTACGGAAGTATTTTTTCCCTTCTGGAAGCGTCGCTAATTTTGTACCAAGCTCTAATAATTTCGCTTTATTTACACCAGTTTCAGGTGATTTTTCGAAATCTACAGCTGAACCGTATCTAAATCCTTCCCAAGTTGAACTTAAGAAATCATAAACAATCGCTTTTTCATTTTGACGAGAAATTTCATACTCCGCATCTAAATGAGCATTGTAATCTTCCTCTAATTTTACTGCAACTTCTTTAGAAATAACGTTCTCAGTAATTAATTGGTCAAAATAGATATCTTTTGGATTTGGGTGTTTTGCAATCAAATTGTATAAACTTGGTTGCGTGAATTTTGGCTCATCTCCTTCATTATGACCGAATTTACGGTAACATAATAAATCGATAAAAATATCTCTATTGAATTCTTGACGGTATTCCATCGCGATTTCAATTGCTTGTGTTACAGCTTCAACATCATCACCATTCACATGGAAAACTGGACATAATGTAGTTTTTGCTACATCTGTACAATAAGTTGATGAACGAGCATCTAAATAGTTTGTTGTAAATCCAACTTGGTTGTTTACCACAATGTGAATTGTACCACCTGCTCTAAAACTATCTAATTGAGCCATTTGAATTACTTCGTACACAATTCCTTGACCAGCAACAGCAGCATCTCCGTGAATCATCACTGGACAAACTTTATCTTCCGATTTGTATGTTTGATCAATTTTAGCTCTTGCAATTCCTTGAACAACTGGATCTACAGCCTCTAAGTGAGATGGATTTGGTGCTAAAGTTAAACCTACAGTTTTACCATTAGCTAAAGTAACTTGAGAAGTATATCCTTGGTGATATTTAACGTCACCATCAAATACGTGATCTGCATCAAATTCTTTTCCTTCAAACTCAGAGAAAATATCTTTCGGTCTTTTTTGAAAAATATTTGTCAATGTATTTAAACGACCACGGTGAGCCATTCCCATTACAAAATATTCAACTCCTAACTCTGAACCTTTATTTACCAATGTATCCAAAGCTGGAATCAACGCTTCTCCACCTTCAATAGAGAATCGTTTTTGCCCTACGAATTTACGTCCTAAATAAGATTCGAAATTCGTTGCTTGATTTAATTTTTTATAGATTTCCAATTTACGATTTGCATCATATTTTGGACGATTTTTTAATTCAATTTTATTTTTAATCCATTCTAATCTTTCTGGTTCACGCATGTAAACGAACTCGATACCGATAGATTGACAATAAGTTTCTTCTAAGTGATTGATGATATCCTGTAACGTTGCCGCTCCAATACCGATTTCAGTACCTGCTTGAAAAACTGTTGTTAAATCTGCAGCTTCTAAACCAAAATTTTCAATCGCCAATGTAGGAGAATATTGTCTACGCTCACGAACTGGATTTGTTTTAGTAAACAAGTGTCCTCTAGATCTGTATCCAGTGATTAAGTTTAAAACTTTAAATTCTTTTTGAAAGTTCTCAGGAATATCTCCTCCATCTTCATAATTTGTACGGGCAAAATCGAAGCCTTCGAAGAATTTTTTCCAACCAATATCCACGCTTTCGGGATCTTGTTGGTATGATTTGTACAAATGATCTATCGCTGATACATCTGCATTTCCTACGTATGTTACTTTATCCATATCTTTTGTGCACACTAATGGGGGGCAAAGTTATGTAATAATATGCTTATATTAAGGTAAAATGAAGTTTTTTTTTGAGTTTTAGACAAATACCGTTTGATGATAGATTAAATGACAAAAGTCTTTAAGATAAAAGACTTTCAGAAGTTAGAAATTAGACAAATAATCAAAATAATTTTAATTTTTAACAGATTAATCGTTCAATATGATTATCTCCAAAAGCATAAGGTATATAAGCCAATGATGGAATTTCTTTTGTAATGATTATTGGTGTCTTTTTTCCTATAGATATTGTTCCATGAGTTGCAGATAATCCCATTGCATATGCAGCGTTTATAGTTAAAGCATTTAAAGCTTCCTCTGGAGTTAAACGCATTTTTACACATGCTAATGAAAATACAAATTGTAGATTTCCACTTGGTGTTGTTCCTGGATTAAAATCACTTGCTAACGCAACTGGCAAATCATTTTCAATTAATTTTCTAGCATTTCCATAAGGAATATTGATAAAATGAGAACAACTTGGTAATAAAGTCGGCATTGTTTTCGAACCTTTTAATGCTTCTATATCATCATCTCCAATTTCTTCTAAATGATCCACTGAAAGCGCATTCAATTCAACGGCTTTACGGATTCCACCCATAATCGAAAATTGATTCACATGCACTTTTGGGATTAACCCATATTTTGCACCAGCTTCAAAAATTTCAGTCATTTCTTCAACTGAAAAATAATTACGTTCGCAAAATGCATCAATGTAATCAGCTAATTTTTCTTCTGCTATTCTTGGCAACATCTCATTGATAATCAAATCGATGTACCCTCTATGGTTTTCTTTATATTCTTTTGGAAAGGCATGTGCCCCTAAAAATGTTGCTTTAATTTCAATTCCACATGTTTCTTTTAAACGTTTGATTACTCGCAACATTTTGATTTCTGCTTCAACAGACAAACCATATCCTGATTTTATCTCCAGAGCTCCAGTTCCATACGATTTCAATAATTCAACGCGTTTTTTTGCTTGTTCAAACAATTCATCTTCTGACATATTCGCTAAACGACCTGCTGAATTTAAAATTCCACCTCCTTTAGCGGCGATTTCTTCATAAGTTAAACCATGAATTTTATCAATAAACTCTTCTTCACGACTTTTAGCAAAAACAGTATGCGTATGTGCATCACAAAATGCTGGCATAACAAATTTACCGTCCGCATCAATTACCTCTAAATCTCTCCAGTCAAGAATTCCACCCCAATCTTCCATCGAACCATAATCAATAATCTCGCCGTTATCTATCGCTAGATAAGCATTTTCGATTATTGGTAACGATTTCATTTCTTCTCCTTTTAAAAAAGAAGGGAAATTTTCTCCAGCTTGAACTAAGCCTTTGATATTTTTGATGATAATTCTTGAATTCATACTACAATTTTAAAAAAAAACCTTGATTAATTTGAATAAAATAACCTTTATTTCGTTTTTTCAATTTAGAACTAAAGAATAAAATCATTAGATTTGTATTTGACTGTGAACTATTTATGTTTCAATAAATTTATACATGAAAATTAATTTATTTATCCTCTCTCTTTTTAGCCTTCTAATATCATCAACATTTTTAGTTGCTTGTAAAAAGAAAAAAGAAACCCCAACAGAAGAAGTAACTCCAACCCCAACACCAGAACCCCCATATATTAAAGTTTTCACTGCTGATATAGATGGCACAGCATTTACAAGTACAACAACTGGTGGAGTGAAAAACATGGATTACCTCATCATTTCTGGAAAAACAAATTCAACAACAATCCAAATTTGCACTTCCGCTTTAAATAACCCGGGAACTTATCCTTTGGTTACATCTTTATCATTATTAATTGACAGTAACGTAAGTTATCTAGGTCAATCTGGATCAATCACTATTTTAACCCACGATAAGACAAAACGTCAAATAACTGGAACATTCACACTAACTGCTATGAGTAGCACTAATGTTAGCAAAGCAATAACCAACGGAACTTTCGCAACAACATATTGAATTTTTAAAAAAACACTAAAAAAACACCAAACATATTTGAAGTTTAAATTAAATACTTAACTTTGCACTCGCTTATCTAGTCGAGGTAAGTTTAAAACAAGCCCAGGTGGCGGAATTGGTAGACGCGCTGGATTCAAAATCCAGTTCCACTGGAGTGCGGGTTCGATTCCCGCCCTGGGTACAAAACAGAATGGGAAGCAGAATGAAAATGACGCTTCCCATTTTGTTTTTCATCATTCTGATTCTCTTTCTGTCTCTTTTATTTCATTATTTTTATTAGAGTTTCTCTTTGAAACAGAATGACAATAACGCTTCCCATTTTGTTTTTCTGCATTTTGCTTCTCTATCTCAATCTTTCTTTAATTTAATCTCGCTTTTTCTTCAAAAAAAATCATTCCCCTTTTCGTATTTTCATAATATTAACTAACTTAAATAGAGTTAATTTTAAAAATACATCTAAATTATGTTTGAATTCCAAAAACTAGAAGTCTACAAAAAAGCAAAATCATTTCATTTACAATGCGGTGAAATTCTGAAACAAAACAAGGTCGATCGAACCAAAAAAGATAAACTAATCCGAGATTCTTTTAGTATTCCATTAAATATTGCGGAAGGTTCAGGACGCTTTTCAAAGCCCGATCGAAGAAACTTTTTTGTAATTTCTAGAGGGTCTGTTTTTGAATGTGTTTCTATTCTGGATATTCTTCATGATGCCAAAACTATTGACACTGAACGATTTCAGTCTTTGCTGTTAAATGCAGATGAACTATCACGAATCCTTTATGCGATGATCAAAAATCTTTCGAATTAGTTTCACTCATTTCTAATCATTTTCTTTCTCATTCTGGATTAATTGGACCATTCCATGAACCTGTGTACTTACAAAAACAGAATAAACCTGCATCAATCGGGATAAAAATCATGTAACTTTGAAGTGATTATTAGAACTATATAAAACATGAAATTCATTTTACTGCTATCTTTTCAAATGATATACTTTTTTGTTTAGCTCAAGAAAGAGAAAATCATTTACAACTTCCCATTCAAAATCTCCTCAACTACTGCCGGATCCAACAAAGTAGAAGTGTCATGGTAGACCTGATACGAATTGAATTTTATCGGGCTTAGCGATTGCCCCTATGATTCTAGTAATTGTTTGGAGAATATCTTTTCTCGTTAACTCTTCACTCTCATGATGAACCCCATCTAAAATTACATAGGCATAAATCCCTTGTCCTTTCAAATCGTGAGGGTAACCTACAATTGCACTTTCAATGACTCCTGTATGCATATTGATGGCATTTTCTAATTCAGCAGTTCCAATTCGGTGACCGCTTACATTTAGTACATCATCCACACGACCTGTAATTCGATACATTCCTTCTTCGTCTCTTAAACAACCATCACCTGTGAAATAGTTGTTTTCATAAGTAGAAAAATAAGTTTGTTTGCAACGCTCATGATCTCCATAAGTTGTTCTAATCATTCCAGGCCAAGGAAAAGTAATGCATAAATTACCTGAAACACCGTTTCCTTCGATGATATTGCCTTGTTCATCTCTAAGTGCTAATTGCACACCAGGCATCGGTAATGTAGCATACGTTGGTTTTGAAGGTGTCACATTCGCCATATTTGAAATCATTGCAGCTCCTGTTTCTGTTTGCCACCAAGTATCAACGATTGGACATTTTTCCTTTCCTATATTTTTGTTGTACCAGTGCCAAGCTTCTTCATTAATTGGCTCTCCAACAGTCCCTAAAACTTCTAATGAACTTAAATTTTTGTCTTTCAAAATATCTGTTCCGAATGCCATTAAACTTCTAATAGCAGTTGGAGCAGTATATAAAATATTCACTTTAAATTTATCTACAATATCCCAAAATCTTCCTGCATCAGGATATGTTGGGACACCTTCAAACATCAATGATGTAGCGCCTGAACTTAATGGACCGTATATTATATACGAATGTCCAGTAATCCATCCGATATCTGCTGTACAGAAATGAACTTGACCTGGTCGATATTGAAAAACATTTACAAAGGTGTAATTGGCCCAAATCATATAACCAGCAGTTGAATGAACAACGCCTTTCGGTTTTCCAGTTGAACCAGAAGTATATAAAATAAAAAGAGGATCTTCAGAATCCATTGATTCCGCAGGACAAAAAGGATTTCCCTGTGCTTCCACTTTTTCAACCTCATCTTCCCACCAAATATCACGGTCTTTAATCATACTAATCGGAACACGCGTTCTAGTATAAACAATCACTTTTTTAACCGTATGATTTCCGATTAAGACATCATCCACAACACTTTTTAGTGGAATATCTTTTGCTCCTCTAAAAGCCCCATCAGCTGTGATTATAAATTCAGCTTTTGCATCATCCAAACGATCTGCGATAGCTTGAGCTGAAAAACCTCCAAATATGATCGAATGAATTGCTCCTATACGAGCACAAGCCAATGTAGCGATTGCCAATTCAGGTATCATGCCCATGTAAATACAAACGCGATCACCTTTTTGAACTCCGTTGTTTTTTAACACATTGGCAAATTGCATCACTTTGAAATGCAATTCTTTATATGTTAACGTTCTACTTTTTTCTGTTGGATTATTTGCTTCCCATATAATTGCAGGAACATCTCCAGATAATTCTAAATGTCGATCTAAACAATTTTCGGTAATGTTGAGTTTTCCACCTTTGAACCATTCAATTTTAGGTTCAGTGAAATTCCATTCTAATACTTTATCCCATTTCTTTTTCCACGCAAAATTATCAGCTATTTCACCCCAAAAAACTTCTGGTTGATCAACGCTTTTTTTATAAGATGCTTTGTAATCTTCGAAAGATTTAATTTGATATGGAAAACTCATAAAATGACATTTAGTTTATTACTACTAAAGTACATTTTATAGTTTAAGTTTTAAAGAAATTAACTAAAATATAATAGCACTATTCTGCCAAAAATGGGACTAAATCTTTAATCTTGAAAGAAGCTGATGCTGCATTAACTGCAAAACATGAACTATTTAATCCATAGATAACTTCAAAAGAAATTTCAGAATTATCACTAATCATAAATCGCATATCTTTTAACTTAAAACCAGGATATACAAAATGACGCGGGAAACAATTACGATTTGCTTCGAATAAATAAGCGAAATCTTCTTTTAACCGCTCGTTGATTTTAATTTCTAATTGGTTTAAAGAATCGGACTTAAATAATTCAAGCATTTCAATCGGAACTAATGAATCTTTTTCTGTTTTGAAAATTTCAGTTTTCCAAGAATAACGACCTCTATAATCTGCGGTTCCAGTTTCAATAATTTTGTACTTTCTCCAATTACAAGTATTTATTAATAAAGGTTCCTCACCTGTATTTCTTGGCATTAATTCTTCTTTACAAACAACATTAAATAAGTTTAGGTAATTGATTGAATCTTGTAGTTTTTTTAAATTTATTTGTAATTCATCCAATGAACATTCAGATTTTGACTGTAAATTCAAAATTTCAGCATTCATTGATTTTAAATCTGAATTTTGTTTAGTAATAACTTCATTGGCTAAACTTAAACTACCACTCAAAGAAGTATTTACACTTTTTACACTGTCTAATTGATGATTAAGTCTTTCGATTTGTTTTTTCTTAGTATTTGGAAATAATTCATCATATTTCTCTTTAATTATATTTTGAGAGTAAATCAAATTAATACAAAAACAAAAAAATAAAATTAAACCTGCTTTCATTAGACTTATTTAAATAAACGAACTTTCACCAAAGATAAGGTTACGAATTAGAAAATAGGATGAAATTCTTAAAAAAAACTTTTATTTCAAAAAAAACTCCCTTGCCGTCAGACAAGAGAGTTGAAAAATTAGTTTTTATTTGTTTTAATTAAAAAACAATCACTTTTTCGTACTTCAGTTTTTTATCATTTGTAATAGTCAAGAAATATTCTCCATTACCATATTTAGTTATGTCAAAATCTTTCGTATAAGTACCATTAAATTTCTCCATTCTTTCTTCAAAAATAATTTGACCTAAAGCATTGTGCAATCTAACAGTATATTTCATAATTTCAGTTGAAGTAAAAACTAAAGAAAACACTCCATTGCTAGGATTCGGATAAACAACAAAATGTGTTCCTGAATTTGTAACCTCATCAATACCTACAGTATTTACTGTTGTCACTGATGAAGCTGATGAAGTACAACCACTTGATGAAACTTGAACGGTATAATTTCCATTTTGAGTAGCTGTATAAGTTTGACTAGTAGCCCCATTGATTATTAATCCATTCAAATACCATTGATTACCAGTTGATGAACTTGATGTTAGAACCAATCCATTTTGTGAAATTGTTGGTGTAGAAGGAATTGGATTTACGGTCATAGTGATTGAATTTGAATAAACAGTAGATGATGTTCCACATGTTGAAGTATAATCACAAGTCACCACATCACCAGAAGCAAGGTTAGAATTTGAATAACTCATCGTACTTGTCCCTACTGGATTTCCATTTAATTTCCATTGATAACTTTGAGCACTACCAGAATTTTGAATGGATACTAAAAATGTAACATTTGACCCAACACAAGTTGGATTAGAACCAGAATTTATAGCAATTGAAGCACTTGGTGCAGCATTGTAACTAATTGTGATTGCATTTGAAGTATCTGGACTATCAAGAACACCTGGTAAATTTGAAGTCATTATACAAGTTACAATTTCTCCTGCATTTAATGTATTAGAAGTGAAAGTCGCATTTGTTTGTCCACTTACATCTACTCCATTAATTTGCCATTGATATCCTGGTGTCGTTCCTCCGTTTGTTGGATTAGCAGTAAATGTAACACTCTGGCCAGGACAAATACTATTGTTCACATCATTCGAAGCAATACTAACAACTGCACTTACAGTTGTAGGAAGTTGAAATGAAAATACACGCGTTGTTGTTCCTGAATTTGCAGTGTACTCACCAGTATGCCAAAAAGTAACACCATCTGGATCTAATGATAATTGAGAATAATCTCCATATCTATTTCCTGAAGTTTCAGACTTTGTACCTGCTATAGCTACAGATTCGGTAAATGTCATAGTTCCTAATGGATCTGTTGCCAAACGACCAGTATAACATAAACTCGGATAAGTTGTAGCTCCTGATTTACAATATGCTAAACCAATACTTCCATTGTCATCCATGGCAATAGAACCAATCCATCTTGTCTCGCTATCAGGTGTATAAGTGCCTTCTTGATACAAACTCCAAACATTTGTATTTTGATCTTGACGTAATTCCACCCATCTTATACTTCTTTGAGAATTACTAATTTTTACTCCCCAATTTAAAAGTAATGTATTGTAGCCTGTCCATTTTCTCCATTGAGCTCTATAAGTAGGAACACCACCAATACCATCTAATTTAGCACTTGTTCCAGGCTGAGTAACATCATCCCAATTTGAATTATAAGATGCATCAAAAGCAGCTGTTGAAACTGTTGGTTGAGCAGTAATTGTTGCACTAGGAGTTGCTCCCCATGTTACAGACATATTCCAAATTTTAACACCATCAACTTGACCTCCACCCCATGCATTTTCTGAATAAGCAAAGAAAGGACAAGGAGTTCCAACCGTTGGAAGACCTCCATCTGCATCAGCTGAAAGTGGGCAATAAAAACCACTGTTGTTTCCCGCATTAAATGTTGCTGTTACCGATCTTGCAGAAGGATTACCTATTAACATTTGATCTCTTTCAAAACAGTACATTCTAGCACCCTGATTTGAAGTCATATAATAACCATCTGCCCAAATAGAAAATTTTAAATAATCAGGAAATTGTGCAGAATTAAACATGTAAGTATAATAAGAACCTGTTGGATCACTTGAAGTTGAAATGGCAATGTAAATTTTAGCTGGAGAACCAAATTGAGCTATAAACCATCTATCAGCATATCTATCATATAAAACGATTGGATCACCTTCACTAGAAATATCAGGATTCCATAAAGTTCCTAAATCTACTGTCAATAAATTGTTTCCATTCGTTTTATTAAAAACTTTGAATGGAGATGCATTGATACATTGAACATAATGATTTGGTCCAGCTGCACCAGAAGGATCAGAAGGTCTATAAGGAGAAGTTAAACCTGGCCAATTCTTTAGAGGAGCTTTATTTAAATTACCTCTTTTTCCCATTTCAGTTTGTCTAACTGAAGGGTCTTCTCCATATTCAGTTCCATCTTCTGGAGAAAAAACAAATTTTTGTGCTATTCGATGTTCTCTATCTTCCGATTCTTTCTTATGTTCCTCATCCTTATAAACATAAGGTTTTTCTTTAGCAATTTCAGATAAAGGTTTAGTAATGTGGAAATCTGTACAAGTTAGAACAGTAGAGGAGTTTGATTGGGAATACGCATTGATACCAAATAATATTCCTAGGAGAAATAATGCTGTTACTTTCATAGTTTATTTATAGTTTATTCTACAATGTTAATGATTTTTCTATTAATAAGAAAAAGTAATTAACTCTTTATTTTAAAGACGTTTAAAAAGAGGAAATGGTTAGCTTAAATTAGATTAAAATAAAACACCTATTTTTGTTTAAGTATAATTTATAATTATTAATGAACTCTATCGCAAGTAATTTTCTTGAAAATTGCATTTTGTATCCTAATAAAAATGCACTGTTTATTGATAATAAAT
>JAJTEO010000071.1 GCA_021300395.1 Fluviicola sp. | reverse complement strand
CCAATTCTTCTTTGATCAAGATTTCATGCGCCATTTCTTTATTTCCAATAATTTCTTTTGCTAGTTTTCTAGCTTGGTCTTCAGCTATTCCTTTAGAGATGTAAATTAATGCGAGTTCTTTTTCTTCACCTTCAGGGTTGGCTTCTAACTCTTCCATTTCCAATTCCATTTGGTTTTCGTATAATTCCAAAGAACTTTTCACTGAAATCCATTCGCCTAATGCCATCGATAATGCACCAGCTAAAAGTCCAGCTAATCCTGCTAATAACACTTCTTTTTGTCCGCTACTTGCTCCAGCAATTCCCATGATTAAACTGAAATTAGAAACTAAGCCATCATTTCCACCAAGAACTGCAGCTCTTAATGCGTTGCCTCCAACTGAACGATGTCTTTTTTCAAAGCGAGCTAAATTAGAACCTGAAATGTTTGTATTGTTATTGAGTATATTTTTTAAAATCGTAACGTGAGCGGTATCTGAAATCGAATTTGCTGAACTATTTTTTTTACGAGAAGATAAAATGGAATTAGAAAGACTTTTCTCAGTATCTAATAGAACTCCAAGCACATAATCGTATCCTAAAATTCGGCCTATTCGATTCAATATTTTTGCTCTTTTAGAAGGTTTTGGTAGGTGAGATATATCTAAATTGTTTTTACTTAAAAAAGCAATTGCATGACTTTCTTCGATTTCACTCATTTGACGAAATACATTTGCTACATTTTCATCTTCTTCATTTTCAGAAAGAACTTTGTATAAATAACTTGCGTCGACTTCGGTTTGAATGCTCTTTAAACTAATCATGGTTTTTTATTTAAATTTAGGAATAATATGTAGATTGGAATGTTAAATCTAAGTTTATTTTCTTTTAATAAAAATCGAAAATTTAAGCGTTAATTGCCTGATGAATATTAATTTTAGCCTATGAACAACATCTCTCACAAGAAAAAATGTTATCCGATTACGGAGAATGTTAATCGGTATTTGATGAAGTATGGAAGGGTGGAGAAGTTACCGCTTTCGTATGATTCATTATTACAGTATACAGATTCTTTTCCTGTAGGAAATACTTTGTGGATTTCAGTGATGTATCCGCAAGATGAATTTCAACAAATTAATAAAGATTTATGTTACGTTTATTCGTTATTGAAAACAGAAGGAGATGTTTCTGTAATTGAGCATTTACGTGTCGATCGAATTGATTTTTGTTTGTTCGGAAATTCGAATCCATTTCGTATTAAAATCATCAATAATTTCAATGATAATTACGATTATTTCTATGTGAAGAGAACAGATCTTTCCAGAATTTTCGGATTAGAAATGGAAGATATTCTTTCGCCGAATCGGATTACTTATTTTGTTGATGAAAATACGTTGATTGAAGAACATATTTCGGGTATTCCTGGAGATGATTTTATAAAAACAGAATTGTTTCACCCTAAAACCAATAACACTCGTTTAGCAAAAGAGTTTATCAAGTTCAATGAACGCTGTTTTTACACACTTTTAGGAGATATGCGCTCGTATAATTATGTGGTAGAAATAACGCATGATTTTGACGATGTTCAATACCGAATCAGGGCAATCGATTTTGATCAACAATGTTATGAAGGGAAACGGAAAATATATTTACCTCAATTTTACAAAGAGAATAATCCGTTGGTGAAATTAGTGACTGAATTGTTGAATCCTCAAACCATCAATCAATATCAAATAGAAGAACGTTCGAGAATTGCCAGAAGAATCAAGCATTCTCGCTATGTTTTGAAAGATTTGTTTGACACAATGATGAAGGAAGAACTTTCAACTAAAAAGAAAATCGACCAATTAAAAAAGGAATTAGCACAATTTCACAATGATCAACGTTATTTGAAGTACAATAATATGGCGAGTATATTGAAATTGCATTTGGTTTCGTTGAGGAAACATTTGAAGTAGTTTAATTCAATAACCCAGCACTCCATTGTAAAGCAGCTACTGTTTTGTAATATTTTGTTTTGATTTCGATTAATTTTTCAAGTGCTTCTAAAGCTTTGTTTTGACGGCTATTGATGACAAATAAAGAACTTTCACCATTTGCAAATCGAATCTCTTCCGCATTGACTAATTGCTCGTAATTTGCATAGTTTTTTGTTTGTAATTCAATTTGTTTCTTCAAGTTTTCTAATTCGTTGAAATAGCTTTTTACTTTCAGTTCAATTTGCAAACGTTTTTGATTTTGATCTAATTGCGTTTCTTGAATTTTTAGATTCACTTTTTTGAATTCACCTCTGCCTTGAAATAAAGCCAAAGGTACTTCCATTTTAATTCCGTATTGAAAGTTATTCATCAAAAGTGGAGTGGTCGCTGTTTGATACAAATCATAGCCTTTTCCTAGTTGGTTGTATCTCAAATCAATCTTTGGCAATAATTCTTGTTTTTTCAATCGTTTTTCGATGGCCAACGAATTTAATTTGTAGTCGTACATTAACAATTGTGGATGACTTGCTTTTGCTTTCTCAACTAATTCCGTCAAATTGAATGAATACTGACTCATCATTTTCTCATCTTGCCATCCTGATTGAGGAATTATAGTTTCAGGCAGATTAAATGGTGTATCATTTTCTGTCCAAAGAAAAGCTGAAAGACTTAAACCGGCATTTTGAAATTCTAACCAATATTTATTGAGTTCATATTCATTGCTTTGTAATTGAGTTAAAGCTTCAACAGTGTCAATTGCAGGACGTTCACCATTTATAAATGATTTTTTTGTAAGGTCTAAACGTTTTTGACTAATAACTAAATTTTGTTTGATTACTTCGTAGATTTGATAAGCTTTCACCCATGCCCAATAATTTTCCATTGCATCCATCAATAAATCATTCAATATTGCTTTTTGATCATTGATAGCAAGTGAATTAAATACTTTTGCTTGTTTTAAAGCTGCTCTTCTTTTATCGAATAATAGATTTTTAGCCAGAGGAACACTAATTCCAACGTAACTTGTTTTACCAATTGTTTCACTTGGGTCATATTGATTTCCTGAAAGTCTTTCCGTTCCACCTGATAATTCTATACCGAACCAAGTAGGGATTTTTATTTCAGGTGAATTGTAATCATAATAGTTTTTCCCATCAACTGTTTTTTTAGCTGAATAGTTATTAAAAATAGGTTCAAATCCTGATTTTGAAATAATGATATCAGCTTCTGATTTCTTAATTTGAATCGTAGCTTGTTTTGCAATCGGATGATATTGACGAACAATAGCTAATACTTGTTCAGCATTTAAAGTTTGTTCGATCTTTTGAGAAAAACTCATTGCCGAAACGAAAAGTATGCTTAAGCTATAAAGTAGATTTTTCATATCATTCGGATTATATGCGTTCAATTATTTCTTTTTTTCTTTGTCCTTTTTAGAACTCTTTTCCGTTTCGTAATAATCAGGCGGAAAAGCATTTATGTTTCGCCATAATTCATACCAGATTGGAACATCGTGTAATAAAATGATTCCTTGGGATCCACTTCCTAATTTTAATTGTTTAGGCCATTTACGATCTGTTGAATCTTCCTCTACAAGAACTCTAAATAAACCATTTGGACTAATCGTGTTTTCGTAGGCAATAATTTTACCTCCAAATGTTCCGTAACTATTGTTAGGCCAACCACTGAAGACAATAGCAGGGAAACCATCAAATGTAAAACGAACTTTTTGACCTTTATGAACCAATGGTAAATCAACAGGTCTAACATACATTTCTACAGCGTAATCAACTCTAGTTGGAACAATACCTACGATTCGCTCGCCGTCTTTTAAAATTTCACCGATTCCGGTCTTTTTTGCTTGTACAATTTGACCATCTTGAGGGGCAAGTATAAAGTACATACCATTACGAATCGTATAGTTTGTAACTTGATTTTCCAATTTCGCAATTTCGCCTTCTCCTGTAGAAATTGCTCCTAAACTTTGAAGTTTATCACCTTCAGCTTTGTTTACTTTTTCTGTATATTCTTGATCGACACTATTTTGTTCAATTCGAATATTAAGTATTTCTTGTTTTGTTTGAGCGATTTTGTTTTCAATCATCGTTTTTTTAGCCAAAATGTTCTGGTAAGAAACGATTCGTTGTTGTAATTGAGTTTGAGAAACCAATCCTTGTTCGAACATTTTTTCTTGTCGCTCAAATTGATCTTTAGCAATGTTTGACTCATTATTAATTGCTTCAAATTCTGCTTTTTCAGCTAATAATTTATTGTTTAATTGACCTAATTTATTTTTTAATTGTTCAATTTTTAATTTTCCTGCATTTTCAATTGCAACAATTTGTTTCTCAGTCGTTTTTATTTTGCTCTTGTAAAAATCAACGGTTCCTTTTTTAGCATCGACTTGTTGTTGTGTTCTACTAACTAAATTTGGATCTAGATAATCTGATTTTATCTCAGTTAATTTTAAAATCGTATCTCCAGCTTTTACATAGTCACCCTCTTTTACATACCATTTTACAATTTTTCCTGGAATTGGAGAATGTATTTCTTGCGGGCGATGTTCCTGATGTAACGTTGTAATGGAACCTTTTGTAGCTATGTTTTGTGTCCATGGTAAAAAAAGTACAATCACTAAAAAGCCAATGATTCCAATGAACCAGTATTTGATTTTACTTTCCTTGTCATAGCGATAGATTAAATCTAACGCCTTTAAGTCTTTTTTATTTTTAATGATTTTTTCCATCACTTATTTATTTAATTGGATGATTTTTTCATTTTTAATTTCCCAATTTTTCTCAAATTGTAGAGCTATATTTTTAATTTTTGTAGTTACAATAAAAGTACTGTCTTTTTGAGTATTTATGTAATTAATTAACTTATCAGTTTCGTCTTCATTTAAATGTTTGAACGGTTCATCTAATAAGGTATAAATCGATTGATTTGCAATTGCTCTTAAAATTAGTATTTTAATTTTTGTTGAATTAGAAATTGCATTCCCTTCTGGTTCAATGATCGTTTCAAATCCTTGATTGAATTCATTCAATATTGAATCATAACCAAGTTCATGTGTTATTTTAATTAATTCGTTGTGATCAAGTTGGTTGTTTCCTAATGAAATGTTTTCCCAAAGTGTTCCAAGAAATAAATTGTTATTTATTGAGAAGTAAGATGTTGCCTTACGAAGCGAATTCAAGTAATAGTTTTTTTGTGGAATTGAATTGATCAATAAATTCCCTTTGTAGTCAAGGTAATGAAAACCTAATATTTTCAATAATGTAGACTTACCAACTTGTGGTTCTCCATAAATACAAATTTTATCGCCTTTATTAATTGTTTGATTTATATCTGAAACAATTAATTTTCCATTTTCATATTGGAAAGAAACATCTTTTAATGATATTGTTAAATCATCTTTTTTTAATTCGATTTCACCCGTTTTTTCATTTTTCAAATCTAAAACACTGTCTAATTTTTCAATCGCAGTTAATATATCATAAATTACATCTAGACTACTTATCAATTTTTCAACAGCACCGATTACCATTAATATGACGATTTCTGATGCAATAAATTCACCAATATTTATTTTTTGATTGATTAATAAAACAGTTCCTACGCTTAACATAGCAGCTGTAATAGCTACTTTAAAAACAACTAACGTCTTGTATTGTAGCATCAATACTTTAAAATGGTTATTTCTTGCTTGAAGATATCCTACTAAGTTTTTATCAGTTCGATTGTAATTAAATTCATCATTTTTTGATAATCTAAGAGAATTAATATTTCTTGCTAGCTCAATAATCCAACCTGCAACAGCATATTTGTATTTGCTTTCAGTTAAGCTTGTAGTTAATCCTTTCTTGCTTGTAAATTTTAATATTGACCAAAGTATTACAATTAAAAAGACACTAAATACGATGAAAGCATTATGGTAAATCATTAAAAGAAGCAAACCAAATACAATTTGAATTGTAGCTGCTGGAATGTCTAATAAAATTTTAGAAACACCTTTTTGAAGGTTGATTGCATCAAAAAATTTGGTTACTTTATCTGGTAAATAACCATTGTGATTTTTATTGATGTCAATTTTTTCTAGTTTATCTGTAAATGCAAAAGCATATTTTGTAAATATTTTTTGTTGAATTTTCTCAATGATTTTCATTTGATTGATTTGCATTAAACCACCTGCAAGTACTCCAAATACAATCAAAAAGATAAGAATGTACATTGAAGTAATCATTGTCCCTCCAAGAACTAAACCTATAATCGCCTGAATACCAATTGGAATCATCAATTGTACGAATCCATTTAAAATTGCGTAAAAGTAAATTGAACCAATTTCTTTTTTCTCACCTAAAATCAGTTGCCATAATTTTGAAAATGAATCCATCTTGTTAATTTTTTTTAACAAATATACAATACTTTTTGAGATGGTAGTAATACTATCATTTTTAATTGTTAAAATATTTTAAAATATTGTTTTGCTATTATTATGAATCATTTTACTACATTTGTAAAAAAAATAGAAAATGGATTTTCAAGTTTCTTTTAATGTAAATAATAAATTATTTGTCAAGGATCCAGAAAATACTGATTTGGGAAGACAGATAGTTAAAAATGCCATTGACTTAATCTATACTTTAGGTTTTGAGCAGTTTACATTTAAGAAATTAGCAATTGAAATTCAAACTACGGAAGCAACCATTTATCGATATTTCGAAAATAAACATAAGTTATTATTGTATATTTTGAATTGGTACTGGAGTTATATGGAGTTTTTGGTGATGTTTAAATTACAAAATTTAGATAATCCTGAAATAAAGTTAATTGCCGTGATTGATTTGTTGACTTCAGATTTACCTGTTAATTCTGGAAAATTTGATTACAATAAAAAATTCCTAAATCAAATTGTTATTTCTGAAAGTAGTAAGGCTTATTTAGTGAAAGATATTTCAGAAATAAATAAAGATGAAGTATTTAAACCCTATAAGGATCTTTGTTCAAAAATAGCAGACTTAATTGCTGAATATAATCCAAATTATAAATTCCCTAAATCACTAACTACTACTTTAATAGAGTCTTCTCATCAGCAACAGTTTTTTGCAGATAATCTACCGAAGTTGACAGATGTAAATGAATTAAATCAAAAAGATTTTGTGAATTCCTTTCTAAAAGATTTATTATTTAAATCTATTTTGATTTAATAAGAATTCAATAGATAGTTCATTGAATAGTTCTGCTTTTTCAATGTTTACAACATGACCACAGTTTTCAATGATTTCTAATTTACCATTCAATTCTCTATCAGCCATTTTTTTTACATCTTCTATAAATAAATGATCTTGTCGTCCACTGATGAAAAGGATTGGTACTAAATGTGTTTCTTTTTCAAAGGCTTTTAGTTCCTTGTTGAGTGTTTTAGTCATGCCAAACCAACGTAAAAACTCTGATTGTTTTAACTTTTTCGCTTCTCTTATAAATATTTCTCTCGCTTTTTTATGATTATTACGAGGCATGATCACCACGGCGAAGAGTTTATATAAAAACAAATAAGGGACACTATTTTTTAAAATGTTACCACCCCAAATTAAAAACCTAGAAATTCGATTTAAGCGAATAATCGCACCAGTCATAATAATACTATATATATGATGGCGATTCATGTCAATCATTTTACGAATTAGTATTGTTCCTAGTGAGACACCAATAAAATGAGCTTTGTCAATTTTTAGATGATTCAGAACATCAAAAACTTCTTGAGAAATGGATTCAAATGAATATTCTTTGCTTGTATTTATATGCTCTTTCACTTCTGTTTGGCCATGACCTCTGAGATCTACAAAAAGCAGGTTAAAATGTTTTCGAAAAGAATTGATTTGCTTATACCAGATAGAAGAACTTCCGCCAGCTCCATGAATGAAGACAACCCATTTAGCGTTTTTATCAGAATTAATATGAGTTGTATAAAAGAGCATTAATTGTAAAATTACAAAATTAATCGTTTAAGTTATGAGTAGTTTTTTTAAAAAACCATTTTGACTTTATTCTGCTTTAGATTTCCATTTACGTAGAATAAAAAAGAAGCCTAGAATTCCAATTACAGAATACATAAAAAATAGGTTTGGATTCATTAATATAGAATCTCTACTTTCTCTTTGAAAACCGTAACAAGGAGTTTGTACTTGTATCCATCTTGTTAATTCATTGTAAAATAATACGCATAACATAATGTAAATTGGGGCTAATAAATAGAGTAGATTGATAAAGAGTGTTGTGATTTTTTTACTAAAAAATGAAGAATTGACACTTATTATCGACAAAATAATAATTATTAAACCGGTGATGACAAAAGATATTAGGAAAGAGCCATCACTATTCCCGAAGGAATGCGAGTAAATTACAATCAAGCTATTTATGATGATTATAACTCCTGCAACAGGAATGCTAATCAAGAAGCTTTTAATCACTGTAAATTCAAAGCAGATAAATAGCCAAACTAAGAATAGGGAAATAAATGCAAAAATCAATAAGCTATATTCCTGGAATACACTTTTTTCTGATATCTTGAAATTAATAAATATGGATTCCAATGAAGCTTTGTCATAGAAATACACATGCTGAGTCGCCATGTATCTTATCGTTTCTTTTTTACGTTTTAAAACTGATTCGATTTGATTTATTTCATCTTGTTTGTTGTAATTTGAAAAACGATCTTCATAAGACTTAACGATTGACGTTTTGAAATTTAAAAACTTCTTGTACTTTAAAAATCGAACAATATGTTTTGCATTTATCTGATGATCAATCGTGTACTTTGAACAAATCGCATTGAATTCATCAATTGAATTTTGAATCGCACTGAATTTCTTATTTCTAACCCAATCGTAAACTTTAGGAGCATAATTTGCTTTGTATTCTTTTTGATAATAGTTCCCGCCATAAATGTATCGATCTGTTATTCTTTTATTTGTAATCAATATATTAGAGAAATTGATTATTTCATTTTCTTTTGGTGTATCTAATTCTTCTTTTGAATAGATTTTACAAATAACTTTTTTAGGATCACATTTTTTTCCTCGAATATCTAATTGATAGGATTTAAAATAAATTGATTTATGATTATTTTCTTCAATCTCATATTTTTCTTGAAATTCTCTTGGGTCAAATGATTTATAATTGTTTTGTTGGTCTTTTATGACAGAAACTTCATAGTTCCAATTATTTTTATTTTTATCGAAGTTGATATTTTCAACAGGATAAGGTTTTGGAAAAACACGGTAATCAATTCTATAATCCGCAGGATTATTAATTAAAAAAGCGTTAGCAATGTTTAATTTATTTATTTCTAACTTCAATTCATTTGG
>JAJTEO010000070.1 GCA_021300395.1 Fluviicola sp. | reverse complement strand
GTAAACCTATTAATCACATTCTATCTCATCAACGAATATTTACTATTTTTTACGAGTTCAATAAATTGCCAGAAAAAATAGATCATAATTGGACTAAGATTGATAAATCATTAATTGATAATTACCCACTCCCTCGAGTTATTGATCGCTACCTTGAAGACCATTCACTTTAATTCAACCCATTTAATTTTTCACCTTTTATGGAATACAACTTTTACATATCTTTGTTTTATAAAAATCTAAAAAAATGGCAGGAAGCGTTAATAAAGTGATTCTTTTAGGCAATCTTGGAAAAGACCCTGAAGTTAGAAGATTGGAAAATGGAGCAGTTGTTGCTAGCTTTTCTTTAGCTACTTCAGAAGTATATACAGATAAAGCATCAGGAGAAAAAAAAGAGTTAACCGATTGGCACGACATTGTTGTTTGGAGAGGATTAGCGGAAGTTGCTGAAAAATATCTTAAGAAAGGTTATAAAGTTTACATTGAAGGTAAAATCAAAAAAAGATCTTGGCAAGACAAAGAAGGCATCACACGTTATACAACTGAAATAATAGCTGATGAACTTAACATTATTTCAAGACCTGATTCAGGGGAAAGAACAACAACAAATCAGACTCCTCAATATACATCTCAAGGAACTCCTCCTGCTCCATCAAAAATGGATGAATTGTTAAATGATGATGTTGATGATTTACCTTTTTAATTATTTTTCATCTAAAATTCACTAATTAATTTTATATTCACATTAATTTTCGAATAAAAATCAATGAACACATTAGAACCTTCGAGTACCGAGCCCTTAGCCAGGGCATTTGAATACAACCATTTAGTTTTAATCTTATTATTGATAATATTGTTGCTTATCACAGCAATGATGTCTGCAGCTGAGTCAGCATTTTTTTCATTAAAACCATTAGAAAAAGATACTCTAAAAAAAGACGACAGTAAATCTGCATTAATTGCAAAAAAATTAATTGATACACCTAAGCATCTTCTAGCAACTATTTTAATAACAAATAATTTTGCAAATATTGCTATTGTTATTATTTCGTCAGCTTTATTAGACGTTTTGATACCATCTGCAGGAAAAGAAAATGAAACGTTGAAGTTTTTAATTGATGTATTTGTCATAACATTTATAATTTTATTAATTGGTGAAGTTATCCCTAAAATCTACGCAACTAAAAACGCATTAAAAACAGTCAAATTCACCGCTCTACCTCTAAGTGTGATGAATATAGTCCCTCCCTTTTCTTGGATAAGAATGGGATTAGTTTCAGGATCGAAATTTATTCATCGTTATGCAAAAAAGAAAGGTGTTAAAATATCCAGTGATGAATTAGAGCATGCTATCGCATTAACAAAAGAAGACAACGCTTCTTATGATGACCATAAAATCCTAGAGGGAATTGTAAAATTCGGAAACACAGATGTAAAACAAATTATGTGTCAACGCTTAAATGTTGCCGCAATCGATATTGAATCAAATTTCAAAGAAGTAGTAGATGAAATATTGGAATGTGGATATTCAAGAATTCCTGTTTACAAAGAATCGTTAGACAATGTCGTTGGAATATTATTCATTAAAGATTTACTTCAACATCTAAACAATCAAGATTCATTTAACTGGCAAGCACTTTTACGTAAACCTTTTTTCGTTCCAGAAAATAAAAAAATTGATGATTTATTAAAGGAATTTCAAAGCAAAAAAGTCCACATGGCTATTGTTGTAGATGAATATGGTGGCGCTTCAGGAATTGTAACATTGGAAGATGTTTTAGAAGAAATTGTTGGTGATATTACTGACGAATTTGACGAAGAAGAAATCGACTTTAAAAAAATTGATGAAAACACTTATATCTTTGAAGGTCGAACAGCATTAATTGATTTCTATAAAATTCTAGAAATTGATGGTAAAGAATTTGAAAATTTAAAGGGTGAATCGGATTCACTTGGTGGATTTATGATTGAAAATGCTGGACGAATATTGAAAAACAAAGAAACAATCACTTGTAACGACATTAAATTAATTGTTGAAACATCTGATAAAAGAAGAATTAAAACAATTAAAGTTATTTTACCCAAAATAAAAGATGATCTATGAGAAATTATAAATTCTATTTAACAATTTCTATTGGAATATTATTGACGGCATGCTCATCTAATGAACTTCCTGTTCCAAAACCTCCTACATATTTACGTCTAGATTTACCAGAACATAAATACATACATTTCAATGATGGTTGTAATTATACATTTGATGTTTCTACATTATTTAAAGTAAAATCTGTAACAGATAATACTGGACCAACTTGCCATAAAGACATTGATTTAGGACCTTTAAATGGAGTTATACATTTTTCATATATAGATATGGTCGAACCGTTAGCTAAATATGTGAATTATTCAATTGATAAAGTTGATGAACATAAGATTAAAGCAACTGCTATTGAAGATTCGAAAATTATACGAGCAAAAGACAAAGTATATGGAACTATATTTGAATTGCAAGGAGATGTTGCTTCACCATTTCAATTTTATCTAACCGACTCCTCTACAAAATTTGTTAGTGGTGTTGTTTATTTTAATTCAGTCCCAAATTATGATTCATTAAAACCTTCTTTAGTATATTTAAAAGAAGATTTAATGAAAATGATTAACACTTTTAAATGGAAGAATTAAATAAAGATTCTACTGTATTCCTAAGTATTGGAAGTAATCTTGGTAATCGATTTTTAAACATTCAAAATGCAATCGAACAAATTGAAGAAACAATTGGGAAAGTAACTATTTGTTCTTCAATTTATGAAAACCCTCCTCTTGATTTTGAAGCTGAAGAACTTTTTTACAATTGTTGCTTAGAATTACAAACGTCATTAACAATAGAAGAGGTTTTATTCAAAACACAGCAGATTGAAAATAAAATAGGTCGTAAAAATAAAACTGCTTTAGCATACGAATCACGACTTATAGACATTGACATTCTTTATTTTGAAAAAATAATTTACACATCAGATAAAATAATTATTCCTCATTTGAAACTATCTGAACGTAAATTCGTACTAGTACCCATGAAAGAGATTGCAGCGGATTTTATTGATCCGAAATTAAATCTTTCGATAACGGAATTAGTAGAGAAATGTATAGATAATTCAGTTTTAGTTAAAACTACAAAAAGCTTAAAACTAAAAATAACTCAATAAAACTGAATAAAATTCTTCTATTTTTTTCATTAGAAGAAATATTTGATTAATATTGCACTTAAAATTGGTAAGAATTACAACTAGTTAATATGAAAAAACAAACGATCAAAGGCTTTGCGTTTATTGCTCTAGCTGGAACAATGGTTACAAGTTGCGACCTTCTAAAAGATTTAGAATACACTGTAACACCTAATCCATTAGAGATGCACGGAGATTCAGTTCGTGTAAAAGTGGATATTAAATTCCCGGAAAAAGGAATTAGAAAAAAAGCTTCAGCTGAAATTACTCCTATGTTAGGAAGTACTGCTTTAAAATCTGTAACAGTTCAAGGTGAAAAAGCTACAGGAAACGGAAACGTTATTCAATTTAAACCAGGTGGTAATGTTTCATATAACGATGTTGTAGTTTACAAATCTGAGTATGAAAATACTGATTTAAAAGTTTCAGCAACTGTTTCTAAAGGAGGTAAAGTTAAAAAGCAAGTTGGTGAAATTAAAATCGCTGACGCAACAATCGTTACACCTTTTATGGTAAACAAAGATTACAAAGTAATTTTTGAAAAAGATGCATTCAACAGAATTACTGAAGAATCTACATCTGCTCAAGTTAATTATGAGAAATCTAAATCAGTTGTTAGACCAACAGAATTAAAAGAAAAAGATATCGCTGAATTACAAGCTTGGTTAACTAAAGCTCAAGCAGATCCAAAAATTTCTTTAAAAACTATTTCTGTTACAGGTTACGCTTCACCTGAAGGTGAAACTGGTAAAAACTCTTCATTATCTACTGATAGAGCTGCTGCTGGTAAAACTGCTATAATTGACTTAGCTAAAGCTGCTAAAAATGAGAAAGCTCAAACTGAGATTTTCACATTGAATGGTAGAGGTGAAGATTATGATGGTTTCAAAAGAGAATTAGAAAAATCTACTATGAATAATGACGAAAAACAATTAGTTATTCGTGTATTAGAAATGCATAAAGATCCTGAGACTCGTGAAACTGAAATGCGTAATATGGGTAAAACATTTAAATATTTAGATGATAATATTTTCCCTAAATTACGTCGTGCTGAAATCACAGTAACTTACGACAAAACTGGATATACTGACGAAGAATTAAAAACAATTTCTTTATCTAAACCAGAAACGTTAAAATTAGAAGAGTTATTATTTGCTGCAACTTTAACAAATGACTTAAACGAAAAATTAAGCATTTTCAATGCAGCAATCAAAGTTGCTCCAGAAGATATTAGATCTTACAATAATGCTGGTGCTATTTTATTCTTACAAAACAAAATGCCTGAGGCTAAAGCTCAATTCGAAAAAGCAAATTCTATTAAAGAAAATGCAGTTTCTAAAAATAACTTAGCTGCAGTTGCTGGTGTTAGTGGAGATAAAGAAAAAGCTAAACAATTATTAGCTCAAGCTAAAGGAGCTGGTTCTGAAGTTAACTATAACATGGGAATCATTAACATTATTGAAGGTAACTACAATGATGCTTTATCTAACTTAGGTTCTGAAAACACTTTCAATAAAGCATTAGCTTTAGTATTAAGTGGATCATTTGATCAAGCTACATCAACAATCGATGGATCTAAGGATAAAGAATCTGCTCAAGGATATTACATCAAAGCAATCGTTGGTGCAAGAACTAAAAAAGCAGATGTTGCAGTTAGTAACTTGAAAAATGCAATTGCTAAAGATGCTTCTTTAAAAGCTAAAGCTGCTAAAGATAGAGAATTTATTAAATTATTTGAAGATGCTAATTTCACTTCAATCGTTAAATAATAAGCATTAAATATTTTAAAAGCCGTTTCTAAAGAAACGGCTTTTTTTTTCGTCAAAAAATAGAATAATAATAACTATTATTTATTTTAAAACTGGAAAACGACATGAACAAAACCTTCAAAACTATCGAAGAATACATTTATTCATTTCCGATTGAAACACAAGAAATTCTTTTAAAAATTCAAAACATTATTAAAGAATTAGAAAATAACATTGAAGAATCAATTAGCTATGGAATGCCTGCGTTTAAATTAAAAAAACAACCCGTAATTTACTTTGCCGCTTATCAAAAGCATATCGGAATTTATGCTACACCTTCAGCACATAATTACTTTTCCTCAAAACTAAAAGATTATAAACAAGGTAAAGGTTCGGTTCAATTCCCATTAAATAATGAAATACCCTATGAATTAATCCGGGAAATTATTCTTTTCAAATTAAGTGAAATAAAATAATGGCCGAATTATTGTTAGACTATTACAAAAAAACAAAATGAAAAATATATTAAACTTCATCATATTCATTATCTTATCAATAAACACTGTTTATGCAGCTAAAATTGAAAAGGTAACTGTATACAGTAAAGCAATGCAAAAAAACACTTCTGCATATGTTGTATTACCAGAAAAATATCATAAAGATTCAACGAAAGAATATCCTGTACTTTATTTACTTCATGGTTTTGGTGGTGATTATTCTTCATATCCAAATGATTTCCCTGCTGTAAAAAAGCAAGCAGATGAATACAATATGGTTATTGTAAGTGCTGACGGAGGATATTCAAGTTGGTATTTTGATAGTCCAATTGACCCTAAAATGAAATATGAAACATATATCACGAAAGAATTAATAACATTCATAGATAGTAATTACTCTACAATTAACAACAGAAAAGGCCGAGCTATTTGTGGATTAAGCATGGGGGGACATGGAGCATTATATTTATCAATGAGACATTCGGATTTGTTTGGAGCTGCTGGAAGTATGAGTGGTGGTGTAGATATTAGACCTTTTCCTAAAAATTGGGAAATTGCTTCTAGATTAGGCGGTAAAGATAAGTTTCCATTAAACTGGGAAAAGAATACAGTTATGAATCAATTAGATTCTATTAAAGATAGTATCTCATTTATGATAGATTGTGGAACTGAAGATTTTTTCTTAGAAGTAAATAGACAATTACACGCAAAAATGTTAACTCAAAAAATAAAGCACGATTATGTTGAAAGACCAGGCGGACATGAAATGGGATATTGGAAAAATTCAATTAAATACCAATTATTGTTTTTTGATAACTATTTTAAAGAAGCGAAATTAAAATAATGAAATCTTCTATCATTTTTGAGACTGAAAGACTGCATGTAAGAAGTTTAGATTTAAATGACAACGATGCATTTTTCGACCTAAAAAACAATCCAAAAGTGATGAACCCACTTCCTCGAAAAGTTTTAAATAAAATTGAAAGCGATCAGGAATTAATTATGTTAATTGAATCAACGAAATCAACTAATAAAAAAGTCTGGTCAATTTGTGTAAAACATAATAATGAATTAATTGGTTGCTGTGGATTCATGAAAAATGATCAAAATAATGATGAAATAGGTTACCAATTAAGAGAATTATACTGGGGAAAAGGCTTCGGAACTGAAATTGATAGAGGACTAATTGAATATGGTTTTCGAATATGAACTCTACCATAATTACAGCTGACGTTAATTCAGAAAATAAAGCCTCAATAAAAATCCTGAATCAATTAATTATTTTTGAAAAAGAGTTTTACAATCACAATGACAAATGTTTTGATCAACGTTATTTCATTCAAAAAAACTTATTTCAATAGAGAAACATGGCCTTCTTTTCGATGTTTTTCACCTGTAACATCTTCAAAAAATGCAACCCAAATATAAACACCATCTTGACATAGTTTTATTCCATCTCCACCATCTCTAGTTCCATCCCAAGGCTCGTATATCGATTTTGACTCATGAATAACTTCACCCCAACGATTATAAATTAAAAGACTGAAATTTCGATCTTTTATTCCATACCCCTTTAATAAAAATACTTCATTAATTTTGTCATCATTTAATGTAAAAGCATTAGGAGCATATAATGCATAAGAAGCCGTTACAGTTACAAATTGTTTTGCTGTATCAATACATCCAAAAGCATTATTTGCCTCTAAAATAATTTCATAAATACCATATTTTGAATACTCATGTGTAGGATTGAAATCTTGACTTGTTAATCCATCTCCAAAAATCCAATTGTAAGAATTTGCATCAACTGAAAGATTTTCAAAGGTAAAGACAGGATTTATTAAATCTTCTGAATAAGATGAAATTAAAAAGTCTGCATTAGCTTTAGGATAAACAACTACTGTGCTCTGATCATGATTTGTAGCATGACAACCGTTTCCGTCTATTATTGTTAAAAAGACAGGATAAGTTCCACTTTCATAATAAATATGAGAAGGATTCAAACCACTTGCATAAGTGCTATCTCCAAAATCCCAAGTATAAGCCCAATTTTGGGAATTATCGCCAACACTTTGGAAAGATACCATCTGTCCTGGACAGATACTATCATATAAGGGTGAAATTAAAACATTCGGTAATGGTAATACAGTTACAAGAACTGAATCTCTAATTACAATCCCACAGTTATCTATTCCTTCCAAAACATAATAAGTATCAGAAGTGGGTGCTTGAGGTAGAGGGTTATCGGTTGTGCAAGTTGGACAAAACACCCAATTAATGTTAACCGTTGGATCTGAACCTAAATATTGAGCTGATAAATAAACAGTATCCTCAGCACATACTTCGTTTGAGTTAACTGAAGCAATTACATCAAGATTATCAAATGTTTTAATATCTACATGTGTTGATAAATTTACAGAACAGTTATTTGCATCACGAACGATACAAGAATAAATTTGATTCGATAAAGGAGATACATTTACACTTTGTGTTTGCATACCGCCAGGATTCCATATATAAGAATAAAGACCTGTCCCTCCTATTGCAGTAACACTAAGTTGTAATGATGAATTTGGACAAATAATAGTATCATTTGTAATATTCGCTACTAATTGTGGTGGATCTATTACTGACATAGTACTCTGAGCGATACATCCTTGAGCATCTTGAACAGTTAAAGAATAATTCCCATGAACTAAATTAATTATCGAAGATGAAGTTGCTCCATTCGACCATAAATATTGATATGGTAATGTTCCTCCACTTGTAATACTAGCCAATGCGCCATTTGAAAACCCTTTACAACTTGGATTAATAGAATTTAATGACAATTGAATAACTGGAGGTTCAGTAATTACTACGGCAATATTTGTCTGACAATTATATACGTCTAAAACTGAACAAATATAACTTCCTCCAGCAAGACCAACAGCTGTATCATTTGTTTGGATAGGATTAGTATTCCATGAAAATGAATAGGGAGCAACTCCTCCATTAACAGAAATTGCTGCTGTACCTATTTGATTACCAAAACATAAGTTCTCTGTTGTATTAACAACAGTAGCAACCAATTGATTTGGCTCTGTAATTGTAAAAAACAATGTGGTATCACAACCCATAGAATTAATAATTCTAACTTGATGTAAACCTGGAGATAAACTCAATTGTGAACTATTTGATGTGGGAACTGTATTATCCCAAGAAAATGTAGATGGGCTATAAACACCACTAGTAGTTACGGTAGCATGTCCATTACTAAATCCTTTACAAGTGATATTTGTAGTATTTAATACTATGTTTTCTTCAAAACTTAAAAAATTAATTCTTACAATATCTGTATCTGCCAAACAATTATTATTTCCCGTTGTTACAAATGTTAAATCGATAAATCCTTGTCCTACTTCTGCTGGAGTTGGTGTGTAATTTAAATTCAAAGAAGTATTAAAAGGATTATAAGTACCATTTCCTCCAGACCAAATCCCTCCCGTTGCTGTTTGAACAACCCCTTGAAGTGCAATAGTTCCTGGATTTTGACGACATACATTCTTATCGAAACCTGCGTTACACATTATTGGAAGAGCATCTTGAGTAATAATAGATGACATCGAAATAGGACCACAATTATTATGATCTCTAACAGTTAAAATATATGTTCCTGGACCAGCTGTTATATCACTCGTAGTAGCGCCTGTGTTCCATGAATAAGAATATGGTGCCACACCTCCCGTTACAGTTGAAGTTATAGGGATTGGCCCATCTCCAAAACATAAATGTCCTGAAATTGGAGAAATATTCATAGTTAATTGAGGTGGTTCAATAATCGAGAAATTAATTGTTGTATCGCATCCCATTGAATTAATTATTCGAACTTGATGAGCACCAGGTGTAA
>JAJTEO010000069.1 GCA_021300395.1 Fluviicola sp. | reverse complement strand
AAATAAAAAATAATGGAAAATAAAAAACCTCTTTTCGCTTTTAGGCCTGAAAATTATAGAATCTTATTAATTGGATTAGCTATAAATGTAATTGGATTTATTTTAATGCTAGGTGGTGGAACAGAAGATCCTAATAAATTTGATGGTGATGCATTGTTTAGTAGCACAAGGATTACAGTTGCACCTTTTCTAATTATTTTAGGATATTTAGTGATCATGTATTCTATTATGAGAAAACCTAAAGCTTCTTCTGAAGAAGATAAATAAAACTGCAGATGAACTTAATAGATGCTATCATTCTTGCCGTAATTGAAGGTTTAACAGAATTCTTACCTGTTTCATCAACAGGTCATATGATTATTGGCTCTTCTTTCATGGGAATTGCAGATAAAGATTTTACCAAATTATTTACAATTGTTATACAATTAGGTGCTATACTATCAGTTGTAGTTTTATATTTCAAACGATTTTTTAAATCATTTAATTTTTACTACAAACTAATCATTGCATTCATCCCGGCAGCAATTTTTGGGTTTCTATTCAGTGATTATATTGATAAATTATTAGAAAATCCATTGGCTGTAGCAATCTCGTTACTTGTTGGTGGAATTATTTTACTTTTTGTAGATAAATGGTTTAATAAACCTGTTTATCTTGAGGAAGAAGAAATTGACTATTTAACAGCATTAAAAATTGGTTTTTTTCAATGTATAGCAATGATACCAGGAGTTTCAAGATCAGGTGCTTCTATTGTTGGAGGAATGAGCCAAAAATTAAGTAGACAAGTTGCTGCTGAATTTTCATTTTTCTTAGCGGTTCCGACTATGTTTGCAGCAACTGCAAAAAAACTTTTAGATTATTTTAAAGATGGTAATACTATAAATTCGGAGCAGATTAAAATTCTTGCTGTTGGTAATATTGTCGCTTTTATTGTTGCATTAATTGCAATTAAAAGTTTTATAGGATATTTAAATAAAAATGGATTTAAATTATTCGGATACTACAGAATTATCCTAGGATTAATATTAATCATCTTATTAGTAAGTGGTTACGATTTAAAAGTTGTTTAACGTTATACTATAGTGATAGATATTAAAGAATTTTCTGAAGGTAGTACAATACTAGTAGATAAACCATTAACCTGGACTTCATTTGATGTAGTCAATAAAATCCGTTGGAATATAAAACAAGCTTTAAAGATTAAAAAAATTAAAGTTGGTCATGCTGGAACACTAGATCCATTAGCTTCTGGATTATTAATCCTTTGTATAGGTAAAAATACAAAGTTAATAGACAGCATAATGGTCGGAGAAAAAACGTATACTGGAACCATTTTATTAGGAAAAACAACACCATCATATGATTTAGAAACCGAATTCAATCAAGAATTTGAAACAAATCACATCACTGATGAACTATTAGAATCTGTTCGATTAACATTTCTTGGTGAAATTCAACAAGTACCACCTATTTTCTCAGCAAAACAAATTGACGGTCAGAGGGCATACGATCTTGCAAGAGCTGGTAAAGAAGTTGAATTAAAACAAAATACTGTTCATATTTCTGATTTTAAAATTACTTCTAACCGTTTTCCTGAAATTGATTTTGAAATTTCATGTTCAAAAGGGACCTATATCCGTTCGATAGCGCATGACTTTGGAAAAGCATTAAAATCTGGAGGAACATTAATTCAACTAAGAAGAACTAAATCTGGTGAATTTTCAATTAGTGATTCAAAATCGGTTGATGAATGGATTGAAATTATTAGAAAACCAACTTCTGAAAATAATATTTAAATTCTTTTTGAATCTTTTGTCAGATATTTTCGTACATTTATTATACGAAGTTGTTTTAATTTTAAATAACTTAACTGAAAAATTAGAAAAACGCTATTACAATGCCTGAAAATATTAAAGTTCTAATTGTTGATGATCATAAATTGATTGTTGAAGCATGGACAAATATCTTAAATACTGTCTCTAATTTTGCTGTTTGCGGATGCGCTGATAATGCAGAAGATGCACTTTTTTTAGCTCATAGACATCGCCCAGATATCATTTTAATGGATATCAATCTAAAAGGTAGCTCAGGATTTGAAGCAACTGAAAGCATTATCAATCAATTACCTAAAACAAAAGTTATAGCATTATCTATTCACGATGATTTATCTATTGTAAAGAAAATTTTTACAATTGGAGCAACAGGATACCTTACTAAAAATTCATCAAAAAAAGAACTTATTGAGTCTATCCAAAAAGTATTCGATGGTGAAAAATACATTTGTGAAGAAATAAAAGAGCGTTTCTTGGCTTCTGCAATGAATGGAAACGATGAAAATGCAAAAAAGGAATTGACCTCAAAAGAAATTGAAATAGTTAAATTTATTACAAAAGGTTTAACCTCAAAAGAAATTGGTGAAATGTTAAACATTTCTAACAGAACAGTTGATACTCATCGACACAATATTCTCAAAAAATTAGACATTCCAAATGCTGCTCAATTAAGCTCTTGGGCAAAAGAAAAAGGATATGTTTGATATCATAAAAATCTTCTAAGCAATTATACTTACCTATTACTCTGTGTGAATGTATAAATTACATAGTTTATATTTTTTTTAATTTAATACTATAATGTAGTTCTATATATTTGTTACAAGATGTTTTGAAAACAATTTATCAAAACTAATACTAGAACTGAAAAAACTTCATTTAAAGTTATTTATATGAAAAACTTATACACTCTGAAAAAAGCAATATTTATTCTTATAATTATATTTATAAATGTGTCTGCATTTTCTCAGTCAGCAAATGAGAAAATATGGGTGACATTTAATGATGTTTCGATTCTTCCTGTAAAATCAAAAGAAAAATTAACTTCTTCATCTGCCCAATTACAAAGTTTAATCAATCAATTTTCAATTACAAAAGTTTCTCAAGCATTATCAGCTTCAAAAAATCCTCAACTTCAAAAAGTATATGAATTAGAGTGTAATTGTAATTCAGTTGAGCTAGTTCAATCTTTAAATAAAGTTAAAGGATTATTAAAACCAGAGTTAGCTCCGGTTTATGAAACAATGTTCGATCCAAATGATTATAATTTAAATTTCTCAACTGACTGGGCATTAGATCTAATTAAAGCTAAACAAGCATGGGACATTACAACAGGTGACACTTCAGTAGTAATAGGTGTTTCTGATGCAAATTTTGATTTAAATCATCAAGAATTTGTTGGTAAAGTAAATTATGCAGATCCAAATCTTACTGATCCAAATGTTAACCATGGAACTGCTGTAGCAATTCAAGCTGCAGGTGGATTTAATAATGGTTATGGGAAAAGTTCTGTTGGTGGAAATTGCCATTTAAGACTTTATTCAATGGGCTATAATTCATTATTACAAGCTACATATGATGGTGTTGATATTATCAATGCTAGTTGGGCTGCAAGTTGTGGATATAGCGATTATGGTCAATCTGTTTGTGATGAAGTTTACAATAATGGTGTTGTATTAATTGCTGCTGCAGGAAATGGTGGTACTTGTGGAGGAGCAAACAATCTTGTTTATCCTTCGGCATATAATCACGTCATTTCAGTAACTTCTATAAGTTCAGCTGACAATCATCAAAGAATAGTTGGAAATCCGAACGCAACACATCAACACAATAGTACTGTTGATATTTCTTCACCTGGTTATGCTGTTCAATTGGCTTATGCTAATGGGGTTTTTGCAACTGCTGGAGGCACATCTTTTGCAACACCTATTGTTTCTGGTGTTGCAGGATTAATATTATCTGTAAACCCATGTTTAACAGTTGATCAAGTCGAACAAATATTAAAAGAATCTGCAGTAAATATAGATAATATTAACCCTTCATACATTGGTATAATTGGAGCAGGAAGAGTTGATGCAGCAGCAGCTGTAGCACGTGCAAAGCAAATATTAACATTAGATCTAGTTGCTGAAAGTAATTTTAACTGCGCAAGTCAATCAGGAGAAGCATCTGTTACAGCGTCAAATGGAAGTGCACCTTTTAATTATGTTTGGAGTAATGGTAACACAAATAGTACGATTTCTAATTTAAATCAAGGAACGTATGACGTAACCGTAACTGACTCAAAAGGTTGTAAAGGACAAACTTCTTTGGTAATCTCAGGACCAACCGTGAATTTTGATTATCAATCAAGTGTGAAAATTAACAACTCTAACGCATCTCTTGTTGATATTAATAATGATGGAATAATCAAAATTAAAGGTGATTTAATTATTGATCACAATGTCGTTTATTCAATAAACAACAAAAAAATACAATTTGGAAAAGAAAATAGTAATGATTTTTCAAGCCTAGTTATTAATTCTGGTGCAATTCTTACTATAGACAATCACACTATTTTAAAAGGCTTAAGCGTTTGTAAATCAAAATGGGAAGGTATAGAGATTAAGGATAATAAATTATTATATAATGATTTGTACAGTAAAAATACAATTTTGACTTCTAAAAAATCAGGAAAGTTAATAATGAAAGACGTAAGTATTCATGATGCCAATACTGCTATCAATGTTGTTTCATCTATAAATGAAGATTCGCTTACGATTTATGGTGAATTTTCTATCGAAAAATCAGTCTTTTACAATGATGAAAAAGGATTAAATATTAAATCAAATAAAAACGCAAATTCAAATAACCTAATTTCAAATTCGATTTTTATAACAGAAGATTCTTCTATTGTAAATCCAATGTATATCAATTTACAAAATGTTGAAAATTTAATTGTTACCAAAAATAAATTTTTCGGAAATAATCAAACAATCTCTCAAAATAAAGGGATAGCTCTTAATGCAATTAATTCTTCAATATTTGTTGCAGCAGATTCTACTACTGACATGACAAATATGGATTCAAAAGGTAATGAGTTTTACAATTTAACTTTTGGAGTGATTGCTAGAAATGATGATCACAAAAATCGTCCAATTCAAATTACAAGTAGTTATTTTGATCAAGTTAATCAAGCAATTAATTTAGAATCACACTTATCTGGAATTATTTTTGGAAATGAATTTTCTCAACCTTCTGGAACATTTGAGTTAGAAAGTTTTGCTATGAAAATAGGAGAAAATAATACGTTATTAATTTCTGAAAACAATGTAAATACTTTCCATAAAGAACAAGACAAAGTATTTGGAATTAAATTAAACAATACATTCGCAAACTCAGTTAAAATATACAAGAATACATTTGACGGAAGTTTTACAGCATCTAACTACTTTGATGGTGATAATCTTAATACAACTGTTGATTGCAACACTTATACTGGGGAATCAAATCATAATTGGTATGTAAATTCTGGGAAGTTAAAAAACCAAGATGGTATTGATGATAAAGGGCTGTCAACAATTTATGCAAATACTTTTTCTGATTGTTCTGGTAAAAATTCTCAAATATTTGTAAGTCCGAATGCAGAAAGTATGATTTATCAATCTAAAGCTGAGTTAATGCCTACGTGCTACAGTGTAGGTTTCCAACCAGCAGTGATCACTAAAAATTACAAAGAAAACACTTGTAAAAGCTTTTTTGACAAATCAGGTGAAATTGTGGATCAGTCTATTGTTTTAGATTCAACAATCTTGCTTAATTCAATGGTATTCCCAAATCCATCAGTTGGATACACAGTAGTAAATTGGAATGGAATTAATGTTGATCGTATAGAGGTATTTAATACAGTTGGTGAATTATTATTAGATAAAAATGTTTCAGGGAAACAAGGAACACAATCAATTAACAATTTATCATCAGGTACGTATTTTATTAAATTAAGCTTCGAAGATCACATCTTAAAAACTGAAAAATTAATCGTAAACAATTAATCTTCAATAAAATGAATACAAATTGTGCAATTATTGTAGAAGATTTTAAGCTGATTGCTCAAGCTTGGGGAAGGATATTGGAAAAAAGTAAATTGTTTTCTGAAATTCACTTGCTTTATGATGCTGAGTCAATCGAACAAAAGATAGCGAAATTAAATCCAAAATTAATTTTAATGGATGTTAATTTACCTAATTCAAAAAATGGAATTGAAATTACTCAAAATTTAATTAAAACTAATCCAGACCTAAAAATCATAATTCTTACTATGCACAATGAGCCTGTTTACGTAAAAAAAGCATTGGAAGCAGGAGCTAAAGGATATGTCACCAAAAACTCTCCTATAACTGAAATAAACAAAGCTATTGAGGAAGTGATCAAAGGAAATGAATATATATGCGAAGAAATATTAGAGTTTTGCCTCTAATTTTTTTCTAATTGCATAGCATATAAATCGTAACCTTCTGACCAATAATCATAAATCACTTCTTTTAATTTAAAACCTGAATTTTCATAAAATTTAAACACATCTTGAGATGTCCTTACAATAATTTCGGTTAAGCTTAGGTCATTTTTCAATATCCCTAATCGATATTCTAAAAGTTTTCTACCAATCCCTTTTCCCTGGTAATCAGGATGTATAATATCCCAACTTATTATTCCTATTCTTTTATCGTCAATCAGTTTGAAATTTATTCCACCACTTCCAATTAATTCATTATTAGATTCAACAATAAAATAATTATCAATTTCATAATCCAAATAATAGACTAAGCCTTGTTCTTCTTTTATATCAAAATATAATGGTGTGTTTAACTGAAGTAAACGAAGTACAGCATTTTTATCTGACTGTTTATAATCCCGAATTATTAGATTCATTTTGTTATTAAATAATAATTTTCAAATGAGTCCCTTCATTTATTTCGCTCGTTAAATAACATTCAACATTTGCTAATTTTGCTCGTTTCTCAATATTATTTAACCCCAAACCATTGGTGATTAAAGTATGGTCAAAACCTATTCCATTATCTATTAAATTGACTTCAAGATGTGTTTCATTTTTTGAAATAGTACATTCTATTTTACTACCCTGTGCATGCTTAATTGAATTATTTACAAATTCTTGAATAATTCGATACAAATTATAGACATCTACATTTTCAAAATCATTATTCGTCAACCAATCGGGATATTCAAATACAAAATCCATTGCATTTAAAATTTTAAAACGATCGAACATTGCTTTCAGTGCCAGTAGTAATCCATTTTCAAGTTCAGGTGGAGTCAAGTTGTAACACATAGACCTTGTTTGATTTAAACTTGCTTTTACAACATCAAAACAATTTTTCAGTAAAACAGGGTCTACAGGCTCATTTTCATCAAATTGAGATAAATATAAATTTAATACGATTAGCTGTTGAGCTAAGCCATCATGTAATTCCATAGAAAATCTTTTTCTTTCGAATTCCTGAGTTTGTTCAATTAATTTTGCCTTTTCAGATTCATGATTTTTTTCTTCTGTCACATCTCTCAAGGCTCCAATTATTTTGACTGCTATCCCCTTACTTGTTCTAATTACATATGCTTTATCTAATACATTTGCATATGATCCGTCCTTCTTTTTAAATCGATATTCTGCATTCCAATAATTTTCATTTTTATTTTTAATCAATGAAATATAATTCTTAAAAAATAAATCGGAATCATCGGGATGAATAAAATCTTTGAAATTTTCAGCTGTTGGATATTCATCTTCTGTTTTATATCCAAATCCTTCAATAATTCCATCGCCCCAGATATATTTATTTTTTCGAACATCCCATTCCCAAATAATATCACTAACAGCCTTTGAAGCAATTAAAAAACGTTCATTACTTCTTCTTAATTCTTTTTCAATGATTCGTTTATTTGTTACATCATCTATGATTACAAGTATTGTTTCTTTACCTGAAAGCACAATTTCGTTTCGAACCATTTCAATATTTAATAATTTGCCTTCTTTGGTGTGATGGATATACTCTTCATTTTTAATTTCAGATTTCAATAATAAATTATTTCGATCATTAACTTTATCATCATTGTTTACAAAATTCTGTTTATCCAGCTCTTCAAACAAATCCAACATTGTCATAGAATTAAATTCATCAGTGCTATAACCATAGGTATTTATTGCCGACTCGTTTACCTCCTTAAATCTCAGTGTAGATTTATCATAAATAAACATTGGTTGAGGATTACTATGAAATAAAGCTCTATATCGTTTTTCTGAATCCTGAAGATCTAATTTTGCTAGTTTTCTTATTGTAATATCTTCTTGAATAACAAAATATTGATTTATTATTCCAATTTCATCGTACATTGGTTGACCTGTAATTCTTGACCAATATGTTGAGCCATTTTTTTTGTGAAATAACGTGTTTTGAGTAATCAACTCATTATTCTTAATTTGATTTTTCAATAATTCAATTGTGGTATTATCCGAATCAGAACCATTTAATAAGTCAAATGGATTTTTCCCCAAAACTTCATCAATATTATAGCCTGTCATATCAGTAAAAGCATCATTAACCCAAGTGATTTCTTGATCCAAATTTGAAATAAATACGGCTTTACTCGTATTTTTCGCAATTAATGAAAGTCTTGTTAACTCATCTTCATACTTTCTGTTTTCAAGAATACTTCTAAAAATTTCTTGAATTTTATTAAGAGACTTTAAATGATAATACTCATCTGAAATGTAATTCTCAAAAAACACAGTAAAAACACCAAGTGGTTCTTTTTCTATAGTGAATAATGGAATTGATAAACAAGAAACTAATGGAGTATTACTTGTAATAGATTTTAATTTTGGATATTTTGTTTGACTTTGTATACCTTGTAAAACAATTTTTTTCTGATTAGTTAATGCAACTGTGTAGGGCCAATCTTCCTTCAAAGATAATTCATCTGTAAATTCTAAAATCTCCTTGGGTATAGAAGGAGTTGAGAAATTTATTAACTTATCTTTAGTTTCATTTAGTTTATGAATTGAACAGTACATTCCAGGAAATACTGACTCAATCACTCTAATTGCATAATCAAAAATTTCGTTTAACCTCTTTTTCCCTTTACTGTTTTCTACCAACATTGAACGTTCCAAATCATTGAAAATTTGTTCAATTTTCTCCTTAGTGATATCTGTATTAAAAATTGAAAAACCATCATTTGAAGGATAAATTTTAACTCTTAACCATTTTTTTGAATCTGGATAATAATATTCAAATTCTATTTGTTTATGCTCCTTTAAAGCCGTTAAATATTTTTTATAAAAATGGCTCGTATTCATTTCAGGATATTCATCCCAGAAATTTTTTCCAATTAATTCAGCTTTCGTTTTGTTAAATAATTCCTCTGCTTGTTGATTTAAATAAGTTAATTTCCAATTTTTGTCTAAAGCAAAGAATGCATCTGTAATACTTGATAAAATAGTGTTTTTCAGTATTTCACTTTTAGATAATTCTTCTTGAACTCTAACTTTTTCTGTTATATCTTCTGATAAAGCAAGCAGAACTATCTTTCCATTTTTATATTTTAATGGAACAGCTTT
>JAJTEO010000068.1 GCA_021300395.1 Fluviicola sp. | reverse complement strand
ATCGAACTCAATTTTATCAATCTAGTAAAATTGGATTGATGGATGAGGTTTTTTATAGTGATTTGATAGGTAAACGTATTTCGTCTTATTGTCTTGGATACAATATTACAGTTGGTGTGAGGTATGCGTTGTAAATATTTATTTATACTTTTTTTCATCTTCAGTTGCAATAAAAACCTGAAAGAATATAAAGGTGAATTAATTGGGCATGGTGCGACAGGTTTGAAAATACAAAATCAAGTCTTTCATGATAATTCTAAAGAAGCGGTTGACTTTTCACTTTCAATGAACGGTTGTGATGGTGTAGAAATTGATGTTCAATTTTCAAAGGATGGAGATTTATGGTTGTTTCATGATACAAGATTAGATGTTGAAACAAATGGAGAGGGTTGTATTTATGATTTGGTTGAAAATGAATTGGCTCAAATAAAATACAAAACTTCTAATAAAGAGCGTCTAACTAAGTTGAGAGCGTTGGATTTCGTTAAATTTCAAACGAAAACATTACTTCTAGATATTAGGCATTATACTGAATGTCAAAATAAAATTTTGGATCCTGCACTAATATTATCGGTGTTGAATTCAATTGAACCATTGAAGAGTGTAAAACAAAATGTATTCGTATTGTTGAGTAATGAAGATTGGTTAAAAGATTTTTCTGATCAAGGTTATAAAGTTTTATTTTCAGCCAATACGTATGATGAATATTTGTCAATAAATACTAATTTAACTGAAGGTGTTATTATTAAAAATAAAGGGATATCCAAAGATCAGGTGTCGAAGCTTCATAGTTTAAATAAAAAAGTACTTATTTTTGACATTCGAGCACCAAAAGAAACGCGATTAGCTATGAAGAAAGATCCAGATGCTATTGTGACAGATGATTTACGAACAGCTATAATTGAGAAAAGATAATGGCAAAGAAACAAAAAGATCGTATAAATGTGGTTTATTCAACAAACCCAAATTTTAATTATGAATCAGAGGATGAAGAGCAGTTAGAAACACTTCCAAAGAATCAGCAAAAGTTATATGTCTCATTAGATAAAAAGCAACGAGCTGGAAAAGAGGTAACTTTGATTGAAGGGTTTGTTGGAGATGATGAAGATTTAAAAGATTTAGGAAAAACATTGAAAACTAAATGTGGTGTTGGTGGTTCTGCTAAAGATGGTGAAATCTTAATTCAAGGAAATTTTAAGGATAAAATCTTTGATATGCTTGTGAAAGATGGTTATACGCAGACGAAAAAGAAAGGCGGATAATAATTTTTAATAGCAAAAAGATAAAAAAAACTAATTTCGAGTAAATCGTTATCTACTCGAAATTAGTAAACTAAAACCAAAAAAAACCGAAAACTCCCTACTAAAAAAGTTTTCATTTCTACTATGAATCGAATATACACACTTTTAGAATTCAAATTTTAAAAAAGATTTTATCTGTTAGTTTGATTGATTATAAAGTGGAAGAACTCGCTTAAATGGTTTTGAAATATTAGTTCATAAAATGTTAAATATTTTTTTTGACAATTGTTCGACTATTTCCAATTCCTATTATCTTTGTATCAATGGAAAAGCAAGTCATTCTTAACACGAAACATTTTGAACTGACCCTCAATAGGCTTTGCTATCAACTCATTGAAACACATAACGATTTCTCGGAAACAGTACTTATAGGTCTTCAGCCTAGAGGTGTTAATGTTGTGGCTCGTTTAAAGTCTCAATTAGAAGCAATTCTCGGAAAAGAGGTCGTTTGTGGAAATTTAGACATCACTTTTTATAGAGATGATTTCAGAAGAAGAGAACGTCCAATTATACCAAGTGTGACAAATATTGATTTCGTTATCGAAAACAAAAATGTTGTTTTGGTCGATGATGTTCTTTATACTGGAAGGACAATTCGTTCTGGATTAGATGCTTTATTGGCGTTTGGTAGACCTAAAAAAGTGGAGTTGTTAACGTTGATTGATCGACGTTTTAGAAGAGATTTACCTATTCAAGCAGATTACGTTGGGAAAGCGGTTGATACGCTTATATCTGAACGTGTTTCAGTTGAATGGAAAGAAATAGAAGGAGAAGACAAAATAGTTTTGTACACACCAGAAGCAAATGGATAATTTAAGTGTAGATCATTTAACGGGTATATTAGACCTTACTCGTCAAGATATAGAGTTGATTTTTAAATCAGCTGACAGTTTTAAAGAAGTTATTAATCGTCCGATTAAAAAAGTACCTTCATTAAGAGATATTACAATTGCCAATTTATTTTTTGAAAATTCAACAAGAACGCGTTTGTCTTTTGAAATGGCTGAAAAAAGATTGTCTGCTGATGTTGTTAATTTTAGTGCAGCTAGTAGTTCTGTTAAAAAAGGCGAAACTCTTATTGATACAGTAAATAATATTTTATCCATGAAAGTGGATATGGTGGTGATGCGTCATCCAAATCCTGGGGCAGCAAAATTTCTTTCTGAGAGAGTCGACGCAAAAGTAGTGAATGCTGGAGACGGAACTCATGAACATCCAACGCAAGCACTTTTAGATGCGTTTACAATTCGTGAGAAATTAGGTTCGGTTGAAGGAAAAAAAGTTGTTATTGTTGGAGATATTCTTCATTCAAGAGTTGCTTTGTCAAATATTTACTGTTTACAAAAATTAGGTGCTGAAGTGATGGTTTGCGGGCCAACAACTTTGATCCCAAAATACATTCACGAATTAGGTGTTAAAGTGGAGCATAATTTAAGAACAGCTCTTGAATGGTGTGATGTTGCTAACATGTTGCGTATTCAATTGGAACGTCAGGATATAAAATATTTCCCTTCTTTAAGAGAATATTCAATGCAATTTGGATTGACAAAAGAAATTTTAGATTCATTAGAAAAAGAAATTGTTGTGATGCATCCTGGACCAATAAATAGAGGTGTTGAAATAACGAGTGATGTTGCTGATTCTAAGCAGTCTGTAATTCTTCAGCAAGTTGAAAATGGTGTAGCAGTGAGAATGGCTGTTATTTATTTATTAGCTTCAAAAATTGAACGACAATAATTTTTTTATTACATTTGGAAAAACAACACTATTTAATGAGCTTTCAAACGATACAGAATAAATTAAACGCAGTGATTAAATGCAACGTTGACAAATTAAACGCTGCAAACTCATTGGAACTGAAAAGTGAATTAATTATTTTGAATAAAAATGGTGTAAACAATATTATTTTAGATTTAACTAAAACGAAATATTGTGATTCTTCAGGTTTGAGTTCTATTTTAATTGGAAATAGATTATGTAAAGATACGAACGGTAAGTTTGTTCTGTGTGGTCTTCATCCAAGTGTTTTAAAAATGATTCAGATTTCACAATTAGACAAAGTGTTAATAATTGTTGATACTGAAGAGGCTGCTTTGAGTTTATTTTAATTGGATTTTTCAGTTACGATATTAGGTTCTGGTGCAGCTTTACCCACTTTTTCGCGTAATCCAACTTCACAATATATAATTTGTAATAATCGTCATATCTTGATTGATTGTGGTGAAGGGACTCAAATTCAAATGCGCAAATTTGGGGTGAAGTTTCAAAGAATAACTCATATTCTTATTTCTCATTTACATGGTGATCATTTTTTTGGATTAGTAGGATTATTGTCTACAATGCATCTATTAGGAAGGGATCAGGGGATTAAAATTTATGGTCCAGAAGGATTAGAGCAAATCATAAGAAGTCAGTTGGAAATAGGAGGTGCTAAATTAGATTTTAGTATTGAATTTAAAACCTTAGATGGGAAATCGGAAGGTCTTTTATTTGAAGATAAATTGATAGAGATTTATACTTTTCCGTTAAAACATCGAATTCCTACTAATGGATTTTTAATCAAAGAAAAAGAAAAAGAACGAATATTGTTAGGTGAACTTTTTAAACAGGATAAATTATCAATTGCATTAATTCCGTTCTTTAAGCGAGGTGAAGATGTTATTGATGAATTAACGGGAAAAGTTTATTTACATAAAAAGTATACGCTTGAACCTAAAAAATCATTTTCGTATGCTTATTGTTCTGATACCATGTATTACGAGAAAATTATTCCGTACATAGAAAATGCAACTGTATTGTATCATGAAGCGACATTTTTAGAGAAAGATAGAAGTCGAGCGAAAACTACATTTCATTCGACGGCAAAAGATGCTGCAAAAATTGCTGAAAAAGCGAAGGTTGCTCGATTACTTTTAGGTCATTTGAGTGCTCGTTTTGAAAATGGGCTAGAGCATGAAAAAGAGGCGAAAACGATTTTTGAAAATGTTGAAGTCGTTGAGGATGGGAATGTGTACGAAGTGAAATAATAATTTTGATTATTATATTGCTGCTGAATTTCAACTATTTGTCTTTTTTTTTAATTCTTATAACGTTTTAGTGGAAAAGTATAACTTTTGATTTCGAATAATCTGTATATTTATTGAAAAATTAACGGTGTTATTTAAATAATATCCTTTAAAATCAGTTAATTAATTAATTTAAGTCTATGAAAAAAATTAAACAAATTTCATTTATTGCTTTGGCGGTAACATTTATTTTATCTTCTTGTACAGTTGAAAGAAGGTTACACAATTCAGGTTTTCATGTGAAATGGAACAAAAGTCATTCAACATCAGAAACAGAAGTTTCAGTTAATGAAAATAATAAAGTAGATGAAGTAGTTGAGGTTTCTACTAAAAGCGAAAATAATGAAGTTGCGGTAAGAGAGAATGAAACGTTTAATGCAGGTGCGGTTGATGCGGTTGAATTGAATGAGAATGTTTCTTTGAAAACAAACAAGAAATCTCTAGATGTGGAGGTGGTTGAGGTTGTTTCAACTCAAAAACATGAGAACAAATTAAATACAAGATTCGCACATAGAAAAGCTAAATTGGAGTTTAAAAAAGCAGTTAAGAATAATAGTTCAATAGATGATATGGAGATATTACTTTTGATTTTATGTTTTTTAATTCCATTTTTAGCAGTGGGATTAGCAACTGATTGGGATGTTACAAAAGTTTTAATATGTTTAATCCTTTCGTTATTATTCTGGATTCCAGGTATTATTTATGCGTTATTGGTTGTTTTAAATAAAATTTAATAATCAAATAGTTCATATTGGTTTAGAGCTTTGAAGTAATTCAAGGCTCTTTTTTTTTGTTTGATAATTTTATGTCGAATCAAAAAGATTAGAATTTAAGATAAAAAAAGATTATATTTTAATCAAAAAATAATATATATTTGAGCTGGAAATTAATTGTTTGAAAGTTTATGTTAAGTTATTTTACTTCAATATCCAACATTTAATCGTTCAAAACTCTTGATAACTCTTTGTTTTAAATCAAGATAGGTGTAGTATTTTTGTTAGTGTTCCAAAAAGATAATTAAATGGCGGAAAATCAGTATACGGAAGATAATATTAGATCCTTAGATTGGAAAGAGCACATTCGTTTGCGTCCAGGGATGTATATTGGGAAGTTAGGTGATGGTGCTTCGGCGGATGATGGTATCTACATTCTTGTTAAGGAAGTGGTAGATAATTGCATTGACGAATTTGTCATGGGGAATGGTAAGAAAGTCGATATCAAGGTAAAAGATGGTATTGTTTCTGTTCGTGATTATGGGCGTGGAATTCCATTAGGTAAAGTGATTGATTGCGTTTCTCAGATAAATACTGGAGGTAAGTATGATTCTAAAGCGTTCAAGAAATCTGTTGGTTTAAATGGTGTCGGAACTAAAGCGGTGAATGCACTGGCTTCTAGTTTTCGTGTTTATTCTGTACGAGAAGGAGAGAAAAAAGAAGCAAGTTTTGTTAGAGGTGAATTAGTAGAGGATAAAAAAATTGAAAAGACGGATGAACAAAATGGAACTTTTGTAGAGTTTATACCGGATGATCAAATCTTTAAAAAACATGCTTTTAAGTCTACATATTTAGATAAAATGATGTGGAATTATTGCTATCTGAATAGAGGTTTAGCAATTTATTTCAACGGAACAAAATATCAATCTAAAGACGGATTAAAAGATTTATTGGAGAACAATATGGATGGTGATCCATTGTATCCAATAATTCATATTGAAGCGGATGATATTGAGGTAGCTTTCACGCACGGTAGAACGTATGGTGAAGATTATTATTCATTCGTTAATGGTCAGCATACGACACAAGGTGGTACGCACCAAAGTGCATTTAGAGAATCAGTTGCGAAAGTAATTCGTGATTTCTATAATAAGAATTACGAGGCTTCAGATATTCGTCAATCGATTGTGGCAGCTATTTCTGTAAAGGTAGTTGAACCTGTTTTTGAGTCGCAAACAAAAACAAAATTAGGTTCGCAAGAAATTGAGCCGAATGGAAAATCAATGAGAGCGTTTGTAAATGATTTCTTAAAAGAAGCATTAGATAATTATTTACATAGAAATCCAGATGTTGCTGAGTTAATTGAACGAAAAATTAAACAATCTGAAAGAGAGCGTAAAGAGCTTTCAGGAATTCGTAAAATTGCGAGAGATAGAGCTAAAAAAGCAAATCTTCACAATAAAAAGTTAAGAGATTGTCGTTTGCATTTGACAGATTTGAAAGAGGATAGAAGAGAAAATACAACCTTATTTATTACCGAGGGAGATTCTGCTTCTGGATCTATTACCAAATCAAGAGATGTAAATACACAGGCGGTATTTTCATTGCGTGGTAAGCCCTTGAATTGTTATGGGATGACAAAAAAGGTGGTTTATGAAAACGAGGAATTTAACTTAATTCAAGCTGCTTTAGATATAGAAGAAGATATGGATAATTTGCGTTACAACAAAATTGTAATTGCAACCGATGCCGATGTCGATGGAATGCATATTCGTATGTTATTATTGACGTTTTTCTTACAGTTTTTCCCAGATTTGATTAAACGTAATCATGTGTATGTCTTGCAAACTCCATTGTTTAGGGTGAGAAATAAAAAGAAAACGATTTATTGTTATTCTGAACAAGAACGAAGAGATGCAATTGCTGAATTAGGAAAAAATCCAGAGATTACTCGATTCAAAGGTTTAGGAGAGATTTCACCAGATGAGTTTAAAAATTTCATTGGTCCAGATATTCGATTAGAACCTGTTTTACTTTCAAAAGACGCTTCGATTGATTCTATTTTGTCTTATTATATGGGTAAAAACACACCTGAAAGACAAAATTTTATCATCGACAATTTGAGAGTTGAAAAAGATATAGCATTAAATGATGAAGAATTGAATGATTTGGATTCAGGTAACATAGAAATTGCTTCATAAAGATGGCAGAAGACGAAATAAATGAAAATTTAGAAGGGGCAGAAGATCCAATTGAAAATTCATCTGATGATTTGACGCCGACTGAAGATACGATTGTTCCTGTTGGTGGATTGTATGAAAATTGGTTCTTGGATTATGCTTCTTATGTAATTCTTGAAAGAGCTGTTCCTTCATTGTATGATGGATTGAAACCAGTTCAGAGAAGGATTTTACATTCAATGAAAGAATTAGATGATGGTCGCTACAATAAGGTTGCGAACATTATCGGAAATACAATGAAATATCACCCGCACGGTGATGCTTCTATTGGAGATGCTTTGGTTCAATTAGGTCAAAAAGATTTATTAATCGATTGTCAAGGGAACTGGGGAAATACGTTAACTGGCGATGGTGCTGCTGCTCCTCGTTACATTGAAGCAAGATTGTCAAAATTTGCAAGTCATGTTGTTTTTAATCCAAAAACGACAAATTGGTTGACAAGTTATGATGGTCGGAATAAAGAACCGGAACAATTACCAGTAAAATTTCCATTATTATTAGCTCAAGGTGGAGAAGGGATTGCTGTTGGTTTGGCATGTAAATTTTTACCTCACAATTTCATTGAAATTATTGAGCAATCAATCAATCATTTAAGAGGGAAGAAAGTTGAGTTATTACCCGATTTCCAAAATGGGGGGATGGCTGACTTTTCGAATTACAATGATGGTTTAAGAGGTGGAAAAGTTCGAGTAAGAGCAAAGATTAAAAAGCTTGATAATAAGACTTTAGTTGTTCATGAAATTCCTTTTGGAACGACAACTGGTTCGTTAATCGAATCAATTATTAAGGCGAACGATAAAGGGAAAATAAAAATCAAAAAAATTGAAGATAATACAGCTGCTGATGCTGAAATTATTATTCATTTGACTCCTGGAGTTTCACCAGATAAAACATTAGACGCTTTATATGCATTTACAGATTGTGAAGTTTCTATTTCTCCAAACTCCTCTATTATTGATGGAGATACACCACGTTTTTTAGGTGTAACAGAGATTTTAAAAACAAGTACAAAAAATACGGTTGATCTTCTAAAATTAGAGCTTGAAATTCGTTTAGATGAATTAGAAAGACAATGGCATTTTTCTACTTTGGAAAAGATTTTTATCCAAGAGGAAATGTATATTGACTTCAAGCACTATGGTGATAAAGAAACATTGTACGGCTATTTATACAAACGATTTGACCCTTTCAAAAAGCAATTGATTCGTGAAATAGTCGATGAAGATTTGTTGCGTTTGACTCAAATTCAAATGATTCGTATTACTCGATTTGATTCAACAAAAGCGGATGATAATTTGTTGAAAATTGAGGAGGAGATTAATTCTGTTAAAGAGAAATTAGCGAATCTAATTGAATATGCGATTGATTACTTCAAAGATTTGAAAAAACGTTTTGGAGAAGGAAAAGAGCGTAAAACAGAGATTAAGCAATTCGATACTATTACAGCCACAAATGTAATTATAGCGAATAAAAAATTATATGTTGACTATGAAGAAGGATTTATCGGTTATGGTTTGAAGAAAACCGAAGCGGTGAATGACTGTTCAGAAATCGACGATATTATTATCTTCTTTGCAACTGGGAAGATGATGATTACCAAAATTTCGGATAAGAAATTTGTAGGAAAAGGAATCGTTCATGCAGATGTTTGGAAAAAAGGTGATAAACGAACAATTTACCACTTAATCTACCAAGATGGATTGGGTGGACCAGCAATGATGAAACGTTTTTATGTAAATAGTATAACGAGAGATACAGAATACGATTTATCAAAAGGGACAAAAGGTTCAAAAATGTTGTATTTCTCTGTTCATCCTAATGGTGAACGTGAGGTGATCAGTGTATTGTTGAGACCAAGACCACATTTAAAGCGTTTGCGTTTTGATATTGACATGGGAGATATGTTAATCAAAGGACGAAATTCTGCAGGTAATCGTGTAACGAAAGAAATTGTTCAGAAGATTACACAAAAAGAAGTGGGTGGTTCAACTTTAGCCGCTCGTAAAATATGGTACGATACAGTTGTTGGACGTTTAAACGATGAAGGTAGAGGAACATTCTTAGGTTCATTTAAAGGTACCGACAAAATTTTAACATTGTATAAAACAGGGGAGTATCGTTTAAGTAATTTTGATTTATCGAATCACTTTGATGAGGATATGGTTCATATTGAGAAATGGCATCCGGAT
>JAJTEO010000067.1 GCA_021300395.1 Fluviicola sp. | reverse complement strand
AAGCATAATTATATGTGCCAGCAACACCTGGGGTAGCAGTAATAGTTGTTGCGGTTCCAGTACATGTTGATGGACTGTTTACTGTGACTGTGGGTCTAGGATTTACAGTAATAGTCACTTGATCAGTATTTGAACAACCTGATGCAACAGTTCCAGTTAATGTATATGTAGTTGTCCCTAATGGAGGGGTAAAAGGGGTGTTATTTGTTATTCCATTATTCCAAGTGTAAGTAGTAGCAGTTCCAGAAGCAACTAGGGTAGCTGTAGAACCAGTACAAATAGATTGATCTAAACCTGCATTTACTGTTACAGAGCCAGCCGTAGCTGTAATAGTAATCGTAGTATCATATGTACAACCAAAATCATCTACTACAGAATATTTATATGTATAAGTACCAGCACTAGGAGGCGTTACACAAATCTGATTACAATCAGAAGATGTTGAAGTGATTGCAGCTGTAGAAGCGGCATTAATACCAGTCCAATATGTTCCAGTACAATTTGAGTTAAATACAGGAGTAAAACTAGATAAAGAAGCATAAACAGATGGTGCAAAATTTATTCCCCATGAAAAAACTGTTCCAGCATCACTTGACCATAAATCACAAATTTTTAATTTCCAAGTTCCATTTAAAGGACAACCGACTAATCCAGTGAATGGCTGTTCAGAGCCATAAGTTCCAGCAGGAATTGCAGTATTTGTAGTGTTTGAAGGATTTGCAGCACCCCAAGCTTCAATAGTTGAACCAGTTGAAGTCCAAACATAATCGTAACCTGTTGGAGGTGTTACTGCCTGATTTCCGAAGTTTTCACTTGAAACACTAGTTGTGTTCCAAGTACCATCAGAGTTAAAAACCCCTACTTGTTGACCATTAGGGCAAATAATAGTTATACTAATATCACCAGCCCAAGAATGTTCAAGATTAGCATTTACATTTAATATTTGTGCAGCAGAAGTAACTGTTTGACCAGGTGAAAACTCTACAAAAGTAATTGCTTGTTCATAACAAATACCAGATCCATCTGGTAAAGCTAATGTACCAAAAATATTTGTAGGAGGAAGATCAGTCCAAGTTGTAGGGTTTATGACTCCAGTTAAACATGTTGAAGTTCCTGAACAAACAGTTTGATTTGGTGTAGTCCCGACAAATGTTGGATTTGTACTTACTTTAACTACTAAGTCTATTCTATTTGTATTAAGACATCCGCCTCCATTGTTATCTTTAATATTTAATTGGACTATATATTCACCAGGATTATTGAAGACATGAGAAGAAGTTGCGCCTGTAGCAGTAGTTCCATCATCAAAATCCCAAGTGTAATTTACGATTGAAAAACCTGTTCCCACAGTTGACGCTGAACCATCAAAGTTAACTGTTTCTCCTGGACAAATTTTTACAGGTGAAGGTTGATTTGTAATTGTTCCGATAGAAACTGGAGTAATACATGGTTGATTACATGAAAGAACACCTTGCCAACCTACTGCTTGAGTCGTAGCATTTGAAGTAAATTTTATAGTAAGGCATGAGCCTGATGATTGAATCGTATTTGCTCCAATATTTCCAGAAGAAGTACCTAATAAAGGGCTTGCTGTTGTTGCCCCATCATAGAAAGTCATAATATCAAATCCTGATTCAATATTAAAAACAGAAAAGTCTAATCTAACACGTGAAGAACTTCCAGAGCAAAAAGTAATTGTTAAAGATGAATTTGCAGAATAATTACCACCAGTTCCACCTTGATCAACAAACGTTCCAGCACAAGTAGTAACTGTCGTATTATTTGAAGCCGAATTTAAAGTATAAGTTTGAGCAAAAGTTAATGAAGTTAATATTAGTCCAAATACAACTAAAAAAACATTCTTTTGAAAGTATAAATTAATATTTTTCATCGCGATTTAATTAAGTTGTTTAGCTTTATAATCATTAAAAGAATTTAAAAAATCTTCTTTTGTTTTAATAATGATAAATTTATTATCATATTCTAAATCAATTACCTGAACGGTATCTTTTAAGACTATTTCAAAGTTCAATATATTGAATTTTTCAATCATACCAGAGTAGTCAAGAGAATAATTTTCTGCAACTATTTTTGGAATTTGACTTAATTTAATATAGTTTTCTTCTTTTGCTTTTTCACTTAAATCAACGATTTTGAAAGCGTGTTGGACAAAATAATTTTGATAAACTAAAAGTTCAGGACTGCCTACTTTTAAATCATTAAAATATTCAATTGAATAATGTTCTTTAACCCTGTTATCTATTATGATTTCTTTACCAAAATAATTAATACTGTTTATTTGTCCAAAACAAATAAGAGGTAGCGCAATTTGGATTAATATAATTAATAGTCTCATATTGATGTGTAGTTTTATTCTTGTGATATAACTAAAACGATAATGAACAGAAAAAGTTGCTTATTTAGTACGTTTTTTTAATAATCAATACAATTGTTCCTTTTGGTACATTTTTTCTGTATTTTATAGTACCATCAATATAGTCTATTCTACTTTCAATATTTAATAATCCTAAAGTAGTTTTTGAACGATTTTCCTTTGAAGGTATAAATCCATTTCCATCATCCTCAATGATAAGCGTAAATAAATTATCTGTATTATTTATGTTAATATAGATAGTGTTCGCTTCAGCATATTTTAAGATATTATTGATCACTTCTTGAACCACTCTATAAATAGATATTTCTTCCTCTTTGGTTAAAAATGGTGAGTCTTCTAATATTGTATCAAAAAACACATTGAGGCTTGTGGATTTTTCTATATGTGAACAATAATGTTTTAAGGCATTTATTAATCCGAATTCTTGTAATATATTGGGAGACAATTCGTTAGAAATAGTTCTTATTTTTTGAACTACGGCTGAAATTGAATTATTTAAATCTTTTTTCTCTTCTTCTGCAATTTTTAATTTGTGCACTGCAAATTTAAAGACCATAAGGGATGAACCTATGTCGTCATGAAGCTCTTCGGCAATTCTTTTTTGTTCTTTTTCTTTAGTCAAAAGAATTGCTTCAATAATTTTTTTCTTATTTGTCGTTTCAATTTGCTCCAGTTCTAACTGTTTTTGTTGCGCTATTTTCTGTTCAGTTATATCTTGAAATGTACCTAATGTATGTCTATTTTTCCCTTTTTCAAAAGTTGAGTAAATCGTAGCGAGAATAGTTTTCACTTTTGACTTACAAATAATTCTAAATTCTTGGGTGAAATTTGGATTGTGAGGATTGAAAGAGGACATACTTTCAAAAAATGCTAAATCATCAGGGTGAATTTTATTTTTAAACTCCTGAACCAAATCAATTTCAATTGATGGGGTAATTTCAAAAATGGAATACAATTCTTTTGACCAAATTGTTTCATTTGTATCAATTCTAATTTCCCAACTTCCAATTTTTGCAATCTTTTGCGCTTCATCTAATCGATTTTCACGCTCAATAGCTTCTAAATTTTTCTTTTCTAGAGAAACATTTAAATTTTTTAATTCGATCGTTTTTTGCTGATAATAATTTAATGCTTTTAAAATGCTATTCAGTTGATTATTTTCTTCGTTTTCAAAAAAGTCATTGATCTCCTTATTTTCCTTTAATCTAGAAATAATTGAATCTGTTATTTTTTTTTCTTTTGAAAGTTTTAGTGAAAGTTGTTCAGCTAGTTCTAAAAGTTGATTTTCATTAATGACCGAATGATGTTTTTCTTCTTCGACATGATGAATTTCATTTAGAAGATGATATATTTTTGATAAGGTAGAATTTGGCATTAATAAAATGAATATGTTACTCAGATTTTAATTGTTGAAGTTGATTTTCAAGGTCTTTAAGAATTGAATGAATTTCAGAAGTGAAAAAGTTAACTAAATCAACCAATTTTTCAATATTTGTTTCTGATTTTGACAATACATTAATGTTTAATAAAGCTTCCTTCATATCGGCAGGAAAACCTAGCATTTCAACTGAAGGTTTGATTTTATGTGCATTCTTATATAGTTCAGACCAATTATTTGTTGAACAACTATTTGTTATTTCATTAATATTATCATCTGCATCTTTTAAAAAAAGTTCGATTACTTGAATTGCAAAGGCATTATTACCAGGAGTAATACTTTTAAGATAAGTTAAATTACAAAGCTCCATTATTTTTCTAGTTTTTTAAGTTCTTGATCTAATTCGTAATAGATACTGCTGATTTTAGTTTCAAAAGCTTTAAACAAATTGTAAATCTGGTCAGTGTTTTTACCAGATTGTGAATACTTTAAAATATTTAGTAATGCTTCAGTCATATCTGTAGGAAAACCTAACATTAAAACTGAAGGCTTAATTTTATGAGTATGTTCATATACTTTACCCCAATTGGCATTTGCAATTTCGAATTTTAATTGTTTAATATGCTTAGGAGTTTCATTCAAAAAAAGTTTAATCACTTTAATTGTAAATGTGTTACTTCCTGGGTTAATGCTCTTTATAAAGTCTAAATTGCAATGAGTCATAGTATGTTTATGTATATATAAAAATTAATTTTCATTTCTTCAATAGCTTTTTCTAATTCGACGAACACATTTTTCATTCCGTCTTCGAAATTAAAAAATGACGTGCTATTTTATGTGTCTATTTCTCTGTTTTGCATGTTTAAAAATGGCGAAGAAACTATCAATTAATCGTTTATAAAGTCCTGATGTTAATACTAAGGTTTTATTTTGTGCGAATTTTTGTGAACTTATAGCCAATTTGAAGATTTAATAGCATAGTCTATTTTTATGATCGCTTCAGAGGTTTCTTTAAGAAAAAGCAATTGTATCTGAATAGTAAATGATTTAATTTTTGGAGTAATTCTTTTTAGATAATCTAAATTTCATAGTTTCATATTTTTTTTCGATAAGGTAAATATAATTTAATTTTTTATTTTTTGATTAATTAAATGTTCATTTTATTTATTTAAGTCATCTGGATCGAATGGTTTTGTGACATAATAATTCTTTCCAACTTTATAACATTTTTCAATAACAAGAGCTGTCACATCTGCTGTTAATTCTGTGATTGGTATAGAATTGTTTTTTCGCGGATAACTAAAGTTACATCATATACATCTATTTTGGGTATAACTAAGTCTATTGAAATGGTTTCAAACATCTCTTTTTTAGGAGTTTATATTTATGGTTTTCCGTTTTCAGAACTAGTAACAGAATAGCCAAATTGCTGTAAAACAGTTGTCGCTACTAATTGATTGATATGATTATCTTCTGCTAATAAAATTTTAATATCAACAATGATGAAGTTGAATTTCTCGTCTTCTGAATGTTCTTTTAAATTTTTCGAAAAATCAAATAATTAATTAGCATGTTTGAAATATTAAAAGTAGTTCCAACGCCTATTTCACTTTCGACGTGAATACTACCTTTCATCATTTCTACTAATTTTCTCACAATACTTAATCCAAGTCCTATACCACTAAATTTTCGATCTGTATCTTCACTTGTCTGAACAAAAAGGTTCAAATATAGCATCTAATTTATTAGATGGAGTTCCAATACCAGAATCTTGAATTTTTAGATTAATTATTAATTTATCATTCTCAATTAATAGTTGGGATGATTCAACAGTGATCAAACCAATTTTAGGAGTGAACTTTATGACATTTCTTAAAATGTTCAATAATATTGTGATATTCTGACAGAATCTCCTAAAACCATAGAAGGAAAATCTACTGAATTTTTTTGTTGAATTTTTATTTTTTTCTCCTCTGCTTTTACTTCAAAAGTATCGGTTACTTGCTTTATTATTTCAATTAAATCAATTGACATTTCTTAAAGCGATAATTTACCTTCTTATATTTTTGATAAATCTAAAATATCATTAATAATAACTAATTAAAAAATCTTTCACCATTCATTTTATTTATTAAAGTAATACTTTTGAATTAAGTTTTCTAATTCTTCTGGATTTATCGGTTTAGAAATCGATTCTTTCATTCCAATATTCTTTGATTTCCTTCTTTCTTCTAGATTGTTTTCAGCTGTTAATGCAATGATATTGATAGTGTTATTGATTGAATATTGAATAATTATTTCACTAGCTTTATATCCATCCATTTCGGGCATGTGAATATCCATAAATATTAACACTGGTTGATGTTCTTTATATTTCTCAACTGCTTCTAATCCATTTTCAGCCTCTATTAAATTGCAATTAGGAGCTATTTTCTTTATTAATGTTGAAGCCAATAATCGATTAATTGCATTATCGTCAACGAGTAATATGCTATCCGTTTTAATAGAACGTTCTATCTTTTCACTATTTCCATTTTTTAAATCATTTGCTATCAAATTAATTTTATCAAAAATTGAATTCGGTTTTATTGGCTTAAGAAGCTGATGTTGGACATTTAATATTTTACATTTATTAAATGTGTAATCGTCATCTATTGAACTTGACAATAAAATAGTTGGATTTTTTGTGAGTTGTCTTTCTATTTTTTTACTTACCAATTCAATTAAATCATAAGCTTTTGTAGAATCAAATTCACTATCTAAAACTATTAAAACACTTTCATCTATTTTCTGAAATTCAGTTATAAAATCATCTTTTTTGAATATAAGTTCTGCTTCAATATTTTGATGTTTTAAGTGTTTTTTGATAATTGATGATAAATTGAAATAATCCGTTAAAATGATTGCTTTTTGAATTTTTTCTTGAATAGTATGATGTTTGATAGAATTATCAAACGTTAATTCTAAATCAAAATAAAATGTACTGCCTTCGTTTAATTCACTTATTAATTGAAGTGAACTATTAGCCATCAATTGTAACAACCTATTCGATATACTCAATCCTAAACCTGTTCCTCCAAATTTTCGTGTTGTAGATGTATCAGCTTGTGAGAAAGCTTCAAATATTTTACTTTGATTTTGTTTATCTATACCAACTCCGGTATCTCTAACCGAAAAACGTATTTTCGCTTCTTTTTTATTCGTTTTTAAAGTTTCGATTTTTAATTCAACTTCTCCAAAAGATGTAAATTTAATGGCATTACCTAATAGGTTAACCATTATTTGACGAACTCTGGTAGGATCAAAATAAAAATGGGAGGGAAGAGATGTATCTATATTTAAAAGTAATTCTAATTTTTTACTTTGAGCTTGGAATGTAACGGCATCAATCGCTTCACATGCAATTTCAACAAGATTTGACTTTTGTATGTCCAACTCTAACTTTCCTGCTTCAATTTTAGAAAAATCTAAGATATCATTGATTACTCCAAGTAATGAATTAGCAGATTGGATTATTGTATTACTGAATAATTCCTGAGTAGAATCTAATTTAGTTGTTTTCAATAAATCAGAGAAACCAATTATTCCATTTAACGGAGTTCTAATTTCATGACTCATATTCGCTAAAAAGTCTGATTTTGCAATACTTGCTTGTTCAGCTTTTTCTTTCGCAATGATTAATTCTTGCTCAGCAAAATGCTTTTCTGAAATATCTTCAGTTATTCCCATTAACCTTGATACTTTGCCAAATTCATCATTGATTGGAACAAAATTAGATTTAAAAATACTACCATTTACACTTTCAAATTCAAATCGAGAAGATTCATTTTGAATGGCTCTTTTCAAAAGATTTTCTATTCGAGGTCTATCAGTTGTGCAAACTACATTTAAATATAAAGACTGATTAATTTCTTCAAATGAATCAACTCCCATCATTTTTAAACCTGCTGCATTCATTGATATCAATTTCCCTTCTAAATCAATTTCATGAATGCAAAATGGAGAGTTATTTACTAATGCTTGAAAGTGATTTTTACTATTTGTGATTTGTATTTCAGCTTTTGTTTGTTCCGTAATATCTTGGTAAGCACCATAAAGTCGGACAAATTGGTCATTTTTATATTCTGCTTCCCCTTTGCATTTAACCCACTTGAAATTTTTATTATTGGTTTCAATTTCTAGTATTATCTCAAATGGTTCACCCGTTTCTATTGTTTTTCTTGAAGAAGTCAATAATAATTCTAAATTTTTATTCGGATAAAATTGTTTTAAATCATCAAATTGAGTTTCAAAATCTTTTGGTAATTCAAAAATTTCTCGAGTTATTTCTGACCAAAACACACTTTGATCTGCTCTATATTCCCAAGCACCAACCTGAGCTATTTTATTTGTCTGATATAACATTTCTTCATTGCGATGAATAATGTTTTCAATTTTTTTTCTTTCGGTAATATCTGTAAAACTGCAAACAACTCCTCGATTATTAGGCATTAATACTGCATTGATATTGATCCATGTTAATTCATTATTTGGTTTATGAACTCCCATCACATCATTTAGTATCGACTTACCTGTTGCTAAAGTTCGCATTGCTGGATGAGTTTCTCCTGGATAATCGCTACCATCTTCATGCACTGCTCTCCAACAAGGATCAACCGATTTCTTACCAATCATTTGGTCGTATGTGAGACCTAATATCTCCTCCGCTGCAGGATTACAATGTAGGATTGATCCATTATTGTCTTGAAGAACTATTCCTTCATTTAAAGTTTTTATGACTGTATCTAGATTGTCTTTAACTTTTTCAAATTCTTGTTCGATTAATTTTCTTTCGGTGATATCTTGAACAGTTCCTTTTAAACCAATGTAATTACCATTATTATCATAAAATGGTGAACTAATAGCGTATATGTATTTAACTTTATTATGGATGATTAATTTTCTTTCAATTTTAAAAGTTTCTTTATTTACTTTAGATGTTTCAATAGTTGATTCAAGATTTTTAAATTGTTCTTGATTCATACTTTTATGAAATAGATTTAATAATTCTTCATCTTTAACCGAATTATCAATTTCATAAATATTATACATTTCATCTGACCAAAACAATTGTTTTTTTTGTTCATTAAATTCCCAATTTCCAATTTTTGAAATAAATTGAGCTTCTTTTAATTTTTCTTGATTGATTAATAGTTGACGTTTGTTCTCTATTTCATTTGTCAAATCATTGAGGGTACCAATCATTCGAGAAGGTTTTCCATCCGGATTCCATTCAACTATTTTTCCTCGGTCTAAAATCCATTTGTATGAACCGTCTTTACAGAGTATTCGATGCATACTCTCGTAAAATTCTGTTTCCCCTTTTAGGTGATTTTCAATATCTTTTTCAGCTAATATAATATCTTCAGGATGAACTCGTTTGGTCCATTCATCAACATGATTTTTAATCTCTTCATTGGAATACCCTAGCGTTTCTTTCCAAGCTTCTGAAAAATACGTTTCATTTGTTAGAATATTCCAATCCCATAATCCATAATTCGAGTTTTCAATTGCTATTTTCCAACGTTCGTCAGCGATTCTTTTTTCTTCTTGTTGAATTATTTCTTTTGTAACATCACGCTCAATTGCTATGGAATATTCTATTTTATTTTTATCGTCATAAATTGGTGAGATATTTATATTTAACCAATATTCTTTACCTGATTTGGAATAATTAATAATATTTACATCTATCTCCTCTTTTTGTATTACTGCTTTTCTAATTTCTGCTACCGTATTCTGATTTGTATTTTTTCCTTGTAAAAAAGAACCAGGTTTTTTACCT
>JAJTEO010000066.1 GCA_021300395.1 Fluviicola sp. | reverse complement strand
ATCACTGTGTGCTTTCAAATATTCTAAAGCAATAACAGCTGATTCTTTCATGACGTCTCCTAAATTACCAGTCAATGTCAATTTACCTTTCCCTTTCGTGATTGAAGATTCAATGAATAAAATATCACCTCCAACACTTGTCCAAGCTAAACCAGTTACTACTCCAGCAACACTATTATTATCGTATTTAGTTCTACCTCTACCCGCTCCTAAAACAGCAAACAATTCTTCTTTTGTTACTTTTGGTTGAATTTCTTCTTCCATCGCAATCTGTCTTGCTCTATTACGAACTAATTTGGCGATTTTTTTATCTAATCCACGAACTCCAGATTCACTTGTATATTCTTCAATTACTGTTTCAATGATTTTCGCATCAATTGTGAAATCTTTTTTAGTGATTCCGTGTTCTTCAATTTGTTTTGGAACTAAATGACGTTTTACTATTTCAATTTTCTCTTCAACAGTATATCCATTTACTTCGATGATTTCCATACGATCTCTTAATGGACCTGGAATTGTAGAAAGATTATTTGCAGTTGCAATAAACATTACACGAGATAAATCGTATTCAGTTTCTACATAATTATCATAGAATTCATGATTTTGTTCTGGATCTAATACTTCTAACATTGCTGAAGAAGGATCACCATGATTACTTTTCCCAAGTTTATCAATCTCATCTAGAACAAATACAGGGTTTGAAATTCCAGCTTTTTTGATATTTTGAATAATACGTCCTGGCATTGCCCCAATATAGGTTTTTCTATGTCCGCGAACTTCTGATTCATCATGAACACCACCTAGAGACATTCGAATGTATTTTCTACCTAAAGCTTCTGAAATGGAACGTCCTAATGAAGTTTTACCAACTCCTGGAGGTCCATAGAAACATAAAATTGGAGATTTCATGTTTCCTTTCAATTTCAACACAGCTAAATATTCAAGAATACGTTTTTTCACATCTTCTAAACCATAATGGTCTTTATCAAGAATTTTTGCTGCTCTTTTTAAATCTAATTTATCTGTAGAGTATTCACCCCAAGGTAATTCTAATAATAAATCTAAATAATTCAATTGAACTGAATATTCAGCACCTTGAGGGTTCATGCGTTGAAAACGTTCTAATTCCTTCGTAAAGATTTTAGCAACTTTTTCGTCCCATTTTTTAGTTTCAGCTCTAGCACGCATATCTTCCACATCTTGTGCTTGAGGATTATCGCCTAATTCATCTTGAATGGTTTTAATCTCTTGATGTAAAAAATATTCTCGTTGCTGACGGTCTAAATCTCTTCGTACTTTCGATTGGATTTCATTACGCATTTCCAACATTTGAATTTCCATAGAAAGGTGTTCCATCACCATTTCTACACGTTTTTTCAAATCCAATTGCTCTAACATTTCTTGCTTTTTATGCACATCTGCATTCATATTTGAAGAAATGAAATTCACTAAAAATGTTGGACTGTCTATGTTTCCAATTGCAAAAGAAGCTTCCGAAGGAATATTTGGACTGTCGCGAATTATTTGTAATGCTAAATCCTTGATTGTCTTAAACATCAAGGTTAATTCTTTATTCTTTTTATCAACTTCTGGTTCAACCAACAAATCAACTTTAGCTTTTAAATAAGGTTCAGTTTGTGTTGGTGCAACCATTTGAAAACGTCGTTTACCTTGAATGATCACCGTAGAACTTCCATCAGGCATTTTCAATAAACGAATAATTTGTGCAATGGTAATTCATCAGGGAAATCTTGTGAATTCATTTGTTTCTCTTCTTCTGAAGTGATCAAAGGAATAAATTCAGCTTCTGTTTCTCCGTTACCTGCTAATTGTAATAATGTTTTTTCAAAAATATCGTTCATAAACCTTACTTAGTACGTCATTGTGTCAGTCGAAAAACAACCTTAATTTATATAGAAATAAATAAAGTTGTTCTTTAAATTGGTGATATAGGTTTTTCAATTGTTATGCCAATAAATTATTACTGCTATTTTGTCACAGCAAAAAACTCATTTAAACAATTAAGATTTTTTCACCACTTTCGATTGAAAGTAGCATCGATTAAAGCTTCTTCTTTATGTGTTTTTTTAGCGTAGTTAAAGCCATTAAACGATGAATAAGCACCAACATTACCAAATTTATCCAATGCTAAAAATCCACATTGTAAACCTGTCATGTCTTTATGTTTTGAAATAATTCGCTCAACTGCTTTTTGACATGCTTCTTGTGGAGAAAAACCTTGTCGCATTAATTCTACAACGGTATGACTTCCTGCTACACGAATAATTGCCTCACCTAAACCAGTTGCTACAGCAGCACCTACTTCATTATCAACAAATAAACCTGCTCCAATAATTGGAGAATCGCCTACTCTTCCTGGTAACTTATATGCCCAACCACTAGTTGTACAAGCACCGCTTAAATTTCCGTCAGCATCTAAAGCTATAATTCCTATTGTATCGTGGTTTTCGTGGTTGATTTCTGGTTTCTTGAATAAATCTTTATTTTCTGCTTTCCATTTCTTCCATTCTTCTTTCACTTCAGGAAGAGGTGTTTTAATTCTATCAAAACCATGTTGAATTGCAAATTGTTTTGCTCCTTCACCAACTAACATAACGTGTTGAGTCGATTCCATAATTTTGCGAGCTACAGAAATTGGATGTGCAATTCCTTCTAAAAATGCAACTGAACCACATCTTGAATTTTCGTCCATAATACAAGCGTCTAACGTAACATGTCCATCTCGATCAGGCATACCACCTATTCCTACACTTCTATTTTTTACATCCGATTCAGTAATTCTTGCTGCTTGTTCAACAGCATCTAACGATTTTCCTCCTTTCGAAAGAACTTCCCAAGCAGCTTTATTGGCAATTAAACCATGGTTCCAAGTTGAAAGTACAATTGGACCACCCGGCTTTACATCCATGTTAATCGTTTGATCAACATATTCAGTTGCTTTAGCTGGTTTAAAAAGACTTAAAGCAATTCCTGTTAATCCCCACTTAAAAAAAGTTCTACGCTGAATAGTCATTAGTTACCTTGATTTTTTAATTCATTAGCCAACCAATTTTGGAAAACAGTAGCATTACGTGTATGTTCAGCACCTGAAACAGCAAAATTATGTCTTCCTGAATAATCTGGTTTTGCACACATATAAATGTAATCAACATCAGCACGATTTAAACATGCATCAACAACAGCAGTTGCTGGTATATAAATAGGACCTGGAGGTAAACCATTGATTTTATAAGTATTGTAAGGACAATCGATTTCTCTATGCACTGCTAATAAACGTTGAACACCAACTAATTTATCTCCCCAACAGAACTTAAATGTTGGATCTGATTGCATTTTAATTCCTTGATTAATTCTATTCAAATATAAACCTGCAATGATTGGCCATTCATCAGCATTTTTTGATTGTTCAGAATAAACTATACTTGCTAAAGTAACTACTTGAGAAGGAGTTTCAAGACCAATTTTCTTGATTTTAGCTGTTCTTTCTTCATTCCAAAAGTTTTTAAATTCAGAAGCCATTTTATCTACAAACTGAGCTTCATCTGTATCGTAATACATTTTATAAGTATTCGGTAAAAATAACGCTGGAATTTGTTCTAATGTGAAACCAAATTTACTTAAAGTAGACCCATTTGCTATGTAATCAACTAATTTCGTGCTGTCTAACATGATGCATTTTGAAACTTTTCCTGCTAATTGATAAATATCTTTGCAATTATTAAAAGTAACATCTACTTCAACTTCTGCATTACCATTACCATTCCCATTGATTGTAAATCCATTCAATAAGTTACGGTATGATTCTCCGGCAGCGATTATATATTTTCCAGCAGCTAAACGTTCTTTTGTTAGATTTTTATAATTACCAACATTTAAAAAAGCATCTTTGTTATCAATGATTTTCTTTTCTTCTAACAAATTCGCTAATCCTTCTAATCCAACTGCGTTATTATAGAAAAACTCAATTTCTCCTTCATTTAGTGTTGATTTTCTTCCATCTAAAAACACTCCAATTTTATCATACGTCAAGGCAATCGCTACGATCCCTAAAATTGCTACCCCAATTGCTATTTTTTTAAACATAACTGATATACTATTTCGTCAATTCTTTTTCCTTTTTCTAAAAACCATTCTTTTCGAATGCCTACTTTTTCAAATCCACACTTTTCAAATAACCGAATACTAGATTCATTATCTGCATGAATGGAACAATGTAATAAATGAAGTCCTAAAACGACTTCTGAATATTCTTTTAATAACTCTAAACTTTCAGCTGCATAACCGTTTGAACGTTCTGTCGCCTCACCAATTAAAATTCCAACTCCTGATCTACCATGCTTAAAATTAGCATCATACAAATCAATAGCACCAATTGGTTCATCTGATTCTATTTTACAAATTATAAAACGTAATTGACCTGTAGCTCGAATATTATGTTGACTTTCAATGTAAGTTTGAATATCATGCATTGAAAATGGAACTTCAGTATCGGAAACTCTCCAATTAGAAATAGCATTTTCCCAAAGCAACAACTTAGTCGCATCGCTTGGTTCAACTGTTCTAATGTATACTTTTGTTCCTCTTAACATTTTCTAAAAGTTTCAAGCGATTTTCTATTTCTGCTTTACCATAAGCTAAAATTCCTTTGAAATCGCTTTCCAAATTTAAACTAAAAACTTTGCCTAATGAATCGTTTAGTTGAATTTTATTTAACAATTCTGATAATATAAGTTTTTCTCCTTCCAACTTTAAAACATCTTGAATTGGCGTTAAACAAGTTGTATGATTTGAAACAACTTTATTATGCTTTGAAAAACAATATTTTAAATCATTAATTTCTACTTCTTGATTTATTTCAACGATGAAAGTCCCAATTTTTTTAGCTTCAATTATTTTATTGATTTTAGTCAATTCAATTCCATCGTCTTTACCATTAACCTTTAGGCTAAAATAAATTCCATCGAGTGAAATTCCAATATGAGGTGGAATTTTATTAGCATGTAATATCCATAAAAACAGACCTTTATTGAAATCAATTCTGTTTTCAGAAATTGAATTTAAGATGATGCTATTTTCAAATTGAAAACTATACATTCATTTCACCTTTAAAAACAAATTCAGCTGGACCAATTAATTGAATTGATTTAAATTCTGAATGATTTATTCGATTAAATGAAACTTTTAAATTACCACCCTTAACTTTAACATTAACAGTATTTTGATTGTTTAATCCTGAATTTAATGCAAATGCTAAAACGGCAGCTGTCACACCTGTACCGCAGGATAAAGTTTCATCCTCTACACCTCTTTCATAAGTATTTACAATCAAATCAAATGTAGAAGTCGATTGAACTAAATTCACATTGATTCCATCTGTTTTAAAACGATCAGAATAACGAATTTCTTTTCCAAATTGAACGATATCTTTTGATAGAATATCTTCAACAAATTGAATATAGTGTGGAGAACCAGTATTTAAAATGTAATTAGAATCAAGTTTTTCGATTGAAGTTACATCTTTCATTTCTAAAGCAACTATTTCAGATGTTTTAGAAGCAGTATGTAAACCATCAATCGCATCAAAAGTTGTATTTTGAACATTAATCCCTAATGTTTCAGCAAATGCAACAGCACTTCTCGCACCATTCCCACAAAAGCTTTTTGATCCATCAGAATTATAATAATCTACTTCAAAATCGGCTTTATAAGACCTGTTGATTTTTATCAGACCATCGGCTCCAATACCAAATCTTCGGTCACACGCTTTTTGAATTTGTTCAATAGTTAGTCCATCATAATAGCCATTCAGATTATCCAACATTACAAAATCGTTGCCTGTACCTTGATATTTTGAGAAATAGATTTTCATTCCGAGTTTTTGGCAAAAATACCTAGAAAATTGAAAAAAGAGCTCAATTTAGCTTACTATTCACTTTTAATTATCAACTTTCAACTCTATTTTCATCAATTTTTTATCTAAAAGACTACCTTTGCACGATTATGAAAACGAAAAATTACGCTTCATACCTTAAACATCCCGTTTTTAAAGTTGCTTCTCAAGTTGTTACAGAAAACAATTTACAAGCATATGTAATTGGTGGTTTTGTTAGAGATTTACTTTTAGAAAGACCTTCTAAAGATATTGATATTGTTGTAGTTGGTAATGGTTTAGACTTAGCAAAAGAAATTGCTACAAGATTAAGAGTTAGTAAAGTTTCTGTTTTTGAAAATTTTGGAACAGCACAATTCAAATACAAAGATTTAGATGTAGAATTTGTTGGAGCGAGAAAAGAATCTTATAGACGAGATTCAAGAAAACCAATTGTTGAAAATGGAACTTTAGCAGACGATCAAAATAGACGTGATTTTACCATAAATGCTTTAGCTTTAAGCTTGCATCAAGATAATTTTGGAGAAATAATTGACCCATTCAATGGTTTAGACGATTTAGAAAAAGGAATCATCAGAACACCTTTGGATCCAGATATAACTTACAGTGACGATCCTTTAAGAATGATGAGAGCTGTTCGATTTGCAACTCAATTAGGATTTAAAATCGAAACGGAAAGTTTAAATGCTTTGCAAAGAAATGCTGAACGTTTAAATATCATTTCAGGAGAACGAATTATAGATGAATTAAATAAAATTATTCTCGCTGAAGAACCTTCAAGAGGTTTTAAATTACTGAATTCAACCAAATTATTGCATCAGTTTTTTCCTGAAATGATTGCTTTACAAGGTGTTGAAACAATTGACGGAAAATCTCATAAAGACAATTTTTATCATACATTGGAAGTGCTAGATAACATTTCTGAAAACACAGATAAATTGTGGTTAAGATGGGCCGCTATCATGCACGATATTGCAAAACCTCCAACTAAAAAATTTGATACTGAAATTGGATGGACTTTTCATGGACATGAGGAATTAGGTGCAAGAATGACGTATCGTATTTTCAAACGTTTGAAACTTCCATTGGATGCTAAAATGAAATACGTTGAAAAATTAGTTCGTTTGCATTTACGTCCGATTTCGTTGGTGAAAGGAAATGTAACTGATTCAGCAGTAAGAAGATTACTTTTTGAAGCTGGAGACGACATTGAAGATTTAATGACTTTATGTAATGCTGATATAACTTCAAAGAATGAGTTCAAAGTTCAGAAATACAAAAAGAATTTTGAGTTAGTTACTAAGAAGCTAAAGGATGTTGAAGAAAAGGATCAAATTCGTAATTTCCAACCTCCAGTTTCTGGTGAAATAATCATGAAAGCATTTGATTTAAAACCTTGTAACGAAATAGGAGTTATCAAAACAACGATAAAAGATGCTATTCTAGAAGGAACAATTCCAAACGAATTTGAAGCAGCTTTAGAACAAATGCTCATAATTGGAAAAGATTTGGGATTAACACTTTCAAATGATTTTCAAATGCCAAAAAATAATATCTTTACAACAGACAAAAAATAATAAGCAATGCCAGGATTAAAATTTAGAGTATTACTCGATTCTGAACAAAAAAATGAGGTGTTTAGAGACATTCTTATAAAAGATACAGAGAATTTTGAAACTTTTTACAAAGCAATTATTTCATCTTTCAGATTTCAAGGTGATCAGATGGCCTCTTTCTATGTATCGAACGACGATTGGGATAAAGGTCATGAAATTAGCTTGATGGATATGTCATACGAAGACGATTCGATTGATGCTGTTCCATCTGTAATGAAAGATGCTGTCATCAAAGATTTCATTACTGAGCCAGATCAAAAATTCATTCTAGTTTATGATTTCATGCGTATGTGGATTTTCTTAGCTGAATTAATCGGTTACGAAAAAGAAGGTCCAGAAACTCCAGAAGTGACATTATCAATGGGAATGGCGCCACCTGAAGATTCAAGAGAAGCAACAGTTAGCGAAGATGATGATTTCGGAGGAGAATATACAGATGATGAAGACGAAGATGATCTTGGATTCGATGACTATGAAGATGGTTACAACGAAGAAGACATGGGCGGATATGATGATTATGATTACTAACTTCGACTTCGCTCAGTTACAATCGACTTTGCTCAGTTTGAAAATTTTGAATTTTGAATTTTTGATTATTTTCTAATAAAAAACAACAATACACATTTACAATAGATGAACAAATTTACAGGAGATCCAATAGGGAAAGCAATTCTTGATTATGCCAAAAACAGAAAACCAGAAGACATTATTGTGAGTTCTGAAATATGTGAGGATGATATCATTCCAGTTGAAGTACTTTTCAGAAAGTTTGAAGAGATGCCAGAATTGGAAAAAGTTGCTTTACAAAGAGCTAAAGGAAAAGTGTTAGAAGTTGGTGCTGGAGCTGGAGTTCATGCAATGGAAATGATGGATAATGGATTGGAAGTTTATGCTATAGATCATTCTGTAGGTGCAGTTTCTCACATGAAAGAAAAAGGAATTCAAGCTGAAAAAATTGATTTCTTCGACTTCAAAGGAAAAAAATTCGATACGATTACAATGTTAATGAATGGAATTGGTATCGCAGGAACATTAGCTAATTTGGAACAAACTTTGCTTCATTGTAAATCATTATTAAATGAAGGAGGAAAAATTTTATGTGATTCTTCTGACATTAAATACTTATATGAAGATGAAGATGGAGCATTATGGGTTGACTTAAATAGCGAATATTATGGGAATTTCCGTTTTCAAATGAAATTTAAAGGAGAAATTGGTCCTTGGTTTGATTGGTTATATGTTGATTTCGATAATTTATTTCAAGTTGCTAAAAAATGTGGAATGAAAGCATCAAGAGTATTTGAAAAAGATGACAATTATTTAGCAGAGATTACATTTTAAAAAATGCATTTTTATTCATTAAGAATTCGATTTATAGTAGCAGTTGTAGTTTTAATTACAACTGTTTCTTTTTCATATCAAAAAAATCAATACGAATATCCCTTAAAGGAAACTTCATTACTTTGGAAAATTGAATCGCCTAATTCCAAAAAAGTCAGTTACTTATTTGGAACAATGCACCTAATTGAAAAAGAATATTTCATTTTTCCAGAAAAATTATCTAAAATCGTTGAAAAATCTGATGTATTAGTCATGGAAATGGCTGGTATCCCTAATCAAATGGAAGCAATGAAATACATTGTACTTTCTGAAGGTTCATTTTTTGATTTCTTTGATGACAAACAAGTAGATTCGATTTTCATCTGGGCGAAAAATGAAATGGGATTAACACCTGAAGCATTTAGAGCTACTTTTGATAAGATGAAACCTTTTGTTGCGATTCAAATGGCATCTCAACTTCAATTTATGGGTAAAGTTGAATCTTATGAAATTTCTTTCGATGCTATTGCTAAAAAGAATAAGATTGAACTAATTGGTTTGGAAACAATTGCTCAACAAATGGCTTTGTTTGATAACATGACTAAATCGGAACAATCACAAATGGTAATGGAAGGTATTCGTGATTCGAAAAAATCATTGGAAACAATGAAATCTATTCAACAAATCTATAAAAGACAGCAAATTGATTCACTTTACATGATGATTCACTCAGAAGGAGGAATTATTGCAGAAAAAGGAGCTGATTTTTTAGAAAACAGAAATAAAAACTGGATTCCGAAAATAAAAGAAATTATTACTAATAAAAAAGCATTTATTGCTGTTGGTGCAGGACATTTAGGAGGACCAAATGGTGTCATTCGTTTATTAGAAAAAGAAGGATATACCTTAACTCCTATCAAATTATAACAAACATAATTTTCAAATGAAGTATTTAAGTTTCTTGTTTTTAAGTCTTTTATTAATTGGTTGTAAAACATATTCAGACGATGATTTAGTCACTTTTGATCAACAAATAAAAAAGTATATCAAAAAAAATCATTTAAAATGCAACAAAACAGAATCTGGAATTTACTATAAGATTGAAAAAGAAGGTACTGGAGACTTTATTCAGTACACAGATAATGTTTCATTTACGTATAGAGGAGAATTATTGAACGGAACTGTTTTCGATAATCAAAAAACGCCGATTTCATTCAATGTGAAAGAGTTAATCGCTGGATGGAAAGAAATTCTTTTAGAAAATAAGCCTGGAGCTAAGATATTTATGATCATCCCTCCTAGCCTTGGATATGGAGATAATGATTTAGATGATATTCCAAAAAATTCAGTTTTAGTTTTTGAAATGGAAATTGTTTCAGCCAATTAAATGAAACAAATATGAACTAGAAGTTAATTTTTATGTTCATTTAGAATGCCCATAAAAAATAAGCTTTTATCTTTGTACCGTCTTTAACAAGACATCGTAAATTATTATATACTACTAAGTAGAAAAAGTTATGAAAAGAGACCAAGAAATTTTTCAATTAATTGAGGAGGAAAACAATCGTCAATTACATGGTATTGAATTAATTGCTTCAGAAAATTTTGTAAGTGATGAAGTGATGCAAGCCATGGGAAGTGTTTTAACAAACAAATATGCAGAAGGACTTCCTGGAAAAAGATATTATGGTGGATGTGAAGTAGTTGATAAAGTTGAACAATTAGCAATTGATCGTTTATGTAAATTATTTGGTGCTACTTGGGCAAACGTTCAACCACATTCAGGAGCACAAGCAAATGCAGCTGTATTTTTAGCTTGTTTACAACCAGGAGATAAAATATTAGGTTTCGATCTTTCTCATGGTGGACATTTGTCTCACGGTTCTCCAGTAAATTTCTCTGGTAAAGTATACAAACCATTCTTTTACGGAGTAAATAAAGAAACTGAAATGGTTGATTATGATCAATTAGAAGAAGTTGCTTTACGTGAAAATCCAAAATTAATTATTTGTGGTGCATCTGCTTATAGCCGTGATTGGGATTATGCTCGTATTCGTAAAGTTGCTGATAAAATTGGTGCTTTAGTTTTAGCTGATATTTCTCATCCAGCAGGTATGATTGCTGCAGGTTTATTAAACGATCCTTTTGATCACTGTCATATTGTTACTACAACAACGCATAAAACGTTACGTGGACCAAGAGGTGGTGTTATTATGATGCGTCACAACATCGATAACCCATTTGGAATTAAATGGAACAATGGTAATTTAAAATCTATGGCTGCTTTATTAGATGCTGCCGTTTTCCCAGGAATGCAAGGTGGACCTTTAGAGCATGTAATTGCTGCTAAGGCTGTTGCTTTTGGTGAAGCTTTATCTGATAATTACAAAACTTACATGAAGCAAGTAAAATTGAATGCTTCTGTAATGGCTGAAGAAATGTTGATTGATTTACGTTCTAAAAATGTAACAGGAAAAGATGCTGAAAACGCATTGGTTAAAGCCGATATTACAGTGAACAAAAACATGGTTCCTTTTGATACAGAATCTCCGTTTGTTACTTCAGGAATGAGAGTTGGTACTCCAGCGATTACTTCAAGAGGTGTTAACGAAACTGAAATCCCAAAAATTGTTGAATTAATCGATCGCGTTTTATCTGATTTTACAAACGAAGCTACAATCGAAGCAGTTCGTAAAGAAGTAAATGCTTTAGTAAGTGGTCGTCCATTGTTCAAATGGTAATCAATTAAAAAAAACTATATTTAAAGGTCGAATATTTTATTCGGCCTTTTTTATTAAAATAATTATTTATGAAAAATACTCACACGCTTCACTTGCTTATTGACTTACAAACAAAACAATTAAATAATTTGTTAGAAAATGTAACTGATGAAATTTCAAATCAGGAAAAAAATATTTAGTCAACACACGATTAATGATATTATCAACATTGACAAAAACACCTTCTGATCCAGAATTTGCGAAACTTTTTGGTAGAGGTTCTTCTGGAAAAATTGATAGTAATTTCCCTGCAATTGAAGAGTTAATGGAAAAATGGAATGAAACTTCTGAAAAAATAGCTTTAGAATTCAATACAAAATCAAATGAAGATTTCAGTGAAAAATCCCCTATTCCATTTCCAGTTGGAGATGACACTTTAATTGGATTTATATCGTATTTGGTATATCATGAAGCTTTTCACATTGGACAAATATCAATCGTTAAAAGAGTATAGTAAATATTAATTAAAGCTGAATTTGGGATTCTTTCTCAGGTTCGGCTTACTAATTATTATTCCTTTGCCCAATTAGACAATTTCAAACGTTCTTTTTCGGATTCTATTCGTTGGGCTTCTTTTTCTAATTCAAGTTTCTTTTTGTTATTTTTTAATTGTTGAAAAAACACAAAAGTAGAAACACCAATAAATATTAATAATCCAGTTAAGAAAATATAGATTAATTTCTTTTCTCTTTTTTCGACATTACTTTTAGAAGCATAAAATGCTTTCTCTTTTTTATCCATCTCAAGTTTAGCTTTCGCCTCTTCGATCAAGTAACTCGTTACCAAGTTTGATGTTTCATTTTGGTTCAATCGCGTTTCTCTTTTTAGATCAATAAATAAGAGTTCTAATTTTTCGATATATTTCTCAACTAAGCCAGAATTATGTTGAACATTTGCTAAATAAACTTTAAAATTAATATAGTCAATTTTTGCTTGAGTACTCATTTGATCGAAATACTTAGAAGCAACTCTATCCATCTTTTTAGCTTCTTCAATTTTTTTAAAAACGGTAATGCTTCTTTGTAATTACCCATCCAATACAAAGTTCTTCCGATGTTCCCTTGCACCAGCGAATGAAAATTTTTCTCATTGTCTAATTTAGCAGTTGCTAAGCTAACTTCCTTAAATAACTCTAATGCTTTCTCGTAATTTTTTTCCTTGTAATAAACTAAAGCTATATTATTTAACGCTGATGGATGAGACACTTTATTCGTGAAGTTTTTACTTATTCTATATTGCGTTTCAAATTCATTTAAAGCTTCTTTTGTTTTTGAAAGCTTTAGATATAAAGTTCCAATTCGATTGTGAGCTAAATAAAGATTAAATGGATCTTGCTCATTCTTAATATATTTTTTAAAATAAGTAATTGACAAATCAATCGCTCCTAATTCATAAAATAGTTCAGCAAAAGTTGAATTGTAAATATTTTGATATTTCGTTGAATCGAAAAGATTTAATTTTTGTGCTTTTAATAGTTTAACAAGTGCATCTGAATAATTCTTATTATAAATATCCCTTTTGGAATAATCTACTAATAAAAGTATTTTATGTTTTTTAGTTAAATGATCATGATTCTCCGATTTGATTTTATTTAATAACTGAAAACCTTTTTCGTATTCATTAACTGTATACAAAGAATCAACATTACTAAAGTTTAAATCAATAGATGAATTTTGTGAAAAAACAGATGAAATTCCAAATAGGATGAAAAATATAAATAGCTGTTTGAGCAAATTCATTGAAATTTGTATTCAGTTAATAATAGTTAATTACAAATATAACAACTTAATTTACAAGTCTTTTAATTTTTCAATCTGCTCATTAAAATCAGCTCTTAAATCTTCATGAAGGCTAAGCATCACTTTATCAATGGTAGTAATTTGACGCATGTAAATATTAAAAACGATTGGATTTCGTTTAAATGACAACTTAACTTTACGCATTTGTTCACAGAAAAAAATCAACAATTCAATTTCTGTTTCAGGCTTTTTAGAATATTTAATATATTTCTTTACTAACTTCAAAATACGCTGAATCGGTTTTTTCATTGTTTTCCAACTTCTTGAATCAATGTTTTGAAAAGCAATTGAAATCTCTTCTTTTATTTTTGAAATATAATTTTCTTCGTAATCAGCTTCGAATAATAAATAATTCAGTAACTCTTTATTTTCTTTACTGTACTTCATTAAATTCGACAACAATTCAATTAATTCATCATTTTCAAGATGTTTGAATTCTTTCTTCAATTCACTTACAGATGCTATTTTCATTTTGAAATCGATTTTAATCTATTTGTTACTTCTTTTATATACTTTCAAATTATAGATTTTGATTATTCTAAATGAAGAACAAACCTTCTATCCGAATAGAAAAATTACATTATTTTATTTTGTAAAACACTGAAAATTGACCAAAAATAGGATAAACAGTTCCTAAACCTTTACTTCCATTTCCAGTAAACACATTATATCCTCCAGAAATAGCTACTCTCAAATTAGCAGGTAATTTATAACTTAGCCCAACTTCTAAAGATAATAAAGGGGCATTATTCTGTAAATCATCGAATATAGGAGAACCGTAATTAACATGAGCCATTCCTGCATTTAGGCGTACCAAAGGCTGAAAATCTTTCGAAAATCTAAAATAATAAATGGCAGAAAGTTCAGTTTCTAAAGTGGTTAGTGCATTTGAATGAATAGCAGAACCTAATTTTGAACTGACGATATTTAAACCAAACGTTATTTTTTTGTGAGCTATTTTTTCTGAATTAAATTCAGCTGTTACACCATTTTCCCAATAAAATCCTGTAAACTTTTTACAACGAATTCCAGCTTCTAAAGAAAAAGTTGAATCCTGAGCAAATGAAAAATAACTGATGTTACTTAATATTACAATTAAGAAAAGGAATCTCATAATTTACTTTTTATTTCGTTGAATGTTGTTTGTTGTAATTGAAGATCTTCTGTAAAAACTGTCGGTCGGCCTTTTAATCGAGTAAAGACATGTAAATTTGAATTTACCATTTGAACACTGAATTTAGAACCATCTGATTGTTTAACACCGCTATACAATATTGGAGCAGAAACAGGATCAGCAGAACCATCGTCTTTCGATTTGTAGACATACATTTTAACATTTGAAGGCAAAACAATTCCATCTTCTAAATTCTTTCTTACCAACTGTGTCAAGTCGTTTAGTTGAGATAAAGCTTGATAAGGTCTGTATTTATACCAAAATCCATTTTCACCCGCTTCCATTTCAGAAGTACTGTAAGACAAAGCTGGTCCAACTGTATTTACAATCGACAATATCTTATTTGAAGGAACAATAATTGGATCGATTAAAAAAATATTCTTTAGAACATCAGGATTAATTTTGGAATCATATACAGCATTCAACACTAACGGACAACCTGTTGAAGAACCAATAAAACTAATATTTGTATATCCTAAATTTCTCAATCTTACATATTCATCAATAATTGGTTGTTGCCAATCTTGCCAAGAAGCTGCTTTGAAATCTGAATAATCTCTACCATGCCCTCCTAACAAAACAATTGAAGTATAAAATTGCCCTGTTGATTTTGCAAAATCTCTTAATTCAATCCATTCAAAAGTCGATGCTGTAAAACCATGAGCAGCTATAATTACAGGAGTATTCAAATCAATATTTGATGGATTTGGTTTTGCAGCAGATAATAAAAATCGTTCAGGATAAGTTAAACTGGAATCATTAATTTGTGTCCCATCTAAATCAATAGCATTATCGATTGGTGGCATTTTATCTTCTTTTTTACACGAATAAAAAAATGTGATAAACGTAATTAATAGTATTATATATTTCATCCTAGCTATTTTATATCTTCAAATTTAACAATAAAAGACACAATAAATAAACTTTCAATAATTACTGAAAGTTTAAAAACTTTTTTATACATTTGAAATATGGAATTCAATGAAGCAAAAGCACAGTTTATTCAAACGTGGGGAAAATTAGGAAGTGAGTGGGGAATTAACCGCACTATGGCACAAGTTCACGCCATACTTTTAATATCTCCAAAAGCGATGTCAGCAGAAGAAATAATGGCTGAATTAAGCATTTCCCGTGGTAATGCCAACATGAATATCCGTGATTTAATAAATTGGAATTTAGTTCACAAAGAACTAGTTCCAGGTGACAGAAAAGAATATTTCACAGCTGAAAAAGATATCTGGGAAGTTGCTAGAAGAATCATAAAAGAACGTAAAAAACGTGAAATGGAACCTGTTTTAAAGGTAATTAACCAGCTTAAAACGATAGAAGGTGACCAACAATCTGCAGAAATAAAAGAGTTTTCATCAATGATCAATCAATTAGATAGTTTTGTTGGAAAAATGGATAAATCTGTGAATCTACTTTTAAATGAAAATGAAAATAAATTATTCTCAATTCTATTTAAATTAATGTCATAATATATTTTTTAGTACAAACTTTCAATAATTACTGAAAATATGAAAACTTTAAAAAATTATAAACTAATATTTGATGATCAATGTCCACTTTGTCAAACCTATAGTAAAGCATTTGTTTTAACAGGTTTATTAGATAAAGAAGGACGAGAAGGATTTCAAGAAATGCATGAAGAAACATGCACCCTAATTGATAAAAAAAGGGCTTGCAATGAAATTGCATTGGTAAATATGGAAACTGGTGAAGTAATTTATGGAATAGATAGCATCCTAAAAATTATCACTCTGAGAATTCCAATCTTAACTAAACTATTCAAATTTAAGCCTATATACTTTCTATTAAAAAAATTGTATTCGTTCATCTCGTTTAATAGGAAAGTGATTATGCCTAGTAAAAATCAAAATGATACATGTACACCAGATTTTAATATCAAGTATAGAACATTCTATTTGATACTAACTTGGTTTTTAACTTCTTTCATTTTATATCGCTATTCAATTCACCTAACAGAATACTTACCTAAAAGTTCATTTGGTAGAGAATTTTTTATCTGTGGTGGTCAAATAGTATTCCAATCAATTGTTTTAATGAGTTATGATAAACAAAAGATATATAACTATTTAGGAAACATGATGAGTATTTCACTTGCTGGAGCAATTCTTTTAGTAATTGGAATTTTAATGGCGAAAATAGCAATCATTCATTCAGCTATCTTTTTTCTGATTTACTTCTTTTCTGTTGTCTTTTTAATGTTTTTGGAACATTTAAGACGTTGTAAATTAATCGGTTTAAATCTTACACCTTCAATTACTTGGGTGATTTATAGATTAATTATAGTTTTCATTTTATTATTTTAATCATGAAGAAATTTCAAAAAATCATTCTTGTCGGTGGAACTGGACAAATTGGAAAAGCACTTATAGAAAATTTCAAATCAAATACAACTGAAATAATTGTAATAACAAGAAGTGAAAACAGAACCGTTGAAAACATTCGCTATTTAAATTGGGACGGAATAAGTTTAACATCACATAAAAAAGAGTTTGAAAACAGTGATATTTTGATCAACTTAGTTGGTAAAAATGTCAATTGTAGATATACCGAAAAAAATAAAAGTGAGATTATCAGTTCACGCCTGAACTCTATAAAAGCAATAAGTGAAGTTCTTTCTCATTGTGAAACTCAGCCTAAATTCTGGTTTCAATCGGCTTCTGCGACGATATACATTGATTCAAAATCTGAACCTATGACAGAAGTTGAAGGCGTTTTAGGTAATGACTTCTCTGAAACAGTTTGTAAAAAATGGGAAGCTTGTTTTTTAGAACAAACCAAATCTTTACCGAATACTAAAAAAATCATTTTAAGAACAAGTTTGGTGTTGAGTAAAGAAGATGGAGTTTATCCACGATTAAAAAAAATGGCTCAATTTGGACTTGGTGGAAAGCAAGGAAATGGAAAACAAATGGTCAGTTGGATTCATGAAACCGATTTGATTAACAGTATCAATTTTATTATTGAAAACAAACTTGAAGGAGTTTTTAACACCACTGCTCCCTACCCGATTACGAATTCTGAATTCATGAAAGTATTGAGACAATCAATTGGTGTGAAATTCCATTTGAACAGTCCAAGATTATTACTTGAAATCGGTGCTTTCATTATTTCTACTGAAACAGAATTGATATTAAAAAGCCGATTTGTGATTCCTGACAATCTATTAAAAGCTGGTTTTGAATTTAAATACCCAATGATTGATAAAGCATTTAACGCATTAAAAAATTCATTATGAAAAAATCATTTTTAACAGCTGAATGGAGGATTCAAAATCCCTTATCATTCCAATTTTGAAGAAGTAAATCTTCGTTTTTACGTGAAATATCTTGAAAACAATGAATGGAAAAGAGGTGCAGTTTTTATTAAAGAACTTGTACCAAAAGCTGCTCTATCTTTTGTAGCGAATACTGTTTACAATGAGCATTACGAAACGGTTAAAATGGATCATTCTTGGAAAATAGACGAACAACAATTAAATATTCATTATAGCTTTAAATTTTCTGATAAAATGCATTCATTGCAAGCAATTGCTGAGAATCGATTGATTGAAATTCCTATTAGTAGTGAAGCCGAATTTATTACCGAACATTATTGGGGTTACACAAAATATTCTGAGAAAAAAACATTTGAATATGGTGTAACACATCCACGCTGGGAAATGTACCCGATTATTTCATCTGAAGTAAAACTAGATTTTGAAAACGTTTATGGTGATGATTTTTCAATTTTAAATCAACTTGAGCCTGTTTCTGTTTTTCTTGCTGAAGGATCAAACATCACAGTTGAAAAAAAACGAACTATTTCAAACCATTAATTGCTTCTTTCGTTCCGATTGTTCTTGTTATGTAATCTTTTTCTAAAAGTGGACTTCTAGCTGGAGAATATTCTCTACCGTAAAAAATGATCTGTAAATGCAATTTATTCCAGAGTTCTCTTGGGAATAGTTTTTTAGCATCCGCTTCCGTTTCAACTACATTTTTACCTTTTGTAATTCCCCATTTAATCAACAAACGATGAATATGTGTATCTACGGGGAAAGCCGGGACTCCAAACGCTTGAGACATTACAACAGAAGCAGTTTTATGTCCAACACCTGGAAGTTCTTCTAATAATTCAAAACTTTCAGGAACTTCTCCACCGTGTTGGTTAATTAAAATATGAGATAATTCATAAATTGCCTTCGCTTTTTTAGGAGACAAACCACAAGGACGAATAATTTCTCGAATTTCATCAACCGTTAACTTAATCATATCGAACGGATTGTTTGCACGACTGAACAAACTTGGAGTCACACGGTTAACCATAACATCTGTGCACTGAGCAGAAAGCAAAACAGCAATCAATAAAGTATAAGAATCAGTATGATCCAATGGAACTGGTGTTTCAGGATAGATTTTTTCTAATTCCTCAATGATAAACTTCGCTTTTTCCTTTTTGGTCATATTACCGATAAATCGAATTTCTAATTATAATAATTTCAAAAATTTCTTTGGAGTTTCACTTTCAAAACGAACAACATTTCCTGTTTTAGGGTGTTTAAAAGCCAATACTTTCGCATGTAATCCTAATCTTCCTAGAGAATGATTGGTAGCTCCATATTTTTTATCACCAACAACAGGATGTTTTAAATCTTGGAAATGAACACGAATTTGATTTTTCCTTCCTGTTTCAAGATTAACTTCCATCAATGAAACGCCTCTTTTTGAAACAATTGTTTTGTAATGAGTAACAGCTTTCTGACCTTTCGCTGCATTTTGAGAAGAATAAACCAATAAAGAACTTGGACTTTCAATTAAGAAAGAAGTATAAACGCCATGAGGTTTTTCTAATTTTCCTTCTATTAAAGCTAAATAAGTTCTTTCCAAGATATTGTCATTCCAATTTTCCTGTAATTTAACTTTGATTTCCTCACTTTTAGCGAATAACAACAAACCAGAAGTTTCTCTATCTAAACGGTGAACAATAAAAATCTTAGCGTCTTTATTTTTCTTTTTAACATGCTCACTCAATATTGCGTAAGCTGTTTTTTTAGTTTCTTTATTATTGGCAATTGTTAATAAACCCGCATCTTTATTAATTACAAGAATATCTTTATCTTCAAAAACGATCTCAACACCTGTATATTTTTTTTGTTCAACAGAACCAGATTTTGGACGAATTGAAACTTTTTGTCCAGGTGTTAACGGATGATTAAATTTAGTCTCTACCCTACCATCAACTTCCACCAATTTTTTCTTCAATAATGTTTTAATATTGTCACGACTTTTACCAGGTAAAGTCACCATTAAAAACTTCATTAATTCAGACGTTTCTTTCACTGGATACGAATGAAATTCTGGTTTAACAGCTTTTTTGAAAAAATTCTTTTTTCCTTGAATCATAAAAAATGTATAAGTGAAAGTTTAGAATAACTTTCCTCGTTTTAATAAATATTGTAATAATACAGGATGAAAACCATCATTGATGTCTGCAGGCATAAAATCTATTTGAAGATTTGCGCATTTCAATTTTAATTCTTGAAAATACGTTCCAACAGCTTCTTTATATTTCTCTTTAATTTCTGCAGGTTGCAATTTCATTCGCTCTCCCGTTTCCATATCAACAAGCGTGTAAGGACGATTATCTAATTCAAAATCAACCTCCAACTTTTTATCTACAACATGAAATACAATGACTTCATGTTTGTTGTGCTTCATGTGTTGTAATGCTTGAAAAAATTCATCTGATTTTGAAGGATCATCCAATAAATCTGAAAAAATAATGATCAAGCTTCGCTTATGGCTCAATTCAGCAATATCGTTTAATGCTTTAATTGAGTTTGTTAACGTTTTTTTCTCTTCAGAATATTCAACTAAATGTTTCTCTAACTCTGCATATAAATATCGCAAATGTGCTGGAGAAGATTTAGCTTGTGTATGCAAATCCAAGTTCTCTGTAAATAAAGATACACCTACTGCATCACGTTGTTTCTTGAATAATTCAATAAAAGAAGCTGCAGCATAAACAGAAAATTCAAGTTTATTCATTTCTTTTCCTTTCGGAAACAACATAGAACTTGAACAATCAATGACTATTTGACATCTTAAATTTGTCTCTTCTTCGTATTTTTTAGTAAAAACTTTACCACTTCTGGCATAAAGTTTCCAATCAATATGTCGTGTTGATTCCCCTGAATTATATAATCGATGTTCAGCAAACTCTACTGAAAATCCATGAAAAGGACTTTTATGTAGACCTGTAATAAAACCTTCGACCACTTGTTTTGCAAGTAATTCAAGATTGCCAAAATTGGCTAAATGAAACCGATTAATTGTGCGATTCATGTTTCGAAGTTACAATTTTTTTATCTGTTTTTTTTCAATCAATGTGATAATTCAATCAACTTTTTTTATTCAATCGATGCTTCACAATAATATTAGAAATTACACCTATCAAAATCAATACGATCCCAATTAATACAGCTGTCGTTAATTTCTCTTCAAAAATAAAATAGCCTACCAATAAAGCATAGATCGAACCTATAAATTGAAAAGGTGAAATTGTACTTGCTTCTCCGATTTGAAATGCTTTTGTCATCGCTATTTGAGCAATTTGTGTGAAGACTCCAATAACAAGTAAATACAACCAAGATAATCCATGTGGCATCACAAAATCAAATAAACACCAAATCCCCATAACAGGAATACCAAGCATTGGAAAGTAAATCACGATATTCAATGTATGCTCCGTTTCTTTCGCTTTTAATATCGAATTATAAGCCAAACCTGAAAAGAAAGCTGAAACAACACCAATCCCTAACCAAAACCAAGAAATTTGAACCGTTGCATCTTGAATTACTAAATTTGATAATCCCATAATAATTGCACCGAAAAAAGCGAGTATAATAAATACCCATTGCCATTTCGAGACACTTTCTTTCATTATGAATACAGCTAAAATAACCGTGAAAAGTGGCGCTAAATACTGAACAGTTGAGGCAATTGCCATAGGTAAATGATCAATTGTATAAAAGAATAATGTCAAAGCAATCATTCCAGAAAAACCTCTGATTAACAACCATTTTCGATTATTCCCTAGTACCGTTAGTTTATTCTTTTTAATAAAATAAAGGCTTATCAAAAATGAAACAATAGAACGGAAGAAAACTAATTCATGCGTTGGAATTTTTTCTGAAGTAGGAAAAATCAATGAATCTGGTCCTTGACCAAGAATCTTAACAAAAAAATTAACCACTAAAAAACTTAAACCGGAAGCTATGATATAGAATATGGCTTTTCCCATTAAAATTCAATTCCTTTTACACGTTGTCGGAAAAATAAATCAAAATCAAAATTTCGAATGACCGCATTTGGGAAATAATATTGAGCTATCTGAAGATAATTATACCCATATCGAGCCATTTTCATCGCTCCTTCTTGACATAAACCAACGCCATGTCCAAAACCTCTACCTCTAACCACAACGTCATTACTATCTGGATAACAACTAAAATAAGTTGATTTCAAATCAAATTCTTCTCGAATATCTCGCAAAGGAATTCCTAGTATTGGATTTTGGTAAAATGCCATCCGTTGAGGCTGTGTAAATGTATAAACTAAACCTCCGAAAACACTATCGTTTATAGGATAATTAAATTGTTTCACCAAATAATCTTTCCAATCTTCTTGGGGAATTCTTTTCTCCCAAATTGCTTGCTTCGTGTATATACAAAAAGTATCCTTGAAAGTATATAAATATGGGACGGGTGTATTCCAAACTAATTCTGGTTCAGAAGTTTGTCCTCCACAATTCGCATGAAAATAAGCATCAATCAAAACTCCTTTTTCATCCGTCATGACAATTCCAGTTGTTTGTCGAACTGCAGAATCAATGTTTGGAGTAAAACGTAACATACTATGATAAGCTTGACAATGAACTTGATCGCACAAATCAAAACCTTCTTTATGATGTTTTGTTTTGTATTTCAAGGCATAAGTTCGACTCATTAACGCTTGAACTTTATAATATTCGATTTCCTTACCACCTCCACCTTCAGATTCTACAACGCCTCCAAGGTAATTATTCATATCAACCAAATTGACAATGGTTAATCCAGATTTACCTGCAACAACTTCAAAATCATCTTTGTATTTTCGCTCTTTTACAACAGGGTTTTTAGGAGAAAGTACAATTGAAGTATTGGGATAATTTTGAAAAATAGAGATTTTCTTAAACGAACCAAGTTCAACTGCACCTTTTTTCAATTTAACGTAACTTCCTGTATCTAAAGAAACTTCAATGAATTCATTTTGAACAATAGAGCCGAAATCATTCGTATCTCCAACTATTGAATAACTTCCATCATTATATGCAAATACTAAACGCTGAATTTTAGAGGCACGATAAACGCCAATACGCATCTGTTGAGCTATCGAAATGTTCGCTAAAAACGTTAATAATATAAGAAATAACAATCTCACTTTACAAATTTACTACAACAATAAAGTGATTTCAACCACTTATCGAATAGTTTTCAACAAAGAATGTGCAACTTTTTTACTTGCACCTCCTCCACCTAAGATTTCGGCCATTTCAGCGTATTTTGAAAGCATCAATTCTCTTTTATTTCCACCAATAACGATTTGTTTTAATTCATTTTCAATCATTTTGGCATTACAATCGTGCTGAATCAATTCTTTTACGATTTCTTCATCCATAATCAAATTTACCAATGAAATAAACTTGATTTTAACTAAACGTTTCGCAATCGAATATGAAATTGGAGAAGCTTTATAACAAACAACTTCAGGAATATTTAATAAAGCAGTTTCAAGTGTTGCAGTCCCTGAAGTAACAATCGCAGCTTCGGAAGCACTTAAGATATCATACGTTTTACCAAATAAGATATTCGTATCTTTCGATATAAATTGATTATAAAATTCAGGATCTAAGCTTGGCGCACCTGCAATAATAAATTGGTAACCTTTAAAATCCTTTGTTGCTTCAAGCATAACCTGTAACTTCTTACTGATTTCTTGTTTACGACTCCCTGGTAAAATGGCAATTATTGGTTTATCCGCTAAATTGTTTTGTTTCCTAAATTCTTCAGGAGAAAGTTGAATTTCTCTGTATTGCTCAATAGCATCTAACAATGGATGACCAACGTATTCAACATCGTAATTAAACTTATCGTAAAAAGGTTTTTCAAAAGGTAATATTGTAAACATATGATCTACAACTCGTTTGATTTTATGTACACGATTTTGTTTCCATGCCCAAATTTGAGGAGAAACATAATAATATACTTTGATTCCTTTTTCTTTTGCCCATTCAGCGATCCGAAGGTTAAACCCTGGATAATCAATCAATAAAACCCCATCGGGCTTAAATTCTTCAATGTCTTTTTTACAAAACTTAATATTATTCAGAATTGTTTTCAAATTCATAATCACTTCTGAAAAACCCATAAAAGCTAAATCTTTAATGTGTTTAGCTGGTTTTAATCCAGAAACTTCAGACATTTTATCTCCTCCCCAAAAACGGAATTCAATTTCTTTTTCTTCAGCTAATAATGCTTTCATCACATTACTTCCATGTAAATCTCCAGAAGCTTCGCCTGAAATAATATAAATTTTAAGTTTTCCTGAATTTGACATTAAGCTAAGAATTTATAGTACAAAATCACTAATAAATATAGCATTGTAGACAATATAATCCCCATTGCTCTATTGTAATTTTGCTTTTTAATATTTAAATGAAACCAACCAAGATTTGCGATACAAGCCAATGAAATAAATTTCCCTTTCATATCATTTAATATTCGAAACAAATCAAATAATTTTGAAAATGAAATATGCTCTATGAAACTATAAATCCAGATAGTTACCGGAATAAAAAAGATTGGTGTGATTAATCCTAAAATCAATCCAATCGTGTGATCTTTCGTCCAACGTCTTAAATTCATATAATTATTTATTGAAAGTTAGTTTTAATTTTTCTAATTCTGAAAAAGCAGTTAAATCAAATTGTGTTGGCACAATCGTAACATAACCATTCTTAATCGCTTCTAAATCTGTATTTTCACCAGGATCATGATTACCAAAATCACCTGTTAACCAATAATATGGCTTTCCAAATTGATCCATTCGTTTATCAAATTTATCTTCCCAATAAGCTAAGGCTTGTCGAACCACATTAATTCCTTTAATTTCAGTTATTGGTAACATTGGGATATTGATGTTATAACAAATTCCACTAGGAATTGGAGCGTCTTTTATTTTCGTTAAAATCGTTTTAATAATTTCTTTTGAAGCTGAAAAATCTGCATCTGAATCGAAATCACATAAAGAAAATCCAATTGACGGAATTCCTTCCATTGCTCCTTCGACAGCTGCCGACATTGTACCTGAATACAAAACATTCGTTGATGTATTTTCTCCATGATTGATTCCTGAAAGCAATAAATCTGGTTTACGTTTTAAAACTTCGAAAATTCCTAATTTAACGCAATCTACAGGTGTTCCAGAACAACTATAAGCTTCTATTCCATTGAATAAATCTGATTTATTCAAACGCAAAGGTTGATTAATTGTGATGGCATGACCCATTCCGGATTGTGGTTTATCAGGAGCAACAATAACAATTTCACCAAAATCTCTAATTGCTTCCACTAACGAACGAATTCCTTTTGCTGAAATTCCATCATCGTTAGTTACTAAAATTAAAGGTTTTTTCATCTTGCGTTTTTGTGTTAAATACAGAACTATACAAAAGTAACGGAATTTTTTAGTTTGTGTATGAGGTATTCAGTCTTGATTAAAATTTAACGAAAGAAAAATCACTAAAAAAATTCCCCATCCAAATACTTCCAATCGTTTCCTTCTTGAATGAATCTAGAAAGTTCATGATGAATTTGAATGTCTAAAGATGATTTTAAACGATGAGTCGCTTTGAATTCTACAATATTCTCCGAAGCTTGAATTATTTCTAGTTTTAACCAATCATTTTCAGAAGACCAGCGTTCAATTTCTTTTTTAGAATAGTATTTTTGTTCTTTTGTCGCTGTGGTATTATACAAATAATCAACTTCACAAGTGGCATAAGCAGAATATCTTGAACGCATTAATTCTTCAGGTATCGTAGGTTTTTTCAATCCTAAAATAAACGGTTGGCAACATTCCAAAAAAGATTTATCTGAACAACAAGGACATTTTTCTTTACTCATCATCTTTAAATTCAAATGGATAATTCCCAAATTTAGGTGCTAAACGTTTAATTTGATAAACACTTCGATTATAAACATTTGAAAGAGCGATAATTGTTACGGTATCTGATCTTAAACTTGCATAACAACTTGTATTTCCGTGCCACCAACCTGTATGAAAAAAGTAAGTATCCTTCCCTTCCAATTCTCTCATTCGAATTCCAAATCCATAATTACTCATACCTGGATGCTCGTAGCTATAACCTTTAAACATCAAACGTCTCATGGAGTCACTCAAGAAGTTTTTAGAATAAGTTCCCATATCCATTTTTAACAAATCTCGAGCTGTACTGTATAGATTTTTATCACCATAAACACGGTCCATATAATCATATCCTTGATTAACGTGACGTGAATTATAGGATTGAGAGATTTTCGAATTATTCTGTTTGTATTTTAATATAAATGAGTTCGTCATTTCTAATGGATCAAAAACCAACTCTTGCATAGCATCAGGGAATGACTTTTTAGTAACTCTCTCTATTATTAATGCTAACAATGAAAAATTAGTATTACAATAAGCAAAATGTTTATCCGGTGGAAAATTTAAAGGGAATTTATATTTTGCTAATAATCTCAATACGTCTTCATTGTGCAATTCCTTTCCAAGTGGCCAAACTTTAAAGGTGTAATAACCGTAATAAGGAATCCCACTTCGATGCGTTAAGAGCATTTTGATTGAAATACCAGGATACGGGAATTCAGGTAAATAAGTACGAATGTCTTCATTTAATTCTAACTGTTTATGATCAATCAAACGAAGCGTCGCCAATGATGTGGCAACTTTACTAACTGATGCAACATGTAAAGGCGTTTCTTTTGTAATTGCTATTTCTGCTGGATAATTTGAAAAACCACTATATCTTTCAGTAATGATTTTACCATTTTTAGCAACTAAAAACATTCCACTAAATCGCTCGGGATTCATGAATTCATAATAAAAATCCAAACTTTCTTTTCGTTTTTCTTTTAAGAATTTCTTAGATGGTTCTTCGAATTTAGGCAAGTAAGAAATTGGTTCTAAAGTCGTTTCACCTAAATGCCCCGATTTTTTAGTATTACAACCAATAATTACTAGTAAAAAAAAGAAAAGTATATGTAGTTTTTTTAAATGCATCTTGTGCTGCAAATATACATTTTTGGTTGAGTTTTGAAAGAATACATGAAAATTAATATCCTCCAAACCATCTTCTCAAGAACCATTCAGTTCCGAAAATTAGTACGATTAAAAAGAAAAGCCATTTATAATCAATCAAATCGTTGAAAGATGCTTCACTGTAACTCATTTCAGCAATATCCTTTCTTTTTTCAATATCATTTAACAATTGATTGATGTTTTTCAATTCGTAAAATTGACCATTGGATTGTTTCGCAATTTGATTTAATAAATTATGATCAGCTGCGGATTCAATGTTTTCCAATTGTATATTTTCAACTATGAAAACACCTGATTTAGAATAACTTTTACCATTGTATTTACAACTTGCGGTCCATTCGTATTTACCTGGTTTTAATTTTCCTAACGAAAGTTTATAGAAATTACTTACCGCTCCAAATTGGTATTTATCAGACTTATTTTTTTCGTCTTTT
>JAJTEO010000065.1 GCA_021300395.1 Fluviicola sp. | reverse complement strand
GAAAGTAAACCAACAATTAGAATAAGAAAGATATATTGAACTAATTTCATGCTTATTTATTTAATTGTTCTGAAACCATTCCAAATCTTCTTTCTCTTGATTGATAATTGATGACAGCTTTGTAAAAATCTTCTTTTTTGAAATCTGGCCAAAGTACTTCAGTGAAATAAAATTCAGTATAAGCAATTTGCCATAATAAAAAGTTACTAATTCTATGTTCACCACTTGTTCTGATCAATAATTCAGGATCAGGAATTCCAGCTGTACTTAAATGTAAATCCATTGTCTCATCACAAATATCTTCTGATTTTAATTCACCAGTTTCAATTTTATGAGCAATTGTTTTTACAGCATTCGTTATTTCCCATCTTGAACTATAATTCAAAGCTAAGACTAAATTGATTTCTGTATTTTTTGAGGTGATTTCTTGTGCTTTAAGTAATTCAGCTTTACAGCCTTCAGGTAATCCTTGAATATCTCCAATGCTCATTAATCGAACACCACTTTGATTTAATTCATCTGTTTCTCCAGCGATTGTGCGAATTAACAAATCCATTAATCCTTCTACTTCTTCTTTCGGACGATTCCAATTTTCAGTTGAAAAAGCATAAAGTGTAAGGTATTCCACCTTCATTTCTTTTGCCGCTTTTAAAACTTCTCTAACCGATTCAACACCAAAATTATGACCAAATAATCTTTCTTGACCTTGTTTTTTAGCCCATCTGCCGTTTCCATCCATAATGATGGCCACATGCTTTGGAGTATTCGTTAAATCTATTTGTTGTAATAAATCCATCTATCTATTTTGATATGAGGGCGAAAATAGTGAAATAATCGCAAATAGGGAGTAATTAATTGAAAGAGGTTAACATACCTTAACAAAAAAAGAGGGATTTGGAAGACCAAATCCCTCTATATTTTCTTTTTGGAATTATTATTCAGCTAATAAAATGATATTATCACCTAACATTTCCAATACACCACCATTGATATCAACTCTAATGATTTTGTCATTAGAAGGATCTTTTTGAATTGCTTCGCTCATTTTGTCTAATTTAAAATTAGCCGGCAAATCAATTTTCACAGTTCCTTTTGCTAATGCTGAAATAATTGGAGCATGTCCTTTCATTACTTGAAAAGAACCATCTAATCCAGGTAATTGAACTGCTTCAACTTCCCCTTTAAAGATTTTATTATCTGGTGTAATTATTTCTAATTGCATTTTATCTAATTTTAGTTATCAGCTAACATTTTTTCTCCAGCAGCAATAACATCTTCTAAACCACCTTTCAAGTTGAAAGCTGCTTCAGGATATTTATCTAACTCACCATCTAAAATCATGTTGAACGCTTTAATCGTTTCTTGGATGTCAACTAAAACACCTTTTAAACCTGTAAATTGCTCAGCAACGTGGAATGGTTGAGATAAGAAACGTTGAACACGTCTTGCTCTGTGTACGATTAATTTATCTTCTTCAGATAACTCATCCATACCTAAGATAGCGATAATATCTTGTAATTCTTTGTAACGTTGTAACGTTAATTTAACTCTTTGTGCAGTGTTGTAGTGTTCTTCACCAACGATTTCTGGAGTTAAAATACGAGAAGTAGAATCCAATGGATCAACCGCTGGATAGATACCTAACTCAGCAATTTTACGAGATAATACTGTTGTAGCATCTAAGTGAGCAAATGTATTTGCTGGAGCTGGATCCGTTAAATCATCCGCAGGTACGTATACCGCTTGAACTGAAGTAATAGAACCATTTTTAGTAGAAGAGATACGTTCCTGCATTGCACCCATTTCAGTTGCTAATGTTGGTTGGTAACCTACTGCTGAAGGCATACGTCCTAATAACGCTGATACCTCAGAACCTGCTTGTGTAAAACGGAAGATGTTATCAACGAAGAATAAGATGAGCACCTGGAGGCTCATTCATTTGTCCGAAAACGAAAGTAGCTTTAGATTCTTTCAATTCATTTACATCAATTGAAGCGATATCCCAACCACCTTCTTCCATGCTGTGCATGAATTTTTCACCGTAGCAAATAATTCCTGACTCTAACATCTCACGTAATAAATCGTTACCCTCACGAGTACGCTCACCTACACCTGCGAATACAGATAAACCAGAATATGCTTTAGCGATATTATTAATTAACTCTTGAATCAATACTGTTTTTCCAACACCAGCACCACCGAATAAACCAATTTTACCACCTTTTGCGTATGGCTCAATTAAGTCAATAACTTTAATACCTGTGAAAAGTACTTCCGTTGCAGTAGATAACTGATCAAATTTTGGAGCTTCACGGTGGATTGACATACCATCTGAATTATCAACTGTGTTGATACCATCGATAGCCTCACCAACTACGTTAAATAATCTTCCTTTGATTTTATCTCCAGTAGGCATTTTAATTGGGCTTCCTGAAGAAATCACTTCCATACCTCTTGTGAATCCATCAGTTGAATCCATAGAAATAGTACGAACTGAACTTTCACCAACGTGAGATTGTACTTCTAATATTACTTTTGTTCCATCAGCTTTGTAAACAACTAATGCATCATAGATGTTTGGAAGTGTAACATTCTTTTCGAATCTTACATCAACTACAGGTCCGATAACCTGAGAAACTTTTCCTTTAATTTCCGACATTACAGCGCCTTTTTTAAATGAGTTCTGAATTTTGGGTGCAAAGATAGGTCAATTATTTTAAAGTTAGATAGATTTTTTTGCTTTTTTAAGAAAGACCTATTTTTATGCTTATTTTTTTGAAAATTATTATCAATAATCTTTCATGAAAGCTTTGCTTTGCTCAAATTGTAAGTAACTAGTAAAAACAATAGCAATAGAATTCCATTCAATGTAATATATGTTGAAGTTTTAAAATTTATAATCCCAAAAAAAACATTACTTAATAAGAAAACTGAAAAAAAGAGACCTCCCAAAATTTTTAAATTTGTTGTTTTTCTTTTGTCATCAAAATCTATACAAATAGCTACAAATAAAGTGCTAATAAATAAAATAAAGCTACCGTATGAAAGCAAAATCTTATTCACATTATCTTGAATATTGTATAAAGAATATGAAAGTAGTAGACTTATTAAAAAAGTGATTATGACTTTAAAAATATTGATTTTCATGATTTAATTAATTTATATGTATTATGGTAATGGAGGAGGAGATGGTGGAAATAAAATATTTAATTCACTAATATTTTGAGCAAGATCCCAATTTACCATACCATTTTTCCAAACGTATGTTAAAGAAGTTAATTGTCCATTTTGAACCAATTGTTGCAATTGTTGCAAATTAAAAGGCCCAGATGGTTGACCATTTATGGAGACATGATACATCATATTATTTATTGGTGGTGGCACATTTTGATTTGAATTATGCATCATATTACCCATCATTCCAGCCATACCTGAACCAATAGCTCCTCCCATAGTCATACTTGCCATCATTGATCCCATATCCATTGATGAACCTCCTTCACCAGAACCCATTTGTCCTAAACTTTCTGCTGCAGTCTTCAATACTTCAGATTGTTTATTAATTTGATGGACTTGAATATTTTGTCCTTCGACACCAAGTTCTAAATTTTTTCTGTTGATACGCATTGTTTCATCCAAATTTTCGATTTCAATGTCTGTTTTCGCATCAATTATTTTTGTTTGTTGGTCAATCGTAATTTTTTTAAGTTGGAGATAATTTTCGCTTTCTTTTTTAATATCGATAGCGGAAATATCAAACCTTTTAATATTTATTCCAAAATCTTCTGAAACAATATTTGCAATTGAATCTTGAATTTTAGTGCTTATTTCATCGATTTTACTTTCAATTTGAATAACTGAAATATTTGATGTTGTTAAAATATCTAATACAATTTTTTTTGTTTTTCGGATAATTGTGTCTTTGACTTGATTTTTAAAATCTTCTATATCAAAATTTCTTAGTCTGTTTAATTTGATAAATCCATTATAATCCGTTAAGTTAAAAATGACATTTCCCCTAACTGAACATGGAATTCCTAAATCTGGAAATCTTAAATCAAAAATATCAAAGAAAGGAACACCGAATTTCATCTGAATGTTACCTGCCAAATTTATAAAATAGACTTCAGCTTGAAATGGAGAATTTCCAGCATAAGCTAAGCCAATGATACTTGATAAAACTGGTAAATTAGCTGTTTTAAGAGTTAAGTCAGTTGGACCTGAAATAAAATCATATAATTGGCCATTTTCTTTTTCATAAACAAAAACGGCTAATTCTCCATCTTTTACCCTTAGAGAACTACCATAGCGTATTGCATTTTCCCTTTTAGTAGTATTTGCCTCGCCAGATGGTGTCCATTTCCAAATAAGATAATCATCTTGATCACATCTTATTACATCAGAAAATCCACCTTCTTTATTCTTAAATAGTGACATAAATCAATTTATTTTTAATTCTGCTGCATATTTATTTATTTCCTCAATTGTTTTTTTATCATCTGTCATAGAAAATCTAGCTTGAACGATTATCTGTTCACATTTTGTTTTCCAAACCTCTGCAATTTTTTGATCCGAGGAAATATTATTTAAAAATTTATTCAAAAAATTTACGGGTTCATGTTTTCTTGCAAATGGAATTGCGATTGATAAAAAAGATAAAATTTCACCTTTATTATTTGGAATAGTATGATTTTTAATGAGCTCACATTTTTTAGAAACTAACTCATTCGATTCTTCTCCAATATCACTAAAAGCACTCAATAAAGCATGGTTCTTTTTCCCATTTTCATTATTTAAATTGCTTAATAGATGAATTAATTCATTTATTGCGAAGTTTTGATTTTGAATATTTAATTCCATCCCGCAGCTTATACAATTTATTGAAAACTGCGGGAGGAATTCATTACATGCTGGACACCTATTGTTTTGACTTTCATCTTCCGGAATCGGAGGTAATTTCTGATTTTCTTCATTGTATTTAAATAAATACGCATCTAACATCATTTCAAATTCATCTGAATCTAAACCTTCATTAATTGCTTTTTTTATTAAAACATTTTTTTCTTTTTCAGAAATTATTCCATCAACTAAAGCGATTGAAATTAACTTCTCTAATTCCGGACTAAACATTAGTTTCTTTTATAAATTAATTAGTATTAATAACCGTAATACTCTTCATATTCAGGATAATATGATTCATATTCAGGTTCTATAACTTTTTCACTAAGCCAAATGCTGAATTTTTTATTTTCATTAATTTTCGAAATCCATTCACCATTTAAATTCTCAGAGCTATTGTAATCGTAATTAAGAACAAATTTTCCATCCGTTGATTTGTTCCCTGGTTCAATGAAAGTAAATACTACTTTACCATCTTTAAAATCAACAGAACCTGTTAACTGTTTTGTTTCTGAAACATAATTTTCATACGTTGATTCATCTAGTTTATAGTATCGACATTCTGCTTTAACTTTCAAGAATTTATTAATAGAAAATATTTCTATTTCGATGTCTTTACCATCTTTTGAACCAGTATAATCTCCTATAATTTCATCCACACTTGCTAAAAGAATTTTAATGTTTTTCGCTTTTTCTTCAGCTTTGATTTTACCTATTACTTTGTTAAAATCAATCATGATTTTGGAACGAATTTCATCATATCTTTCAACAGAATCACTATAATCATCTGGCTTATAACTCCATGTTATAGAGGCAACTTTTGCAGAATCAATATTTGCTGGATTCATGTCTTTAATAGCCTTTTCACAATCTATTATAATACTTGTCAAATGTTCAGAATTGGATTGAAGCATATTTTGTTCCATCTCTTTTTCAAACTTATATGATCTATATTTTTTAGCGATATAGTTATAAGTGAAAAATAACACTGAACTTACAATAGCAGCTGTTAAGAAATTTGTAACAATTTTCTTAATAGAAGATGAACTTCCACTTCCACGCTTTCTATTTTTCAATAGTTTTGCAATCCCTTTACTTGGAGTTCCAAATGTTGCATTTGGATAAATTACAGAATAAAACACTTCTGTTTGGTCAGATTTGTTTTCAATTCGTTTATTTTTTTTCCAAACTTGAAGTTGTTCCGTATTTAATGTTGAATCTGTAATATTATTTTGTCTAATTAAATCTAGGATCTTTCTTTCCTCTAAATTTAAACTAGGAGTTTCAGAAAATGCATTGTTTACAGCTTTAGCAGTACTCAACATATTATCTTTTTGCTGATCGTAATAGTTTCTTGCATTTTTATAATAACCAGCATAACCTGAAATTACAGCTGTATAAAAACGATTAACACCTATCATTAAACAAATTGAACCGATAATTTCACATAAGATTCCTAACATGAAATTATTAGGTGGATCTAATGTCACTATTAAAATAGGGCCTAAAATTAATAGAACGATTCCTACCCATCCAGTTGTTGAAATTTCAGTTGTTTTTCTAATTACAAAACTTGAATCAACAATTACATCCACACCAAATTCAGCCTTTGCTTTTTGATAAGAATTCGTTTTTGCACTTTCCTCATCACGAAACTTTTCTGAACTAGCTGAAACAATTTTTTCAACATCTAATTTCAGATCACAAACAACTGAATTAGCATGCACATCAATAGAGTCAATCTGCGCAACTTTATTGATGCTTTCAATTTTTACTTTTTCTTTCATGATTAATCAGTTAAAACTTTTTTCCCAAAAAAGGTATCTTGGATAAAATTCCTTTTCCTTTTGTAAATGTTGATGATCCATCTGTATATTCTGAATATGAAGATGTATATTCTGGTTGTATCATTGCTCTTAAAGTTTCAATTGAATGAACATTTGCATTCGAAGCAACTTTAGAGGCATTTGATAAATCTTCAAGAATACGTTTTTGATGATCGTAATAACTTCTTGGATTTGTATAATATCCTGCATATCCAGTTATTGTAACAATGTATCTTACACCATATTTAAGAAATCCAAAAGTTATTTTTGCTATAAAAGCAAAAAATGCATTTGAAAATGTCTGTCTAATGATATAAGAAGGGTCAATGATGATATCAACCTTAAATTCTGCTTTCGCTTTTGCATATGCATTCGCTTTTGCACTTTGCTCAGTAATTAATGGTTCTGATGTTGATGATACAACTTTATCTACATCTAATCTAATATCACAAATAAGTGGATTACAATGTATATCTACAGAATAAATTTGAGCAATTTTATTTACTGATTCAATTTTTACTTTCTCTTTCATAGATTATTATTTTTATAATTAAAATAAGTTTCCTATTAAAGGAATTTTTGATAATAACCCTTTTCCTTTTCCAAAATTTGAAGAAGTTTGAGTTATAGATGAGCTAGATGTAGAATGCTCAGGTTGTAAAATCGTTTTCAATACTCTAAGTGCTCTTGAGTCAGTATCTCCTGCAAGTTTTATCGCTTCACTTAAATCTTCCAATTGCATTTTTTGATTATCGTAATAGCTTCTTGGATTGGTGTAGTATCCTGCATAACCACTAATCGTTACATTATATCTAACTCCTAATTTTACAGTTCCAAAAGTGATTTTTGCAATAAGTTGAAATAATAAGTTTGAAAATGATGTACGAATTACATAAGATGGATCAACAATCAAATCAACTTTAAACTCTCCTTTAGCTTTTGCATACGCATTTGCTTTTGCACTATGAATATCTTTCATAGTTTCTGACTGTCCAGATACAGTTTGTTCAACGTCTAAACGAACATCGCAAATTAAAGGATTGCAATGAACATCTACTGAATAGATTTGTGAAATCTTGTTTACAGATTCAATCGTAACTTTTTCTTTCATATTGAATAGTTTGTTAAATTTTCCCTACTCGTAAGGCTTTTCGGATAACGCCCCGAACAAAATTGATTTGTTTCGGTATTAAGATTTTAGAATTTTGACTATTTAAATTTTTTAAAAGGTCATTATCAATTGTCTTTTACTATAATTTATTTACAATTCCCAACTTCTTTTAACAAAGCTTCAGCAAATTCTTGTTGATCTGCTTCAGAAGTATATTTTCCTTCCATTTCCTTTTGAATTGCTACTGCTTCGGCTGCTAAACTCTGACTTTCAGTCAATGTAGTCATATCACCTGTAGCAGCTTTTTCCATTAATTTTTGTGCTTTGCATTGAATCTCAGCTACTTTTTTTGCATCGCTTTCGATTGAGTTTCCACAACTCGTTAAGATTGAAGAAGCCAATAGAATAGCTCCCAAAAAGATCATTCCTTTTTTCATATTGAATAGTTTGTTAAATTTTTCCTACTCGTATGGCTTTTCGGATAGCGCCCCGAACAAATGAATTTGTAACGGCATAAAGAATTTAGAATTCTTAATTCTTAAAATTTTGAGATTGTTTTTTCAGTAATTAGCAAGTACTATGAGCAATTTTGATTGCTACTTGTTACAAAAATAAGGTTGCTTTATGAAATGATAGTTCAGTTTGGGAATTCTTAAAATAAAATGTCGATTTATCTTAATTCACTTCATGCCATCTCAAATCCAATTTTCCATTCTCACTGAAATAATAAGACTTTTTAATAAAACAGTATTTAACAGGTGCCTCAAATTCTGTCTTCAAAAAAGAAATGTATTTATAAACCATTCTTTCTGAGACATTTAATCTAGAAGCAAGTTCAGTTGGACTACACGTATTTTCGTTATTTATCAGTTCTATTATTTTTTGTAAATGTTCAATGTTCATTCTTTTTTCAATATTTTAATGGTTCGATTTATTTTTTATTCCCATAGTAATTTTCTAGTTTATAAAGTGGCAGTTAAAAAATAGAACTAACTTTAGCCAATCCAATTTAAATTGAATAGTTATTATTTACAGCTATTCGTTTGAATTTAGTATTTCTTTCCGGACAAATAAATTTGTAACGGCATAAAAATTTCTTAATTTCTTAAAATTTTGAGAATTTTTTCAATAATCTAGCAAGTACTTGTAGCAATTATAATTGCTATCTTATAAAAATATGGTTACTTTATGAAATATAAGTTCAGTTTGAAAATTTTCATCATAAAATGTTAAATAATTTTATGAACACCAAATAAACCTATTATTCAATTTATATTTTATTCATTTTCTTTAATCCATTTCCAGAATAGTTTTCCTTCTTCAGTAAAAACAAATGATTGTTTTTCTCGATTATAACTGATAGGAGCATTCAATTGATTTTTTAAGAAATTTACGTAATTAAAAATCATTCTTTCAGATACTCCTATTTTTTCAGCGGCAGCTTTTGCCGTTCCTGTTCTTTCTTTTTCAACTAAATGAATAAAATATTTAATCTTATCTAAGTTCATTAAAAGTGCTTATAATAACATGTCGATTAACTTAGTAAAATGTCCCTCTTTAAAATAAAAAAAGGATAAAAAATTAATTTACAAAATAAAAGGGTTTTTATGAAATGATAGTTCAGTTTGAATTATTATTAAAATATTCTTAGTTTTTAAAATCAGCTTCAGATTTATCTCTATTTTTGATATGAAATGAAAGAAGAATGGAAAGAGTTTTTGAACGGGAACAATACTGCATTAGCACAGTTGTATGAAAATTTATTCCAACCACTCTTGTTTATTTCAATTAAACAAACTCAAAATCCAGAGCTTTCAAGAGATATTGTTTCAGATTTATTTCTTTCTTTATTAGATGTTCCATTGGAGGATCGAAAAGAAAAATGGAGCGAAGTTCAGGAGATTAGAGCTTTTTTGACTATAGCTGTTCGAAATAAATCAATAGATGCGATTCGAACAAAAATCACTCGAACAAAAATAGAAACTAGTTTAATTCCGGAACAATCTCAATTTACGGATCATTCATATTCAAATGAAGATCATTATGAAAAAAGTATTTCCTATTTAAATTCAGCAGAGAAAGAATTGATGGAATTACATTTTAACGGCTACACAAATACTGAAATCGCTGATAAGCTAAATTATTCGGACAAAACCGTTCGTAATAAACTTAGTGTAAGTAAAAAGAAATTGAAATATTTTTGGAAAAATTTAATACTGTTAGTATCATGGAACATTCTGAATTAAGTCAGTTGATTGCTTTATTAGACAATCCTTCTACTTTGAAACAGAAAATTGTTTCATTGAAGTCATCTAATAATTTGTCCGAATCTACTGAGGGATTTATTTCCTTGTATGATTTATATGATGGTGATGTCATTAAGATAAAAACGTATATACGAGACAGTGAGTCAATTATTTTAAAACCAATTAGAAAACAAAATTATTTTTCTAAATATCTGAAATATGCAGCTCTTCTTATTTTGTTAATAGGATTAAGCGGTGGGATATTTTTATTTTCAACTAAATTAAAGAACCAATCTTTATTAGCAAATCAATTTAATGAACCTGGACTTTCAAACTATATGTCAACTGATACTGAGAATAATTGGGTAGATATCATGTTTGATTTCAAAACAAAAAACTTTATCAAAGCGAATAAAAAAATTCAAAAAGAATTACTAATTCGTCCTGAAAATGACACATTAATATACTTTTCAGGTATAATAAATTTTAAACTTGATAAATTGGAGAGTGCGAAAGTTGAATTTTCTAGAATTAAGAGCTTTAATTCCGCTTATAAAGATCGAGCAAATTATTATTTAGGTAACATTGCTTTTCAAACCGGAAATAAAGAAGAGGCTAAAAGAATCTTCCGTCTATTATTGAATTCAAGAGATATTGATGTTAGAAATTCCGTTTCCGAACATATAAAACAATTATCCCACTAATTACAAAAAATACAATTGTTGAGTAAAGAAAATACATGGTTCTATTTTCTTTATTATTAGTTGTATAAATAGGAAAACGATAGTTTGATATTAATCGATAAGGCGACCAAAATTTTGGGTGTGCCAAACTTCCCTGATTTGTTTTTAAATAGTATAATTGTGCATGATACAATGCGTCTTCAGTAGTTTCGCCTTTTGCTATATTTTGGTAAAAAGAATTGAAAATTTTAGATGAACTTTCATCATCTGTTTTTGCAGGACTGACAATGACATTTAATGCCCCTTTATTTAATAAACTTAAATAGATACCGCGATCAAATTCTCTTGAGCTAATATTTACATTAAAACCAGAAAAGCAATTGTTAAGGACAATTAATGAATTATTCACCTCTTGGTTTTCCTTAATTTTAGAGATACTTGACACTTGATTATTGGTTTGATAAGGTAATTCTAAATTAATAGATCCTAATTCTGAATTTATTTTAAAATTTCCATGACCATACAAATGGATGATCCCTTTTGAATTTAAATACTTTGGAAGATTTCCTTGAAAGACTGTTTGACTAGAATTTAAAGGATTAAATTTTTTCTGACATAAAAGATCCATAAACGGTAATTTACTGTATTCCTCATTTTTCAGTTTGACAAATTTTAATTCCTTTTGAGATGCCATTTGTGGACTTGTGAAAAAACTGTAGGGATTATAAATTGATACAAATTGAATTTTTTTAGCTAGGTATTTTAATTGATCATAATTGTTACCAGTTGAATCTGAAATCATG
>JAJTEO010000003.1 GCA_021300395.1 Fluviicola sp. | reverse complement strand
ATAGCTAAATTGGCTAAAAAAGCGAAAATTAAGTTTCGAATTGGCACTTCACATCGTTTGTTTCATTTTTTAACGTGTAATGTTAAAGTTGATTTTACTAGAAAAAATTCGCCTTATCATGAATCACAATTAAATTTTGAATTGCTTCGACCATTTGGTTTGACTTCTATTCCTTCATTGGAAGAAGTGAATGAAATGACCAAAAACTTTGTAGCGAAAAAAGATGAATTACCAGAATTCATAAATGAAAAATTATCTTCAAATAAAACGGTGATTTTACATCCGAAATCGCAAGGAAGTGCTGTTGAATGGGGAGTGAATCATTATGTTGAATTAGCACTTCAATTAGAACAAAAAGGATATATCATTTTCTTTACAGGAACCGAAAAAGAAGGTTTACTATTCCGTGACCAAGTTCCTTTTTCTGAAAATATTATTGATACTACAGGAAAATTAACTTTAGAGCAATTAATATATTTCATTTCAAAAGTCAATGCGTTAGTCGCTTGTTCAACTGGACCACTTCATATCGCAGGATTTACAGGAATTACGACTGTTGGTTTGTTTTCTCCAAGAAGACCGATTCATCCAGGAAGATGGAGAGCGTTGGGAAAAGACGTTCATATTTTAGTGAATGATGAAAATTGCCCTACTTGTGCTGCTAAACAAAAATGCAATTGCATTGAACAGATTTCAGTAGAACGTGTATTGAATGAAATTTAAAAAAACAATAAATCATTTAACGTTTTCAAATCTTTACATCAGTATTGCTGCAGGAGTAATCTGTTCAGGTCTAAGCCATTTATTAAATTACGATCAAATTTTTGAAATTGGATTATTCGTTTTTTCAAGCACTTTAAGTGTTTATTCGTTTCAGCGTTTAGTGAAATATAAGTTGGAAGAAAAAAGGGAATCTGAATTGAATTCATGGCTGGAAAAAACAATCAAAATTCAAATTATTTATATTTTACTCTCTGCAATCCTTTCGATTTACATTTACTTTTTCAGATTAAATGCCTTTGAAAACACAAAATGGTGGATGGCTCTTTCGCTTTTATTGAGTATTCTGTATGCAGTAAAAATAAACGGAAAAAGTTTGCGTGATGTTCCTTATCTCAAAATGCACTTAATTGCAATTGTTTGGTGCAAGGCATTGTTATTTCCAGTCTTATTGAACAATGATTATGAATCAACAAATTTGCTATTTATTTTGATTCATTATTTCTTATTCATTGCATTATGTATTCCGTTTGATATAAGAGATTTAAATTACGATGACACCTCTTTAAAAACATTGCCTCAACTAGTTGGAGTAATTAATTCTAAATTAATAAGCATTACAGCATTTCTATTTTTTGTAATCAGCTCAATCGAATTAAAACCCGATTTAATTGGATATAATGTTTATATTTTATCAATCATTATCGGGTTCATTATTCTTTCATTCGCTTCTGAAAAACGAAAAACCTTCTACTACTCTATTCTCATTGATGGAATAATTTTACTAATAGGCTTTTGTTATATAATCTGAAAATTATTTTTTTAAAATAATAATTAAAACTATATTTACAGTTCTAATCAATACTCCATGAAAAAAAATCATATTCTATTAATTATGGCATTTTTTATACTAACTTTTGTTAGTTGTAAAAAAATACAACCGACTATCAGTAATGGAAAAAGTGGTTGTGACTGTACTAATGAAGTATCTGCAGAATTTTTAATGGAGGAAATGACTACTGGTAATATTAATTTCGCAAGGTTTACAGATACAGATACAATTTATTCAAACAAGAATGTAAGGTTTACAGCTGCGGAAATCGGTGCTGAATATACTTGGTATATTGGAACAGAATTGTTGACTACAAAAAGTGTATCAAGATATTTTTCTAATACTTTGATTAATCAAACACTACCCATTTCATTAGTAGTAAAGAAAAAGCCAAATAGTATTTGCTTTCCAAATGATGATGGTTATGACTCGATTACAAAATATTTGACTATAGTTGAAAAGAATATTTTTTATGATAATACCATTTCCAGACTTGAAGGACAATATAAGGTAAAATCACCTTTATTGTCAGATAGTACTATAATAACTATTGATATTTTTTATCAAAATTCTACAAATCAATATTTAAATGTTTACAATTATGATGGGCTAGGTTCTAATTGTATCAATGTAATTAATGGAGGTGGGATTGAAGAGAATTATAGACAGTTATGGACTTTTGGAGCTACTGGAATAATGGCAGGAGATTATTTACAGGGGGATATTCATGACAGATTAGATGGGAAAGCTGAGATAAATTTCACGACAGGAGGATATGTAAATGGAAGTTATATTCAAAAACTAAAAGACTGGAAATATAAAGGAAGAAAATTATAAAATATGTAAAAAATAATATACATCTGTCTATTATATAGCAATCTAATATTTACTCATACTGATTGTCAAAACGAAACTATATTTTCTTAGAATAAAAACTAGCGACATAATGAAAATAAACATAATATTCATCTCAATTTTAACTTTACTTTTCTCTTGCAACAAAGTAAAACGAGCATCAAAATTATTGATGAAGGGGGAGAAATGGGAAGTCACTTCAGTGAAAGTTGATAATAACTCAATTACTGAAATAGATAACTCAAAAACAACTTGGGAAATTGAACAAGGTGTAGATATCTATAAAGCAGTACCTCAACTAATTTGGAAAAAAGATTCGTCAAATTCAGCTATATTGGAATGGCAATACCAAGAAAAGGCAAAGAAATTTATTTTAAATTACATCCAACAGTGTGAAGAATGCGATGGAAGTCAAATAGACGAATTAGATTCTTTATCCAATTTGTTATCTGGCACATATGATTTAGAAAAGCGTAAACGTAAAAATATAATTTTTAAATCAAGTAATATAGTTGGTTATCCGAATCAAGAAGTTACAATAGAAATTAAAAAGAAGTAAGAAAAAACAAGGTGGTTTCGACTCCGCTCAACCACCTTGTTTGATATTTTAAACCAATTCTAACATTTTATCCATCACTTCTTGAGAATCCCAATTAGCTTCGATGTTTGGCATTTTCATTACCTGTTCCATAATCGCGTTTTGAGCTTTCCCATTTTCGATTACTTTGTGGTAACGTATATGGCTAAAAGTTACTTGAGAATACAATGGAATCCATTTTTCAGGATGTAAATTGCTGAATTTAGCTTCAATTTTTTTACGTAATAAAAATTCAGGATTTGCTGTTAAATCACGCATTTCAACATAATTCATCAACGATAAATCAATAATTGCATTTCCGTCTGGAACTCTTGTTTTTGAGTAAGCGCTTAACAAACCATCCCAATTTCCATTTGCATCATCTAACATTTCTTGGAAGATCATACAATCTTCAAATCCACAGTTCATTCCTTGTCCGTAGAACGGTACAGTTGCGTGAGCTGAATCACCTAATAACAATACTTTATTTTCAAAATTCCAAGGGCTACATCTCACCATCACCAATGCAGAAGTAGGATTCTCAAAATAATCATCCAATAAAGTTGGCATTAATGGCACAGCATCTGTAAATGTTTCATTGAAAAATGCAGCTACTTTCTCACGTGTATTGATTGTATCAAATGATTTTTCACCATACATTGGGAAGAAAAGTGTACAAGTAAAACTTCCATCCATGTTCGCTAAAGCAATCATCATGAATTCACCTCTTGGCCAAATATGTAAACAGTTTTTATCTAATTTGTGCGTTCCATCTTCGTTAGCCGGAATGATTAATTCCTTATATCCGTGATCTAAATATTTTTGAGAATAATCAAACATTGGTGTTTTTTGCATTCTAAAACGAACCGCTGAAAAAGCCCCATCAGTTGCAAAAACTTTATCAAAAGATTCTTTAACCTCTTGTTTGTTAGCTGTGTCTTCAAAAATTAATGTATTTGAATCCAACTCAATGTCTTTACATTTGTGATTAAAGTTGTATTTAATTGAAGGATATTTGTCCGCCAAATTCATCAGTTTTTGGTTCAATCCACCTCTAGGTACAGAATAAATTGCCTGACCATCTTTACCATATTGTTGGTAAGATAAACTTCCATCAACAGCATGCATACAACGCTGGTACATTGGAATCGCCATTTCTTTAATATCGCCCTCAATTCCTGCAGCTTGTAAAGCTCTCCATCCTCTATCAGACATCGCTAAATTGATTGATTTTCCAGCTATCAATTTAGCTTTACGTAAATCAGGTCTATTTTCAAAAACGGTAACATCATATCCTTTTTTTGCCATTAAGATAGCTTGTAAACTACCTACTAAACCTGAACCAACAATTCCAATTTTTTCCATAATTTTTATTTTTAATGAAATTAGATCGCTAAGCTTCTCTTAGCTTTTAGATATTAGACCACTTCGTTTTTTCGACTAATGCGTCTAAACATCTAAACATCTAACTTCTAAATATCTTATTTAATCGATTTCTCTAATAACTGTCCAAAGTAATACACATCCTCAAATGAATTGTACAATGGGGCTGGTGCAACACGAATAACATTTGGTTCTCTCCAATCTGCAACAACACCTTCATCTGATAAAGCATCAAATAAAGCTTTCCCTTGTCCGTGCGCTAAGATTGATAATTGTGCTCCTCTTTTCGTTTTATCTCTTGGCGTAATGATTTCAAAAGAACATCTTTCTTTATTTTTCTCTGAAATATCATCAATCACAAACTCTAAATAAGCAGTCAATAAATCTCTTTTTGTTCCAATACGATCCATTCCTGCTTCATCAAAAATATCCAGTGAAGCTAAATGAGCAGCCATTCCGATAATCGGCGCATTACTCAATTGCCAACCTTCAGCACCTTTCATAGGATTAAATCCTGGATTCATTAAAAAACGAGTTTCTTTATCATAACCCCACCAACCTGCAAAACGAGGTAATTCCGGTTTGTAAGAGTGACGCTCATGAACAAATAATCCTGAAACTCCACCTGGCGAAGAGTTTAAATATTTGTAACTACACCAAGCTGCGAAATCTACTCCCCAATCATGTAATTGTAAATTGATATTTCCTGCAGCATGAGCTAAATCAAATCCTGCATAAGCACCTACTTTATGAGCCGCTTCTGTAATTTTTTTCATGTCGAATAATTGACCAGTGTAGTAATTTACACCACCAATCATAACTAATGCTAATTCATCACCAACCTCTTCAATTTTAGCTAAAATATCTTCTTCACGAATTAAATGTTCACCTTCTCTTGGAGCTATTTCAATTAAATCCGTTTCAATATTTAACCCATGAAATTTTACTTGCGTTTCCAACGCATATTGATCACTTGGAAATGCTTTTGCTTCACAAATCAATTTTGTTCTTTTACCTTTTGGTTGGTAAAACGAAACCATTAATAAGTGAATATTTGTTGTTAAAGAATGTGTTACTACAACTTCTAAAGGTTGAGCACCAACAACTTTCGCAATTTTATTTGTTAAATTTTCATGGTATGAGAACCAAGGTTTTTTAGCCAAAAAGTGACCTTCAACACCATATTTTGCCCACGCATCTAATTCTTCAACGATATACTCTTTCGTAGATTTAGGTTGAAGCCCTAATGAATTCCCAGTAAAATATCTTACCTGTTTTTCATGAAAATTAGGCATGTAAAATTTATCTCTAAAACTTTTTAATGGATCAACAGCATCTTGTTGTTGAGCAAAAGAAAGCGTATTTTCGAATTGACTCATTGTATGTGTTTTACTGAATGTAGATTTCGTATTTAATTGAATCAAAGATAAGGAAGACTAAACTTTTTTCAACAAATAATTAGGTCTTTTTTAAGATTTAAACAAATTAAATTTTATTCGTTTAAATTGTAATATATCTAAAAAAACAAAAAGTCGAATCTAAATGAATCCGACTTTTTGTTTACAAACAAACAACCTAAATAAAAGGTGTTTAAACTTTTAACTTATAATATAATATGTACTTAAAACAACATCTATTATTACACTAACAATTGCTGCTGAATAAATCCATCTCATTGGAGCTATCGCTAATAAAAAGCTTAATGTTGTCATCGTTGGAATTACAACAATAGTTAGTGCTAAAACATTATTGATTGCACCTAATCCAACCGTCATTCCTCCTAAACATCCAACAACCAATAATGCAATACAGATTACACCAAAACGATTTTCTTCAGAAACATTTAAGATTCTTTCAAATCCTGTAAGATTTTGTACTTGAGTATTCATAGATTTAATATTTGAAATTTTATATTACAAATCTCTTAGAATTGAGTCTAAAAAAGAATGGTTTTTATTCTGAAATAAACAGATTAAAATCAGTTTTTTTCATGATTAGTTAGATTTTTACTAATAAATATGAGATTTTTAAAAAAATAAGCTTTCAAATTCATGTAATCCTAATCGGTTATTATTCAAAAATAAATCCCTACTTTTGCCTCATAAAATGAATACGAACAAAAAAATTGCAGTTATTGGAGGCGGAAGTTGGGCAACAGCTTTGGTTAAAATCCTTTCAACGAATTTATCTACTGTAAATTGGTGGATGAGAAGTGATGCTGCAGTTACTCATGTTAAAAATTACAAACACAATCCTAAGTATTTACAGTCTGTAGAATTTGATGTTTCTAAACTTTTCATAAGTTCCGATTTGGAAGCTATTATTGCTCCTGCTGATATTGTGATCATTGCTACACCATCAGCTTTTTTAACTTCTACTTTTGAAAATTTCAATACAGATTTATTAAAGGATAAAGTTGTTTTTTCTGCTGTAAAAGGTATCATTCCAGAGTACAATGCAATTCCTGCAAGATTTATTCATAAAACCTTTGGGACACCTTATCAAAATATTGGAATTATTTGTGGACCTTGTCATGCGGAAGAAGTAGCACTTGAACGTTTGGCTTATCTAACGATTGCTTGTCAAAAAGAGAAACATGCCAAAGAAATGGCTAAAATGCTTTCTTGTCGTTACATCAAAACAACGATTTCTGATGATTTATTTGGGACAGAATTTTCTGCTGTTTTGAAAAACATTTATGCATTAGCTGCTGGAATTTGTCATGGTTTAGGTTATGGAGATAATTTCCAATCAGTTTTGATATCAAATGCCATTCAAGAGATCGAAAATTTTATTGATGAGATTCACCCAATTCACCGAGATGTTAAATCTAGTGCATATTTAGGAGATTTATTAGTAACTGCTTATTCTCAATTTTCAAGAAACCGTTCGTTTGGACATATGATTGGAAAAGGTTACTCTGTGAAAACAGCTCAATTAGAAATGGACATGATTGCAGAAGGATATTATGCTACAAAATGCCTAATCGAAATCAATAAAAAGTTTCAAGTTGAAATGCCAATTGTTGATGCTGTGTTCAATATTTTATACAAAAATGCTTCACCTGTTACTGAAATTAAATTACTGACAGATAAACTCAGTTAATATTTCTTAAGAAAATCAAATAAGACAATGACTTTAAAACAAGATTAAGTAAGTTGTCTATTTTCCTATTTTTATTTTAATTTTGCCGAAAAGTTTGTTGTATGAAAGTGTTCAAATTTGGAGGTGCTTCTGTAAAAGACCCTTCTGCAGTTAAAAATGTTTCGCAAATTCTTGCATTGTTTAATGGTCAAAAGATTACCGTTGTGGTTTCTGCCATGGGTAAGACAACCAATTCTTTAGAATTAATAGTTGATGCATTATGGAACAGAGAAGAAGCTAAATACAATGAATTAATAGATGAACGTTTACAATTTCATTTAAGCATCTTAAACGGGTTGTTTTCTGAAAAACATTATTCAATCTATAAAAAAGTAGAAGACATTTTTGAACAGTTAAAACAAAAATTTCATTTACCTGTTTCCGAAAATTACGATTATGAATACGATCAAATTGTTTCTTTAGGTGAGGTCCTTTCATCACTCATCGTTACAGCTTTTTTGAAAGAAGAAGGTCATTTAGTTGATTGGGCTGATTCAAGAAAATTGATCCGTACCAACAATTTATATAGAGAAGGAAACGTAGAATGGGCGAAAACAGAAGAATTGATTCATTCTCGTTTTGAACCCCTTTTCAAAGATTCAAATATCGTTATTACGCAAGGTTTCTTAGGGCATACATCTGAAGGTTTCACTACCACTTTAGGCCGTGAAGGTTCAGATTATACTGCAGGAATATTTGCTTACTGCTCAAATGCTGAAAGTGTCACAATTTGGAAAGATGTACCAGGTATGTTAAATGCTGATCCAAAATGGTTTGATAACACGGTGAAATTAGACAGTATTTCGTTTAAAGAAGCGATTGAACTTTCATATTATGGTGCAACTGTTATTCATCCTAAAACGATAAAACCCCTTCAAAACAAAGGCATTCCGTTGTATGTTAAATCATTCATTGATCCAAATGCTGATGGAACAGTTATACAAGAATCAATGGAAAAAGATCATTTGATTCCATCGTTTATTTTCAAGATGAATCAAATTTTATTATCGATTACACCAAAGGATTTTTCGTTTATCGTAGAAGAAAATTTAAGCGATATTTTTCACAGATTGGCAACTATCAATGCTAAAATTAACTTAATGCAAAATTCTGCCTTAAGCTTTTCAATTGCGTTAGATAAAGATAAAATAGACATTCAGAAATTATTGAATTTATTTCAAGATTCTTTCAATGTGAAATACAATGAAAACCTTGAGCTAGTAACAATTAGACATTTTGATCAGGCAACTATTGACCGTGTAACTGAAGGTAAAGAAATTGTAGTTGAACAAAAAACAAAGCAAACAGTTCGTTTCTTAATGAGAGATTTAGATAAGTAACTTTTGTGACATTTCGTTCCTAATTGAATTCTTAAGTTTGACTGAGCAAAGAAAGGAAGTCTATTTAAACTAAAGATAAGATTATGAAAAAGAACATGGGATCAATTGACAAAGTTATTAGAATCATTATTGCGGTAGTTTTAATTGTACTTTTCACAACTGGTAAAATTAGCGGAACAACAGGAGTTGTATTATTGGCTTTAGCTGGAATTTTTGTATTAACAAGCTTAATTAGCTTTTGTCCTCTATATCTTCCTTTTGGAATTAGTACTTGTAAAAAGAAGTAAGATAATATTTTGGTATTCTTAAAAATAGCGTTCATAGATGAATGCTATTTTTTTTATCTAAAAATTTAGTTCTTTTTTGCCGAAAATTCAACTAGAATGCTATATTTGTTAGTGTAAGTAAATTATTTTTAGTTAGTAAACCCGTTTAATATCTAAATAAACTATTTTGAATAAGAAAGATCAATATTTCGAGGTCATAAATAAATTCGCTGTTGAGCTATTAGAAGCTCAAACGGAGGATGAAATTGTTTGGGCACTTGCGAAAAATGCGATCGCAGAATTGGGATACGTCGATTGTGTAATTTATCTGTTAGATGATGAAACAGATAAATTGATTCAAAGAGCGGCACATGGTCCTAAAAATCCTATTTCTTTAGAATTAATGAATCCTTTACCGCTGAATTTTGGTGAAGGAATTGTTGGTTCTGTGGCAGTATCAAAAAAAGGTGAAATTGTAAATGATACATCATCGGATAAACGTTATATTTCTGATGATGCAACTCGATTATCTGAAATATCAGTTCCAATTGTCTACAAGAACAAAGTATTAGGCATTATCGATTCTGAACATCCAGAGAAAGATTATTTTAATCACGATGATCTTCAGATTTTAACAACAATCGCTTCGATGACAGCGACGAAACTTGTACAAACGAAATCAACAGAGGAACTTGTTCGTTTAAAAAGAAATCTAGAAGTCATTATATCTGATCGAACGTTAGAGCTTAAAAAAGTTTTAATAAAGGTCAATAAGCAAAAAAATGAAATCACTGAAAGTATTCATTATGCGAAAAGAATACAAAAAGCAATACTTCCAACCGAGAAGTTAATTAAAGATTATTTTGATGATTTTTTTATCTTCTATCAACCAAAAGATATTGTTGCTGGAGATTTTTATTGGTTTGAAAAAGTCAATAATGAAATTATCTTTTCTGTTGCCGATTGCACCGGTCATGGCGTCTCTGGAGCAATGGTGAGTATTGTTTGTCATAACGCTTTAAATCGTTCCTTGTGTGAATTTCAATTGCAAGAACCCGCATTAATATTAAATAAAGTCAAGGAATTAGTCATTGAGACGTTTGAAAAAAGCGAAGAGCAAGTTCTTGACGGAATGGATATCGCACTTTGTTCTTTAAATCCTGAAACAAAGGTTTTAAAATACGCTGGAGCTAATAATCCACTTTATATCATTCGAGGTGAAGAATTATTAGAAATCAAGCCAGATCGTCAGCCAATTGGTAAATACGATGTTGAAACTTCTTTTACATCTCATGAATTTCAATTACAAACTGGAGATACAATCTATATTTTTTCAGATGGTTTCCCGGATCAATTTGGGGGTGAAAAAGGAAAAAAATTCAAATATGCTCCTTTCAAAAAATTACTTCTGGATGTTAATCAATTCCCAATGCATCTTAGAGAATCAAAATTAAGAGAGGCTTTTAAAGATTGGAAAGGTAAATTGGATCAAGTTGATGATATTACAATTATCGGTGTTTCTGTATAAACAAAAAACTCCCAAATAAATTAATAAATGGGAGTTTCAATATTACTAATATTCTTACTTAAACTTTTTCTTTAATTCCCTTTTTAAACTTTCGGCATCAAATTTATTCGCTTCTGTTCCATCGTATAATTTCATTACGTTTCCGTTCCACAAATACATGACTCCTGGCGTATTATAATCATTTCCTAACTTATTCCAAAACTCAATAACTCCAATTACTTGATAAGGGAAATTGATCTGTGTTTCTTTATAAAATTCCGGAATCAATTCTGCTTCTTCATCCATGAATAAAATCGAAACTTTAGGGAAATCTTTGTCTTTCGCTAACTTTTTAATTTCTTTTGCTGCTTCTCTACAGTGCTCACAACCCGGCACAAACATGCACAAGATTTGTTTTCCTTCATTGATGTTTACTGCTTTATTTCCTCCAGTTGTGAATGTATAACTTGAAAAAGCAGATTTCACAGGTTTAGGTGCTTTTTCCTCGATTTTCTTTTCCTCGATTTCTTTTATAGATGTTTTTGATGATCCCTTTACGGCAACTATAGAATCTTTTTTCGCAATAACTGTTTGAGTTGGCTCTTCAATAATTTTAGGCATTTCAACGGTTGAAGGTAAACTAACTTCTTTTATTGTATTTTCAGTTAGACTAGGTGTTTTCTCAAAAAACATAAACATTACCAAAGCCGTTCCAAAATACAAGGCTAATAAATTACCAAATTTGCTCTGCTCTTTTGCTGTTTCAGTTACATTTCTATACAAATAAATCAATAAACCAATTGTCACTATATTTTTAAGAAATGCCTCTAAAGGAGTCATTGGTAACCATTGTCCGAAACAGCCACAGTTTCCATTCATTGCTCCATGCTTATACATTTCCATTGAAAGATGGATACAGAAAATGGCTAATAATCCGATTGTAACTGGAATAATAAATCGTTTGATATACTGATTTTGAAGAACCGCAATTCCAAGTGCAATTTCTGCTGCTATAATCAATCTAGTTAGTAAATAAGCTGTATCCCAAGAAGCGATTTTTAAATCAACCATTTGTTTTTCAAAGGCCCAAATCGGATCCATTTTAGACAAACCAGAAACTATAAATAAAATAAATACGATTATTCGAGCTGATAAGGGTAAATACTGTTTTACTTTTTCCATGTTTTAAACTTTGAATTTATTAATGTCTAAGCTAAAATTACTGTTTATTTTTTTATCTCTCCAACAATTTAACTTCATTTTAACGACCACCCTTGGTATCTAAAAGTATAGTCAATTTATCAGATTATTCCGATTTTGGCTTATTCGGTTTGAATTTTCGTTTGAAATTTTTCTTTGGTTTATGAAACGCTTGAGCTACTTTCCATTCTGGTTGAGCACCTAATGCTTCAGGTAATTCTAACTTTGGAATTTCTGCTTCTATCAAACGTTCAATCTTTTGCATACGACGCATATCTTTTTCATTGATAAGTGTGTATGCCTCTCCTTTCGTGTTTGCTCTTGCCGTTCTTCCTATTCTGTGAACATAGTCTTCAGCATCATGTGGCGCATCATAATTGATCACCATATTGATTTCTTTGATATCAATTCCTCGACTCATTACATCAGTTGCTACAAGTATCCTTGTCTTCTTTGATCTAAATTGACTCAACACTTCTTCTCGTTCACTTTGCTCCAAATTTGAAGAAATTCCTTTTGCTGGAAAACCAGATTTTTTCAATTGAAATACGATTTCATTCACGTTACTTTTTGAAGAAGTAAAAATAATGATACTCGTATATTCTGGTTTTTGCTCTAATATGTGCTTTATTGCTCCAACTTTTTGATTGTCAAGCGTCAGATAAACGTTTTGTGAAACTCCTGCTGCTGGTTTTGAGATCGATAATGTAATTTCCTCTGGGTTTTTTAATAATTTAGACGCTAAGGTTCTAATTTTAGGAGGCATTGTCGCACTAAACAATAATGTTTGTCTTTCTTTTGGTAAATGTGAAACGATTTTTTCGATATCATCTGAAAATCCCATATCCAACATTTTGTCCGCTTCATCTAAGATCAAATGTTTGACATGTTTGAAATTCACATAACCCATTTGCAAATGCGAAATCAATTTTCCTGGTGTTGCAACTATGATATCTGTTCCATCTTTTAAAGCTTCTTTTTGAGCTTCCCAATTTTTACCATCTCCACCACCATAAATAGCTTGTGAACCAACAGATATATAATAGGATAAACCTTGAATTTCTTGTTCGATTTGAATAGCTAATTCTCTCGTGGGAACAATGATTAATGTGTCAATTGTTGTATCCATTTTACCAACCAACTTGTGTAATATTGGTAAAATAAATGCAGCTGTTTTTCCTGTACCTGTTTGAGCACAAGCAATTAAATCTTTATTTTCTAATATTTTTGGTATCGCAAATTCTTGTATTGGTGTTGGCGTTTCAAAGCCCATTTGAGAAATTGCTTCTAGTACATCCTCGTGTAATTCTAATTCTGAAAACTTCATAGGACTAAGTTAGCGATAAATAACGAATTAGGAAAAAGTAGTATCAATGTCCTTTTCTAGAGATTTCAATTTTTCCAATTTTCAAATAGAACGATTTTCTTCCTTTTGTTTTAGGTTTCGAAATTTTAAAATCTACTTCTTTTTTTGTTAAATGACTCAATTGCTTTGTAATCGGTTGAATTGGATTTTCCATTTCATTCATTCCATACATTGTAACTGTTGAGTTTGAAGGTGTCAATTTTTGAACTGAGCGTCTAATATCACTCTTTTCTATTTCTAAATCATTAATGTCAATTGAATTTGGCAGATTTATTTTTTTCAAATCTAACGATACAATTTCTTTTTTGGAACTATTTCCTTGATTAGAAATTGAATAACTTATTTTTTGTTGAGAAGAAGTAGATTGATTTGTAAAATCGATTTTATCTCCTTTTTTTACTTGATTTTTAGAAGTTGGTTTTACAACTGCCAATTGATCTGCTTCATTATTCGTTTCAAAATTCAGAGTGAAAAATAAAATGAAAATTGCAGCAATCGAAGCAACAATACTCCACATTGGAATAATTTTTCTTTCTTTCTTTAAGTGCTTTTTATCTTCATAAACAATCCCTAAATCTGCTTTCAATTGAGTTGCAGATAATTCACGTTCTATTTTTTGAAGATCTGTATTTCTCGCAAGAAAAGCATCAACTTCTTTGATTTTATTAGGATTCAGTAAATTTTCTGTTTTCGCAATCAAAAGCACTTCGATTGTTGAATTGCTGACCGTTAACAAATTAAAGTCCGTTTGTTTTAAAAGTTGTTTATCGAAGTCACTTAGTTGTTCTTCTTTTTTAACAGGGAGAATTTGAATTTCATCAAAATTGACTTTACATTCAGGATGATCTGCTAGGAAAAGCTCCAACATAGTTTGCTCATGCTCACTTAAGTTTCCTTCCAGAAAATCAAGGTAAAAAGCCTCGTAATTATGTAAAGTTATCTTTTCCATTTTTTAAAGTACTAAATCCAAATCTCTAATGTATTCTTGCAGTGCTTTTCGAGCTCTAAAGATATACACTTTTACTTGAGATTCATTTAAATTGGTAATTTCTGCTATTTCAGTATAATTATAACCTTCGTAATCTCTCAACAAAACAACTGTTTTCTGAATTTCAGGCAAAGTCTTTAACGCCTCATCTAAAACTTCTTGTAAATCAAAGTTTTCCATTGAAGAACTTCTAGTATCGGCATTTGTTTTTTCAATATCTCCACTTTTTTGTTCTTTTCTAATCCAATCAATTATTGCATGGTAAGCTGTAGTGAACAAATATGATTTTACTTTTTCAAAACTAACTTCTTCATGTTTGATCCAAACTTTTGTGAATGTTTCCTGCACGATGTCTTTAGCTGACATCTCATTTTTAAGATGTTTCAGCGCAAAACGGAAAATGTTATCCGAGTATTCATCAACTGATAAATTGTACTCTTTTGCAGTCATATTCTCATAAGTTACTTATAAGACTCTCAAGTTAGCTTTTTGTTACAGCAAATTGAAAAAATAATTTGATTTATTGATTAATAAAATCAAAAAAGGTGTCTTAGACTAAGCTTAGACACCTTTTAGAATACAAATTAAAGTATTTTTATCTTATCACAAATTGTGAAGTTTGAGTTGAATTTCCTGTTGTAATATTCAATAAATACATTCCTGAGTTTAATTTATCTGTATTTAATAGAACTAAATTAGAACCTGATTTAGCTTTAATTAAATTGGTTTGTACGATTTTTCCAGTGATATCAACAACATTGAAAACTACTTCTTGATCGTTATCAACACTAAACTCTACATTCACCTCATCTTCTGCTGGATTCGGGTAAATCGAATAAACAGTATTTAATGACTTTTCAGAAACACCAGCAATAACATTTGTGGTAGAAGGAGAACCTAAATACAAATTAATATCATCTAAATAAATGTTATTTCCTCCATTTCCTTCAAATCTAAATTTATACCTAAAATTAGAAACAAAATAAGAACTCGTGATATTTGTTACATGAATTGTTACCCAATCTGAAGGAGAAGATGGTGTCCAAGCAGAAGTCGACGTTAAACTTGAAAGAGTATTTCCTCCTATCGTTCTTCTAACATTCCAAACATCTCCACAATCATCAGATCCATAAATTTTTAAATATTCTGTGTTAGTTGATAAAACCTTTCTGTATGAATATTTAAAAGACAAAGTAACTACATCATTAGGAGTTAATCCTGATAAATCTACAGGAGCGCCATACAATTCATCATAGTTTGAACCAGCCTGACCGAAATTAGCCAATTTGACACATTTCTGACCAGTTGCAGCCGCAGTAGAACTATTTAACAATGCAAATGTGTTATTGCTTGCACCATCCACCACTGTCCATTCATTGATATTTGACAATGAAGTATAGTTTTCAAAACCATCAAAAAATGGCAATGTAGCTGGAGCCGCTAAAACTCTAATGTATGATGTTTTAGTTGCAGTTTGTGACGTTGAACCGTCAGTCGCAGTTAACACTACTGTATATAAACCTGGAGTATTATAAATCACTCCTGGATTTTGAAGAGTTGAAGTGGCTGGAGTAGCTCCCGTTAAAGTCCAAGTCCAACCTGTAGCAGCATTGTAAGTGTTATCTTCAAAATAAACAGAATCTCCAGCACAAATTATTGTTTTATCTGAAGTGAAATCAGCCTTACAAATAGTAGCATTACCATTTGTTCCAGTAAAATTTAAATTATTAGTTGTCCAAAGATTATTTCTACCTCCAATTGAGGATTGAAGTGCCGATCTCATTCTGCTTTTTTGACCTGGTGTATACATTTTAGAACAATAAGAATAGTCCATATAATTTTCAACATTGTCTACTACATCATAAGTCCATGAGCTTGTTATTCCACTTGCTGGATTCAAATCATTACAAGAATTGTTATTTAAATAACATGCAGAAACACCGATTGTTACAGGTGTATCTGATACATAATCGTCAATACTACAACTTGTTGGGTCGCCAGGATTGTTATTGTCACCCCATGTATGACTCAAATTTAACCAATGACCTATTTCATGAGTCATTGCTCTGCTTCGTAATTCACTTCCTGTTCCTATTGACCCAACATAATTATGCTTTATCCATATCCCATTCTCCATTAAAATTCCACCCCAATTTGATGGTTTATAAGTATAACCAGCTGCTCCACCTATTTCTGAACAAACAAATACATTTAAATATTTATTACTCGCCCATTCACCTTGATATACATTGTTACCTGCTCTAATTGCATCTACCTGTGCTCCTCCATCAGAACCATCAGATGTTATTGCATTTTGAGTATATGTAACACCACTAAAACACTGCCCATTTGGAGCTTTTGTTGCTAAAACAAATTCAATTTCAATATCAGCAGGAAGTCCTGTAAAAGCAGAGTGTACACTATTAGCATCAGCATTTTGTAAACGATAATCTCTATTTAATATAGCAACCTGATTTAATATTTGATCTCTAGAAATTTTTTCTATTCCACCATTATGTAAAATGTGAAATACAATTGGAATTTTGTAGATAGTAGCTTTTTCTGCTCCTGAAACTTTCTTTTGATTCTCAAGATTTTTTAAGATCTCTTGTTCTTCATTAAACATTCTTAATGCATCCGGATTTTGAAGCCTTGCCTTCATTTTTTTGTGCGAAGTACAATATTCTACATTCTCACCTTCTCTGCAATTGCTTTTATCAATTACAGTAGTTTGACCAAAAAGTATAGGGGTAAATAAGGTAAAAATAATACTTAAAGTATTTATTATTTTCATAGTAACAGTTTTAACAATTTCTGACTGCAATATATGAAAACAATATTTAAAATAATTAAAAAAATACTTGAACGGTAGTTATTGTTGATTAACCGTATAAAATTAGTCTATTGAATTATTCTTCAATTCTGCATCAACAATCTCTAACTCATGATAAAATTCATCTCCAAACGCTCGAATGATTGGTTCTTTTAAAAATTTATATACTTGAACATCTAATTTACTACCACACGCGCATGCTGGTTCGCAAATTTTCCATCGATCGTAATTTATAGCTTCAAATTCGTTGAATTTACGCACTCTAATTGGATATAAATGACAAGAAATGGGTTTTTTAAAATCGGTGAATCCTTCTTTATGTGCTTGTTCTACGGCACATTTTGTAATTCCTTGCTCGTCAAAATAAACAAATGCACATTCAGCACCATTGACTAATGAAGTTACTGGAACATTTTCATCATCCATATAAAATACTCCTTGTTTATCAACTACATCAATGCCTTCTTGACGCATAAATGGTTTGATTTTTTCAAGATCATCTTCTAATATAGATACTTCTTCAAATGTTAGTGGAGCCCCTGCATCACCATCAATACAACATTGACCTTTGCAAGCATTTAAATCACACACAAATTTCTCTTCAAAAATTTGCGTTGAAACGATTTTATCTCCTATCTCTACTAACATAAATGAATTTTCTACAAAGGTCTAAAAAAAGTCAAGAATTACAAGGTAAAAACTCCTTCTTTTACTTTCCTTACTATAAAGGATGAAAGTTTATAATTACTTAAAACCGTTTGTTCAATGTATTTTGCTCCTTTGATTTTTTTTAAACATTTTAATTGATTACAATTGCATTCAAATGGTTGCGTCATTTCCCATTCAGTTGATGGATAAAAAAAGGTTAATTCTTCGTTTATATCAATATGTTTTAAAGCGAATAATTCATTTTTTTCTAAATCAAAAAAAACATTCGGTTCACAACTGTGATTAATGTATTGAAGAAAAATAGGTTCTAATAAAAAATGTTCTTTATCACTTCGCTGAACAGTCAAATAGGTAGGTAATTCAAATACACCTCTGTTTCCAAAAGAAGTTAAGCTATCTCCGATTTGATATTCCTTATTACTCTTTAATAGTAATTGATTTGTCAATGTATCTTTCCATACTGATACAAAATCATGATTTTCTAAAACAATATTCATTTAACTATATCAATTTTGAATCAATAATTTTAAATAGCGTTCCACTCTTACTTCTTTGTCCAACTCAGTTTCATCATCTAAAAATTGAACAAATTCTTCGGAAAGTTTAGGGGCGATTAAATAGCCTTTCGTTCCTAGACCATTAAAAATAGAAAGCTTTGAGAATTCATGATGTCTTCCAATAATTGGCCTTCTATCTGGTGAAGTTGGTCTTATACCTGCTTTATGTTCTATTATTTCAAAAGGTGATTTCGTTAGAAGTTGAACTTTATCAAGTAAATCTGCTTTCCCTTCTTCTGTTAAATCTGTATTATTCGTATTCCAATCGTATGTAGCACCCAGTCTAAATTGTTTGTTTCCAATAGGTAGAAGAAAACATTTGCGATTTAACGATTCATTTTCATTGATTTGGTTAGATTCGATTGTCAAAACTTCTCCTTTTGTATGTTCAACAGGTAAATAACCAAACCAAGGATTTAAATTGTTGTTAGAACCCTCACAAAAAATGATTTCATCAAACAATTCTCCTTTATATGTTCCTAATTCAGGATTAAAGTCGTTGTAATTAGCGTGTTCTTCAATCAAGTGACCATTTTCTTGTATCCATTTTTTTCCAGCAGCTAAAAAAGGCGTTGTATCAACATAAGAAGAACCCTTGATTCTACCTGAACCAAAATCATTTTGAGCAGATGAATAATTATCATCTTCTTCTTTAATTGGCTCTAAATATTTTTCAAACCGTTCCGTATTTTGTTTTTCCAACCACATCACTTTTTCGTGTTCAGACGAAAACATTCGACGAATAGTGATTGGGTGATAAATCGAAATTCCAGTTTTAGTTGTTAAATCATTATAGAAATTTTCAGCAAAAGGTAGAAAATCATCTAATCGCCAGGATTTTGTCATTCTACGAAAAACCATTGGATTAATTTGACCTGCTGCAATAACTGAACTTTTATTTACTAAATTATCTAATAAAGTAACTTTATGTCCTGTGTTAATAGAATGAATACCAACGCAAATCCCTGATAAACCAGCTCCAACGATTAAAATTTTCTTTTCTTTTTTCATTTTGCCAATGCTAAACTGATAACGCTGATACAAACTTCGGGATTATTTTTCTGAATCGATTGAATTATTGCTTCCAATGTTGCTCCAGTAGTTATTACATCGTCCACAATAGCAATATGTTTATAATCTTGATGTGATTTTTTTCCAAGGGAAAATTTATTTTCTACATTTTCCCATCTTAAAAATCTGCCTTTCTTTGTTTGTGTTTGAGTATTTTCATTTCGAACAATAAAGTCATTTAGAACAGGTACGTTTAATTGATTTGAAATACCATCCGCTAATTTTTCACTTTGATTGTAACCTCTAATAAATCGTTTTTTAGGATGTAACGGAACAGGTATCAATGCATCTAAATCATTAAATATATCAACGTCTTTCAATTTTTGCCCTATCATTTCTCCAAATTGCACTCCTATTTCTGGCTTATCTTTGTATTTCAAAGCGTGTAAAATAGGCTGTACCTTTTTACCCTTCTCAAAAAAGAAAAGAGCAAATGTTCCTTTTAAGTTTATTCTACCCCAAAACAGTTGATCTAAGATTGTAGGTTCATCGTATCGTTCAAAATAAGTATACTGTAAATCGGCTTTGCAAAAAGGACAAATTTCATTCGATGATTCAGTCAATTCTTTTTGACAAATCAAACAGGTATTAGGATAAATTAAATGAACGATATTTCGCGTCCAATTTAAAAGATTTTTTAGTCGAATTTTCGAATTTCCCATATGGTTATTAAGGTATATTTCATATACACATTTTTATGTTAAAAACAACAAAAAATAAAACTTGACAAAGGTAAAAAACTGTCGTAAATTTAATGAATAATTGCAAAACTTATTTGTTTTCAGATGATTGATGAATTTCAAATATTTATCGACAAATGAAGATTTTTTTACTGTGAATATCTTTAATTATGTGTTGATAAAATGTCTATCAATTGTAATCAAAGGGATTGCGAAAAGAATTGTTCATAACCTCGATACATTGTGAATTTCTTTACTTGTGAAAACTTAGAATTATAACAAATTTTGTATCCCTGAAAGATGACCAAATAATTAACGAATTATTAATTCATTTTACAGTAAAAAAAGAAAAACTGTACACAGAAAAGACAAGTATAAAAAACTTGAAATATTTATTACAAAAAACCAAAAAATGCAAGTAGCAGAACCAATTTTAGAACCGAACAATAATAGATTTGTTCTTTTTCCGATCCAACACGATGATATTTGGTCTTTTTATAAAAGAGCTGAAGCTAGTTTTTGGACTGCAGAGGAAATTGACTTATCTCCGGATTTAGTTGATTGGGAGACAAAATTAACGGATGATGAAAAACATTTCATTAAACACATTTTAGCATTTTTTGCTGCTTCTGATGGAATCGTTAATGAAAATTTAGCTGAGAACTTTGTGGCTGAAGTTCAATATACTGAAGCGAAGTTTTTCTATGGTTTCCAGATTGCAATTGAAAATATCCATTCTGAAACGTATTCATTATTGATTGATACGTACATCCAAGACAATGCTGACAAAAATTACTTGTTCAATGCAATCGATACATTGGACTGTGTAAAGAAAAAAGCGGATTGGGCGTTACGTTGGATTGAGAAAGGATCATTTGCTGAGCGTTTAGTTGCATTCGCTGCAGTTGAAGGAATTTTCTTTTCTGGTTCATTTTGTTCAATTTTCTGGTTAAAGAAAAGAGGCTTAATGCCAGGACTTTCATTCTCAAATGAATTAATTTCAAGAGATGAAGGATTGCATTGTGATTTTGCTTGTTTGTTGTATAACAACCATTTGAACAACAAACTTTCAAAAGATAAAGTGAAAGAAATCATCATGGATGCAGTTGCAATTGAAAAAGAATTTGTAACGGATGCGATACCAGTTCGTTTGATAGGTATGAACAGTGACTTAATGGGTCAATACATCGAATTCGTAGCGGATAGATTATTGATGGAGTTAGGAAACGAGAAAGTTTACAATGCAACAAATCCTTTTGATTTCATGGATATGATTTCAATCGAAGGAAAAACAAACTTCTTTGAGAAAAGAGTTGCTGAATACCAAAAAGCTGGTGTAATGAATGGAGGAAAAGAGTCTCACGGTTTCTCAATGGACGAAGACTTCTAATAAATCTAAATAAACATTATAACTATACTAATTAATTAAAACCAAAAGAATAAAAAAGGCATGTACGTAGTAAAAAGAGACGGAAGAAAAGAGCCAGTAAAATTTGACAAGATTACTGCTCGTATCATTAAAATGTGTTACGGGTTGGATTCACTTGTTGTTCCAGAAATGGTGGCTATGAAAGTAATTGAGGGTATTCATGATGGGGTTACTACTACTAACCTTGATAATTTAGCAGCTGAAGTAGCAGCAGCTAAGACTATCGACCATCCTGATTATGCTTTGTTAGCTTCTCGTATTGCTGTATCTAATCTTCATAAAGAAACGAAAAAAACGTTTTCTGAAGTAATGGAAGATTTATATAGCTATACTGACCCAAAAACAAATCAAAAAGCTGCATTGTTAGCTGATGATGTTTATGAGGCAATTATGGCGAATAAAGATTTATTGGATTCAAGTATCATTTATGATAGAGATTTCAGATATGATTATTTCGGTTTCAAAACATTGACTCGTTCATATTTAATGAAATTGAATGGTAAAATTGCAGAACGTCCACAACAAATGTTGATGCGTGTTGCAATGGGTATTCATAAAAACGATGTTCAATCTGCAATTAAGACTTATAACTTAATGTCTGACGGTTGGTTCACACATGCAACTCCAACGTTATTCAATGCAGGAACACCAAAACCTCAAATGTCATCTTGTTTCTTATTAACAATGAAAGAAGATAGCATCGGTGGAATTTATGATACATTAAAAAATTGTGCTCAAATTTCTCAATCTGCAGGTGGTATTGGTTTATCTATTCATGATATTCGTGCAAAAGGTTCTTATATCAAAGGAACAAATGGTACTTCAAATGGTATCGTTCCAATGTTGAGAGTTTTCAATGATACAGCTCGTTACGTTGATCAAGGTGGAGGTAAAAGAAAAGGTTCTTTCGCTATCTACATGGAACCATGGCATGCGGATATCTTTGATTTCTTAGACTTGAAGAAAAATCACGGTAAAGAAGAGCAAAGAGCAAGAGATTTATTCTACGCTTTATGGATTCCAGATTTATTCATGAAACGTGTGAAAGAAAATGGAGATTGGACGTTGATGTGTCCTCACGAATGTCCAGGTTTATCTGATACACATAGTGCTGAATTCGAAGAACTTTACAAAGGTTACGAAGCAGCAGGAAAAGGTAGAAAAACAATTAAAGCTCAAGATTTATGGTTCAAAATTTTAGAATCACAAATCGAAACTGGAACTCCATACATGTTGTATAAAGATGCTGCTAACGCAAAATCTAACCAACAAAATTTAGGTACAATTAAGTCTTCAAACTTATGTACAGAAATTATCGAGTACACAGCTCCAGACGAAATTGCTGTTTGTAACTTAGCTTCAATTGCATTACCAAAATTTGTTGCTGAAGATGGTACATTTGATCACAATAAATTATTTGAAGTTTCTTACCAAATCACGGTAAACTTGAATAAAATTATTGATGAGAACTACTACCCTGTAGAAGAAGCTAAAAATTCAAACTTACGTCACCGTCCAATCGGTATTGGTGTTCAAGGATTAGCTGATGCATTCATCTTAATGCGTTTCCCTTTTGAATCAGAAGAAGCAAGAGCATTAAATAGAGAGATTTTCGAAACGATCTATTACGCTTCTATGACAGCATCTAAAGACTTAGCAAAAGAATTTGGAGCTTATACAACTTACGAAGGTTCTCCAGTATCTAAAGGAATTTTCCAATATGATATGTGGAATGTAACACCAACAAATCGTTGGGAATGGGATGTGTTGAAATCAGAAGTAAAACAATACGGTGTTCGTAACTCATTGTTATTAGCTCCTATGCCAACTGCTTCAACAGCTCAAATTTTAGGAAATAACGAATGTTTCGAGCCATATACTTCAAATGTTTATACACGTCGTGTATTATCAGGTGAATTTATCGTAGTAAATAAACACTTATTAAAGGATTTAGTGAAAGAAGGTTTATGGACTAAAGAAATGCGTCAAACAATTATGTCGACAAGTGGATCTATCCAAAATATTTCTGACATTCCTCAAAACTTAAAAGACTTGTACAAAACTGCATGGGAAATTTCTCAAAAAGCAGTGATTGATCAAGCAGCTGATAGAGGTGCATATATTTGCCAATCTCAATCATTAAATATCTTCATGGAAAATGCAAACTTTGGAAAATTAACTTCAATGCATTTCTACGGATGGGAAAAAGGATTGAAAACTGGTATGTATTACTTACGTACAAAAGCTGCAACTGATGCAATTAAATTTACAGTTGATAAATCAATGGTTCAAAACACAATCGCTGCTGATGTTGAGGAACAACAAGCTGCTATAGCATGCTCATTAGACAATCCTGATGCATGTGAAATGTGTTCTGGCTAGAACTTGATAAATTTTAAACCAAAAGGTGTCTTTGATTTTTCTCAGACACCTTTTTTTGTAACTAAACTTTTATTAATCGTTATATTTACATCATTATAAAATGAATCATATGAAATTTCTAATCTTACTTATTTCAATCAGTTTATTTCAAAATTTGGTTTTATCACAAAACAAGGAAATACATACTGTTTACTTTGAAACAAATTCCTTTAAACTTCAAAAAAACGAAATAAAAAGGTTAGATGATTTCCTCCAAAAATCAAAAAATCCAGATTTTAAAATCCAGAACATTAGTTCATATACGGATACAATTGGAAGTGTCATTTCAAACGAAAAGTTATCTTTAAATAGATTAAATGCCATTTTGAAAATAGTAAAATCAAAAAGTGTTAGCGTAGAATCAACCAATTCATTTGGAGAACTATATCCATCATCAATTGATTTAAAAACGAATGAATTGGCAAAATTCAGAAAAGTTGACATTACTTATTATTTTAGCGAAAAGCCTACACAAACTCAAGAAGAACCAACTTATCCAGAAACGAGTAAAACTATAAATTTAGCCAAATTTAGAGAAAATTTCACTTCCGAAACACCAATCGTTTTGGATGTAAAATTCTATGGTGGAACTGCTAACTTGATTCCTGGTTCTGAAGATGAAATCAATGCCTTGTATAAATTTCTAGCAGGAAATAAAAGTGTATCTGCATTGATACGAGGACATGTTTGTTGTCATGATGATATGCCTCTATCCGTTCAACGAGCGAGTGCTGTTTACGATATTTTAATCAAAGGTGGAATTGAACCAAGTCGTTTAGATTTCAAAGGGTATAGCAATTCACTTCCTGTCGTATCACCTGAATACACAGAAGAAGAACGCCAACAAAATCGACGTGTTGATGTTGTATTTAGTGTGAAAAAATAAGTAATACCATTAACCTATCAAATTAATTTATAATTCCCAATATTTCCAAATTGCTAAGTTTTTATAAAAGGTTTCTTTCTTCAAAGCAAAAAGCTATCTTTGCAAAAACAAAATTGTCATGCGTTTCGAGCTCACGAAAGAATTTTTAGAAGAATTTCGTCAGGCCATAGTTGATCAAAACAACTCATGGATTATTGAGCATATTCACGAATTGCACTTTGCTGATATCGCCGATTTGTTAGATCAATTAACGAATGATGAAGCGCGATATGTTTATTTTCAATTAACGGAAGATCAGCAAGCCGACGTGTTAATGGAGCTTGATGAAGATGTTCGTGATCGATTCTTAGCATCCTTATCCACAAAAGAAATTGCAGACCAGCTTGAAAATCTAGATTCAGATGATGCTGCAGATATCTTAGGGGAACTTTCAGATGATAAAATTCAGGAAGTTATCTCCCAAATGGATGATGATGAAGCTGCCGAAGATATCGTTGAATTATTAAATTACGACGAAGATACTGCCGGTGGTTTAATGCAGAAAGAGTTTATTCAAGTTCGAGTTGATTGGCCTGTAAACAGATGCTTGGTCGAATTAAGACGACAAGCTGAAAATGTTGAAAATGTATATACAATCTACGTTGTAGATGATATTAATAAATTGGTCGGAATACTTTCTCTTAAAAGATTGTTATTCGCAGACACTAAAACCTTAATCAGAGATTTATTCCAAAGTAAAAATATTATTTCTGTAAAAACGAGTGATGCAAGTGAAAAGGTAGCACAAGTAATGGATAAATATGATTTGGTAACTGTTCCTGTTGTTGATTTACAAAATAAACTAGTCGGTCGTATCACAATTGATGACGTTGTAGATATCATAAAAGAAGAAGCAGACAAAGATTTCCAAATGGCTTCAGGTATCTCTGAAAAAATTGAGGAAAATGCGACTGTTTGGCGCGCCATGCGTGCTCGTTTACCTTGGTTATTAATCGGAATGTTTGGAGGAGTTTTGGGTGCTCAAGTAATTTCAGGTTTTTCTGTTGGAATCAGTAAAGTTCCTTTATTAGCTTCTTTTATTCCTTTGATTACTGCCATGGGAGGAAATGTGGGAGTTCAATCTTCTGCAATTGTCGTACAATCATTGGCGAAAGGAAATATTCAATTCAGCAATATCTTTCAAAAATTAGCGAGAGAAGGATTGGTTGGATTATTAAATGGTTCATTTTTAGCAATTATCATTTATGGAATTGCGACATTTATATTGGGTAATTCAACTTTAGGTTTTGTAGTAAGTATTTCATTATTTGTGACGATTTTCTTCGCAGCAATTTTCGGAACATTGATACCATTGGTTTTAGCGAAATATAAAGTCGATCCTGCATTGGCAACCGGACCATTCGTTACAACATTAAATGATGTTCTTGGTCTTTTTATCTACTTCACTGTAGGCATGCTTCTTTATCACATTTAAACATTCATCATGGAAATTTTATTTTTAGACGAGGTTCACCCAATTTTAGCTGAACGTCTTGAAAAAGCTGGGCATAATTGTATTCATGCAGAAGAATTATCCCTTGATAAATGTCAAGAAATAGCAAATAAAGTTGATGGAATTGTTATTCGTTCCCGTTTTCCGATGAATGACTCTTTTTTAAAATTTACTCCGAATTTGAAATTTATCGCTCGTTCAGGTGCAGGAATGGAAAATATTGACATTCCTTACTGTGAAAGTCGAAATATTACACTTTTTAATTCACCTGAAGGAAATCGAAATGCTGTTGCTGAACATGCGTTAGGAATGCTTTTGTCTTTAATGAATAATTTCAAAAAATCGAACAATGAGATTCTAAAAGGTATTTGGGATAGAGAAGGAAATCGAGGAATTGAATTAGATGGTAAAACGGTTGGAATTATCGGATATGGAAATAACGGTAAGGCATTTGCAAAAAAATTAAGAGGTTTTGACGTAAATGTAATTGCTTACGATAAATACAAAGATAGTTTTGGAAGTGATTTCGTAAAAGAATGCACGTTAGATGCTATTTTAGACCAAGCCGATGTAATCAGTTTTCATGTGCCTCAAAATGCCGAAACAATTTATTACGCAGACAAAGCATTTTTCGATAAAATAGATAAACCTATTTTCTTATTAAATCTATCACGAGGGAAAATTGTGAATGCTGAAGCCTTAGTAGAAGCTATGAAATCAGGAAAAGTTTTAGGAGCTGGATTGGATGTTTTAGAATACGAAAAAACAAGTTTCGAATCATTTTTCGAGCAAGATTTACCCGCACCTTTTCAATACCTATTGAATGCAGATAACGTCATTCTAACTCCACACATTGGCGGCTGGACAAATGAAAGCTATTTTAAATTGAGTAATGTGTTAGCTGATAAAATTTTAGACAGATTTTAATCATTTTGATATGATTGGGAATTTTCCTCCCCCTCAGTCCCCCTCAGTCCCCCTCCAAAGGGGGAAGAAAAAATTAAAAGCCATGCAAATCAATTGCGTTTCCATCTAAAATTTCGACTTGCTTTTTCATTTTCTTTTGAATCACTTTGAAATGATGTTCTTCATCTGGAGAAATTAATGAAAATGCTTCACCTGTTGCTTCTGCCCTTCCCGTTCTACCAATTCTGTGAACGTAATCTTTTGGTGATCGAGGCAATTCATAATTGATTACATAAGGTAAAAATTGAATATCAATTCCACGAGCAATCAAATCCGTAGCTACCAAAACGCGTAATTTTCTTTGATCAGATATCGTAAAAGTGGACCTTTTCTCTCCTCTGAAACTGTATATGCTAATTGTTTAATTAAATCAAGATTCTCTTCTGTAGCTTCGATCTTTATGACAACCGGATTGGTTAAAAGTATGTTATTGATATCTTCAATCTTTTCGCTTAAAGTTGCCGAAAACAATAAATTTTGACGTTTATTCGGAAGTAATTTGAAAATTTCTTTCATTTCCTCCTCGAAACCTAAATTCAACATTTTATCAGCTTCATCAATCACCAAGGTCTTTACTTCAGCTAACGAAAGTGCTTTATGAGAAATTAAATCTAATAAACGGCCAGGTGTTGCTACTAAAACATCAACTCCCTGCATCCCAATCATCTGAGGATTAATTGAAACACCTCCATAAACAGCCATCGTCTTGATTCGCTTTGGAAGATTACTTCCTAATGCCTTGAATACATCATTTACCTGAATGGCAAGTTCTCGAGTTGGAACAAGAATCAAAGCACTAATGTGGCGATTTTTCACCTTCATTGGTTGTTGGAACAACTCAAGAATAGGCAAAGCAAAACTTGCTGTTTTACCAGAACCAGTTTGAGCAATTCCAAGAATGTCTTTCCCATCCAAAATTGCTGGAATCGCTTCCTTTTGAATTGGATAAGGTGCTGAATAATTTTGTTGAACTAACGCAGATAATAACGCTTCTGATAATCCTAAAGACGAAAAAGACATGAATTTTTGATTTAATATCCAAAGGTAATCATTCTAAAATTCAAAAATTGGTGTTTTTTAATAATTGATTCATTATTACTATGCTCAATTCATGAAACTCTCACTATATTTGCATTCAAAATTATTGCAATGTCTGAAAATTCACGTATATCTACAGAAAAAGCTCCAAAACCTTTGGGACTTTATCCACATGCTAGAAAAGTTGGAAATTTATTATTCTTATCAGGTGTAGGACCAAGAACAGCTGGTTCAGATGCTACTGATTCTGAAGTTCCAGGTTTAAAAAGAGACAAACACGGAAATTTTTTAGAATTTGATTTTGAAGCACAATGTAGAAGTGTTTTTGAAAATGTTCGAATCATTCTTGAAGAATCAGGCTCAAAATGGGAAAATCTTGTTGATGTAACAACTTTCCTAGTCGATATGAAACGTGATTTCCAAACGTATAACAAGTTATATGCTGAGTATTTCAAAGAAAATTTACCATGCAGAACAACAGTGTAAGTTAACGCTTTACCTTCTCCAATTGCAATTGAATTAAAATGTATCGCAACTATAGATTAAACATATGATTAACTTTATTTTACGCAGTATTTTAGCTGCAGCTTCATTATTTTATACCGTTTATTTATTCGGAACTGGTCACTGGGGATGGGCAATTGTGATGATTTTTGTATCAGCAATTATCATTTTGACATTTTTCAGAAATATCTACATGGTGTTAGCATTGAATCAAATGCGTTTAGGGAATACAGATAAAGCAAAAAATACGATTAACAAAATTACTGCTCCTCAGTTATTACCTAAAAGTCAACATGCATATGTATTGTTTTTACAAGCTGTAATGAATTCTCAAGAATATGGTTTTGTGAAAAGCGAACAAATTCTTAGAAAAGCAATGTCAATTGGTTTAAGAACTGCTCAAGATAATGCTGTTGCAAAAATGCATTTAGCTGGAATTTGTGCTCAAACTAACAGAAGAAACGAAGCTGTATCTTTATTAGCTGAAGCAAAAAAATTAGACAAAAATGGAATGATGAAGGATCAAATTTCTCAAATGCAAAAACAAATGCAAATGGGTGTTCCTTCAAAAAACCAAATGCGTATGGCTCAAATGGGCGGAGGAAGAATGAAAACTCCACGTAGATAGTTTAAGTCTTAAATTATAAATGGACAATATCCGAATATACACCGAAAGCTGGGACGATTATGAATTAATTGATGCAGGAGGTGGGAAAAAACTGGAACGTTGGGGAGATATCATTACGATTCGCCCTGAAGTTCAAGCCTATTTCAAATCGGAATTGACATTTAAAGAATGGGAAGAAAAAGCCCATTTTGAATTTATATCAAAAGGTAGTCAAGCTGGCTTTTGGAATACGTTAAAGGATGATATTCCAATGGATTGGAAAATTACATGGAATAATCTAACATTTCATTTAGAGTTAACAAAATTCAAACATTTAGGCTTATTTCCAGAACAAGCAATTAACTGGGAATACATTCAAAAACATCTGAATTCTTCTTCAAAATTTCTAAATCTTTTTGCCTATACTGGCGCAGCATCGTTGGTTGCTAAATCAACAGAAGCTGAAACAATTCATGTCGATTCAGTTAAACAACTCATTTCTTGGGCGAAAACCAATCAAGATTTAAGCGGCTTAACCAATACAAAATGGGTACATGAAGACGCTTTAAAATTTGCTGAACGAGAAGTTAAAAGAGGAAACAAATATGATGGAATCATCATGGATCCTCCTGCTTGGGGAATAGGAGCTAAAGGTGAAAAATGGAAACTAGAAGATAAATTAGAAACCCTTATTTCATTAGCTAAAGAACTATTAACGAATAAAGGCTTTTTAATTTTAAATACGTATTCTCCAACCATCAAAACAGGAGATATTAAAAGATTAGCAAATCGTTATTTCGATTCAAAATCAATTGAATTGTTCGAATTATGGATGAAAACCACAACAGGAAAAGATCTGTATTATGGCAATGGAATTAGAATTAAAAAATAAGTAATATTCTATTTTTTCGACTGGCAATATTTATTCTTTTTTTTTATTTCACAATTGAATTTATAATTGTTAATTTCGTTTGTAAAAACATGATTTACAGTTATTTAATTTTTACATTACTTATAAACGGTGGTATGTTTATAGAAACCTAAAATTGTCACAAAAACCATCTAATTTCTTCACTAAGTTTACTTTGAATTTTCGTATTAAAATTTTAGAGTAAATGCACAGAATAGTTTTCATATTTCTTTTGGTTTCCTTTTTTGGAAATGCGCAGAAATTGGTAACCATTCCTGATGAAAATTTTGCTCAATTTCTAAAAGAAAAATACCCAACTTGTTTTATTGAAAATCAATTAGATATAACTAATTCTTTGATTGTAAAAGAAGATTCACTTTCTATTGATTCATTATACATTCAAGATTACAGTGGATTAGAATATTTCAAAAATTTAACTTTTCTTGATTGTTCAAACAATCCTGCATTTAAATTGCCAAAACTTTCAATTCATTTGAAATCATTGAATTGTAGTCAAAATTTTCTAACAAAATTACCAAAACTAGATCATCATTTAGTGTACCTGAATTGTTCCGCAAATCAATTAGAAGAATTACCTGAATTAAATGATAATTTAACTTACTTGAATGTTGGATACAACAAACTAAATAAACTTCCAGTATTACCAAAAAAAATACAAATTTTATTGGTTAATGACAATGCTATTTCAGTATTTCCACTATCTCAAAGTCTGAAAGAAATAAATTGTTCAAATAATTTAATCAAGAACATTCCTTCGTTAAATAATGAACTAATTAGTTTAGATTGTTCTCATAATTTAATTGAAACAATACCATCTTTGCCACAAAATGTTACTGTGTTCAATTGTGGATTTAATAATATTGTTTCTCTACCAAAATTTCCTGAAAGTCTTTTAAAACTTGATTTCACTGCAAATAAGATTGAACAACTTAAAGTTCTACCTTCTCATTTAATTTCGTTAAATTGTAGTGAGAATCGATTATCAAAATTGCCTTTATTACCTCAAAGTTTAAAGGAATTATACTGTGCAAATAACCAATTGAGTAGTTTGCCAGAATTACCTTTAAAGCTTGAAGCTATTTGGTGTGGTTTTAATCAATTAACTACTTTACCAAGATTACCTGAAACTATTAGCTACTTTTTTTGTGGAAACAATCAACTAGAATGCATTCCAACTATTCCAAGTTCAGTAGAATTTGGTGACATATCTGATAACAAACTTCAATGTTTACCTGCAAAATTTGACTGGTTGGATGCTAATAGTTTGACTTTACCTATTTGTAAACTTGAAGAAACGGATTGTAATCAATCAAAAGAAGTGATTGAAAAAGAAGAAATAATTCACTTTAATTTCAGTAAATCCTTGACTAAAATTGACGATCTACCATCTGTTTCAATTTATCCAAATCCGACAAACGACAAAATTTACATTGAGACTACTTCTAAAATAGAAAGCTTAAAATTAAGTGACATTGAAGGCAAAGAAATCAAGAATATTGAGTTAAATGTCAACTCTTCTGAAATTGATTTATCTGATTTAATAAATGGTGTTTATTTTTTACAAATAACAATTGATTCAAACAAAACGCTTTATAAAATAATTAAAACGCAATAAAAAAGGTGTTTACGAATGATCATAAACACCTTTTAAAGTTCAATTAACTCATAGAATGAGCATCTGAAAGATTAACCATTAATCAAATTGATCAATTCTGTTTTATCTTCATCAAAGTAATTCTTTAATAAATATTCAGTTAAATATTGTCTATAACTTTCTCTTGAAACTTTAGGCATATAAATATATCCTCTTCCAACAGGTTTGTGCTTAATGAACTTTTTACGCTCTAATATTCGCACAATTGTTGAAGTTGTATTATATGCTGGAGTTGGATTATTATATAATTCAACAATATCTTTTACTGAACCTTTTTCAAGTTTCCATAAACGTAACATTACTTGCTCCTCCGCCGGTGTCAATCTATCCATCTCAAATAATTTATTTGATGTAAATTACAATATATTTTAGTAAGCTCCAAAAAAATCAATTACTTTTTTCGTTCGACTAAACAATTTTTAATTTAAGGCCCAAAAAAAAAATCCATCTTTAAATAAATCAAAGATGGATTTCGAATTTTCAGTTAATGATATTACAAATTAATTTTTTTGCGTAAAGCTGATTGAATTCCATCTTTATGTAAATAAATATTCATTGTTTTATATTTGAAATAATTTTCAGATACATAGAAATATCCTTTTGGATAATTAGATGTCCCCCAAGAATTCTTTACTAAGAAGAATTTCGTTCCGTTTTGAGCTTTATATAGACCAACGATATGCATTCCATGGTCATCAGTTGTAGTTTTGTTATCATAACCCTTTTGACGTAATTCTGGAGTGATTTCTAGTTCTTTTACAGGTGTTAAAAAAGCATTTGATTCTTTCTCTGCACCAGCATCTGAGAAATTTTTATTGTTTTTCCCTCTTACTTGAATCGTAGAAGGATCTTCTGGAACAATAGCAATACCATCATGGAAGCTAAAACCTTTTTCTGATACATCAGCTGCCCAAGCAACAGTATAACCAGATTTTAACGCATTTTCTGTGATCTCTACTAATTCAGTTAATTGAACATTGTAACTTTCTCCCCAAGCCCAGTTATCTTGAACTTCGATGAAACACTTTTTATACATTTCAGTATTCGTAAATGAAGTGATTGAAACATAATCATCCATGTTTAAGCCTAAAGAATTAGCATAACTTTTTGGAGTATATTTCTTTCCTTTAAATTCAAATTCTTTAATATCTTCACCTAAATAGGCATCTAAAATTCCGTTTAACGCTTCCTTCCATGCATTCGTCAAACCATCTTCACGCATTTCATTTTGCATAAACTTCTGTAAGCCTTGAACAGCTCCATTTAATACACTGAAAAATTCAGAGTGATTGTGTTCCTCTTTTCCATAACTCAATCCGTTGTAAACCGATGCTGGAACAATTCCATAATTTTTTATTACCCAAGGAATATCATGTAAAGCTCCTCCTTCTGAAAAATTAGTTTTTCCATCCATTCGGATATACTTTTCCAATTTACCTTCATATGCTTTTCTAGCAACATACATTTGAGATAAATTATCAGGATTTTTATTCCCTTTACGGATCAATTCTGATTCTATAAAAGATAAAGTTGAAAAACTCCAACAAGTTCCTGTAAATCCTTGACTTAATACAGGAGTTGCATCTAAATGAGCAATTTTCGTGAATTTGTATTCACTGTTTTCTGCATTTGTTGTTGTTTCTTGAGCATATGAAAAGCTTAAAAAGCCAACAAAAAGGAAACCTAAATATTTCTTATTCATATTGTATAATTAAATAGTTTTAATAGTAAAGTTAATAGAAGATTTTTAAAAATCCGAATGTGTGGAGATATATAACAAAAAAGACCGAACGTTAAAGTTCAGTCTTTCAATAATTATATTTGATTTGTATTATCTTCCTAACATAATTCCAAGAACTAATTCATGTCCTCCAGATGAATATTGATTAAATCTAGAAACTGAATAATCATAAGAATAACCAAATTTCAATTTTTTATTAATGTTTAAACCAACCATTCCAACAATTGCATCCGTATTTCTATAAGATACTCCTGCCCATAACCATTCTTTATATTCTACTTGAAGAGTAGCTTCAAGTGAAATCGGAGCTGGAGTCATGTATTTTAAAATAAAAGCTGGTGTTATTGTAAAATTATCGTTTGCTTTTAACTTAATCCCACCTGTTGCATTAAAATACATTTGAGGATCAAAATTTGCTGAGGCTGAACCAAAATTAACCATATTTTTTGTTAATTGATCAGCTGCTACTCCAATGAAAAAACGGTTAGAATACACATATAAACCTGCACCAATATCCAAAATATTTTTACGCGAATTATTAGTTGTATAATCTACATATGTCTTATCATTCGTCGGATCAATAACAACTGCCCTACTTTGAATAAAAGCATTATTTGACAAACCAACTTTAGCTCCAAATGACATATTTACTTTTTTCGAAAGCGGTAAATGGATAGCATAAGTTCCTGCAAATTGCATTTTTTGAAAAGCACCATATTGGTCAGCTAACACTTGTCCACCTATTGCATGTTTAATTTTTCCTGTTCCTACTTCCGGATTCTTAACGATTCCACTACCTGTTCTAATTCCTGGATCGTAACGAACTTTCTCTCTTCTTCCTAAAGGAGCAGCTATAGATAAATATGACGTCATAGGTGCATTATCAAACCCAGTCCATTGTGATCTACCTGATAAAGTAATATCTGTAAAATCATATGTTCCTGCTGCAGCTGGATTTGCCATAAATTGATTTCTCAAATATTGACTATATTGAGGAATTTGTTGACCAAAACTTGAGAATGCTAGAGTCAAAAAGCTCAACTTAAAAATTACTGTTTTCATGTCTTTTATCTATAATATTATTTACGAATAATTGTTATGATACCTTTCTTTGGATCATGTTTCCCGTCATTATACTCTATAAAGTAATAATAACTCGCTACAGGTAAATCTTCTAAATTAAACTTACCATCCCACGGATTTTGCTCGTAATTACCTTCTGTTGATTCAAACACTATATTACCCCATCTATTGTAGATTCTTACAATACTTTTTGGATAAATTGCATCTAAATTACTAATAACCCAAGTATCATTTACTTGATCACCATCTGGAGTAAATGCAGTAGGTACATCTACCTCACAATCTTGAACTATAATTGAAATTGCACTCGGTGAACTTTCACAATAAGGATATGGCGTCATTTCAGTAATATAAAAAGTAGCTGTTTTAGCTTCAGGAGTAAAAATCGATCCAACTCCTAAAGAATCAGTTAAATTAGCATCTGAATACCAAATTAAAACACCTCCAGAATTTGATGTAGCCGTCATATTAGCAATTGGTTCTCCGATACAATATGTTACATTAGAACTTACAGTTGGATTACTTGGATAAGAAACAACAACTATATTTGCTGCACCACTTTGTATTTGACTACAAGATGGAGTAGCATTTGTTGCAACACTTATTAAATTATATGTCCCATCACTTGTTAATGCTGAAGAGGTTAATGAGCCGTTACCTGATCCATCTAACGTAATTGTCTGAGTAGCTCCGTTATTAAATGAATAGCTCACAATTGAATTAGGTGTCCCTGTAAATGTTATTGGAGTTGTTCCTCCTTCACATATCGAGGTTGATCCTGAAATAGATGCTATAGGCAACGCATTTACTGTTACTGAAACTGACCCAGTTTGAACATTTGAGCAAGTTGTAGTACTAGCATCAGTAACATCAATTAAATTATAAGCAAAACTACCAACTATTGTTGTTGGAACATTCACACTTACTGAACTGCCTGATGTTGTTGTTATAGTCTGAGTTGTTCCACCATTAATATTGTATGTAAATGTATATGGTGCAGTTCCTGTTGCTCCTGTAAAAGTAACTTGAGGTTCAGTACTATTTTTACAAACTACTAATTGAGTAGCTGTAATTGTTGCTGTTGGTAATGGATTTACTATTATTGAATATGTTGCTGTTGCTGGTGCAGGGATTGGAGCACATGTTGCTGTTGTTGTTACCGACATCGTTAATGTAACTGTATTCCCAGCATCTCCAGCAGCTGCTGTATATGTTGGAGTCAAAGTTGTAGCATTAGCTAAAGTACCTAAACCATTGTGTGTCCATAATACGGTACCATTAGTTGAACTTGCTCCACTTACTGTTGCTGTTCCGTTTTCACAAATTGTTTGTGAACCACCTGCTGTTGCTGTTGGTAATTGATCTACATTTACTGTGAAAATAGCTGTTGCTGTCGCTGGAGTACAAACGTTATTACTTGTAACTGTCATAGTTAATGTAACTGTATTTCCTGCATCTCCTGATGCCGCTGTATAAACAGGTGCTAATGTTGTCGCTCCTGATGTAATTGATCCAGCTCCATTTTCTACCCAAGAAATAGTTCCATTAGCTGAAGACGCGCCACTTACTGTTGCTGTTTCATTTGAACAAATTGTAGTTGTTCCCCCTGCTATCGCAGTTGGTAATGGATTTACAATTACTGAATATGTTGCTGTTGCTGTTTGTGAAGCACAAGCATTTGTACTCGTAACTGTCATTGTTAACGTAACTGTATTTCCTGCATCTCCAGCTGCTGCTGTATAAACAGGTGCTAATGTTGTCGCTCCTGATGTAATTGATCCAGCTCCATTTTCTGTCCATGCAATCGTACCATTTGTTGAACTTGCTCCACTTACTGTTGCTGTTCCATTCTCACAAATTGTTGATGTTCCTCCTGCTGTCGCTGTTGGTAATGGATCTACGATTACTGAATACGTCGCAGTTGCTGTCTGTGATGCACATGCATTTGTACTAGTAACTGTCATTGTTAATGTAACTGTATTTCCTGCATCTCCTGATGCCGCTGTATAAACAGGTGCTAATGTTGTCGCTCCTGATGTAATTGATCCAGTTCCATTTTCTGTCCATGCAATCGTACCATTTGTTGAACTTGCTCCACTTACTATTGCTGTTCCATTCTCACAAATTGTTGATGTTCCTCCTGCTGTAGCTGTTGGCAATTGATCTACATTTACGGTATATATTGCTGTTGCAGTTTGTGATGCACATGCATTTGAACTCGTTACAGTCATTGTTAATGTAACTGTATTACCAGCATCTCCAGCTGCTGCTGTATATGTTGGTGTTAATGTAGTTTCATCTGTAATTGTTCCTGTTCCATCATGAGTCCAGAAGATAGTACCATTTGTCGACGAAGCACCACTTACTGTTGCGGCACCATTTTCACAAATCGTCTGAGTACCTCCTGCTGTCGCTGTTGGTAAAGGATTAACGTTAATTGTATAGGTAGAAAAATCAGTTATTGCCGGAGTACATGCTATAGTACTTGTTACAGTCATTGTTAATGTAATAGTATTTCCTGCATCTCCAGATACTGCCGTATAAGTTGGTGTCAATGTTGTTGCATCAATTAATGAACCTAAACCATCATGAGTCCATAAGATAGATCCGTTACTTGATGCCGCCCCTGAAACTGTTGCCGTCCCATTTTCACAAATTGTTTGACTTCCACCAGCACTTGCTGTTGGTAAAGGATTAACATTTATTGTATAGGTAGCAATTGCAGATGCTGAACCACATGTATTATTACTTGTTACCGTCATCGTTAATGTAACTGTATTTCCTGCATCTCCAACATTTGAAGTATATGTTGGTGTTAATGATGCTGAACCACTAGTTATTGTTCCTGTTCCATTCTCTGTCCATGCAATAGTTCCGTTTGAAGCTGTTGCTCCCGAAACTGTTGCTGTTCCATTTGAACAAATTGTTTGTGTTCCTCCAGCACTTGCTGTTGGTAAAGGATCAACAATTACGGTAAATGTAGAAACTGCTGTCTGAGGTGCACATGCATTTGTACTAGTTACAGTCATTGTTAATGTAACTGTATTTCCTTCATCACCAGAAACTGCTGAATATGTAGGTGTTAGAGAAGTAGTGTTACTTAATGAACCTAAACCATCATGCGTCCATAATATTGTTCCATTAGAAGCTGACGCTCCTGAAACAGTTGAGGTCCCATTTGAACAAATCGTTTCAGTTCCTGTTCCACCTGCTGTTGAAACCGGTAAAGGATTAATGATTATAGTATAATTTGCAGTAGCCGTTATTGCTGGTGAACAAGCAATTGTACTTGTTACTGTCATCGTTAATGTAACAGTATTACCTGCATCAGCTAAAACAGGAGTATAAGTAGGTGAATTTGTAGTTGCATTTGTTAATGACCCTGCACCATTATGAGTCCATAAGATATTACCATTACTTGAACTCGCTCCAGTTACAGTTGCTGTTCCGTTTGAACAAATTGTTTGAGATCCTCCTGCACTTGCAGTTGGTAGTGGAGTTACATTAACAGTATAATTTGCTGTAGCTGTTTGTGGAGAACAAGCATTATTACTTGTCACTGTCATAGTTAAGGTAACAGCATTACCTGCATCTCCAGCTGAAGGAGTATAAATTGGTGTCAATGTAGTTGATCCTGAAGTAATACTTCCCGCTCCGTTTTCAGTCCATAAAATTGTTCCATTACTTGAACTCGCTCCACTTACAGTTGCTGTTCCATTTGAACAAATTGTTTGTGAACCACCTGCTACTGCAGTTGGTAAAGCATCAACAGTAATTGTAAAGTTTTCTTGGTCATTACATACACCACTGAAATCATAAATATAAATAGTAGTATCTTGACCTGGTGTTACAGTTATGATATTACCTGGATTTAATTGAGTACCTGTTCCGTTTATTCCTGTATAATAGTGAGCATTTACAGTAAGTGATGTTCCAGTAATTGCTGGCAAAGTGTATGTTGAGTTACATAATAACTGATTAGAAATATCATTTACATTTGGTGCTCCTGGATTAGCTAAATTAACTGCAGTAGAAACTGTTGAAGAACAACCTGAAGATACTAATTGAATTGTGAAATTATCATAAGAACCTGCATTTAAGGTCGATATTGTTAATTGACCCGAACCATTCGTAGTTACTAACGTTGGACCTACTTGAACTGCATCATCAAAATATGTCAAATTATAATTTACAGAGTTATTTAAACCTGTTATTACTATATTTCCGTCTGTTCCATTACAAGTTGAAGGTGAAGTTCCTATTGTAGAAAATGAAGGCAAAGCATTAACTACTACAGAGTATGTAGCCGTTGCTGTCATTGCTGGTGTACAAGCGATAGTACTTGTAACCGTCATTGTTAAAGTAACGGTGTTTCCTGCATCACCGGCTGCCGCTGTATAAACTGGTGTTAATGTAGTTGCTCCGGATGTAATACTTCCAGTTCCATTCTCTGTCCATAAAATTGTTCCGTTGCTTGAACTAGCGCCACTTACTGTTGCTGTTCCATTTGAACAAATAGTTTGTGTACCACCTGCTATTGCTGTTGGTAAAGGGTTTACAATTACCGAATAAGTCGCTGTTGCTGTTTGAGGCGAACAACTATTATTACTAGTAACAGTCATTGTTAAAGTAACCGTATTCCCTGCATCTCCAGCTGCTGCTGTATAAACAGGTGTTAACGTTGTTGAACCTGAAGTAATACTTCCTGCTCCATTCTCTGTCCATAAAATTGTTCCGTTGCTTGAACTAGCGCCACTTACTGTTGCTGTTCCGTTTGAACATATGGTTTGTGTTCCACCTGAAACTGCTGTTGGAAGAGGATCTACAACTACACTGTAAGAAGCTGTTGCTGTTCCACATCCATTTGCACTTGTAACAGTCATGGTTAATGTTACTGTATTTCCAGCATCGCCTGCGGCAGCTGTATAAACAGGTGTTAACGTTGTTGAACCTGAAGTAATACTTCCTGCTCCATTCTCTGTCCATAAGATTGTTCCATTGCTTGAACTAGCGCCACTTATAGTTGCGGTTCCATTTGAACAAATAGTTTGTGTACCACCTGCTGTTGCTGTTGGTAAACCAACAACTGTAATCGTAGAAGATGCAGAAGTCGAAGATGGGCAATTTGATGGCCCTGAATTAGAAGTTACAGTATAAGTTTTAGATCCAACAGTACCTGGTGAAGCAATTACTGAGGCTGTATTTGTAGCGTTCAAATCTGCAACGTTAGGTGAAGTTGACCAGTTGTATGTCCCGTCTCCTCCTGATGCTGTCAAAGTAATAGGAGAACCTAAACAAATTGTGCTTGAAGAAGGGCTTACTGAAACAGGTAAAGCTACTCCACCACCTCCAGCAGGAAGTCCAATCACATAATCACAAATATCACCTGCATAACCATCAACTAGAATATAATATGTATTCCCGACTGTTAATCCTGTCGTTGTTACTAAAGTAGGTCCTGGAGTATAGGCTCCTAAATTCCAACAACTTTTTTGGGTTACGGATCCTGAACCACATGCTGTAGTTTCAAAAACCATAATTTGAATACCTTTATTTGTCACTGTAGATGTTTCCCATACATAAAAGTTCATAGTTGTTGCAGAGGCAACAAATGTTATATAGGAATCATTCTCTAAGGAACCACAAAATGCAGAAGTCAAATTAGACCATGTATCTACCGTGTATGAACCTGATGTATTTCCACAATAACCGTCAAAATTACAAATTGGTGTTGCAGTTGAACATGCTTCACCTGCTGGAACATTTCCACTACAAGCAGGCATTGATGGAGCTACTAAACCTTCTGTAACACAAATAGTAAAAGTAGACGTCGTTGCAGAAGTACCATAATCATAAACTCTAACCCAATACGTATTTCCTATTGTTAAACCTGTTAAATTAGATATCTCAGTTGTTCCGTCTCCATAATTATCATCTGTACACATCAATGATGTTCCAGCACAAGAAACTGAAAACACTTGAAGAACAGGGTCGAAACCAGAAGAACCTACAACAGTAACATCTTGAGAAGTACTTGTAGCTACAAATTTAAACCAAACATCGTCATCAGCATTTCCTGAACAACCTGCTAAAGTTTGTGTTGCATTTGCAGTTGTTCCAGTTGTTGTTATACAAGATGTATTAGAAGTTAATGTTATAGCACCTGCACAATCATTGTTTGTGGGAGGTATTGGTTCAGAAGCACAAATACTAAATGTACCTGTACCACCTGCGTAATCCCAAAATCTTATAAAGATAGTAGATCCAGGAGTTAAACCTGTTCTTACAATTTTTGACATTGAACCATTCTCACTATCATCATCATCACATTCTAATAATGTTAAAGATCCACATGTTCCTGTATAAAAAGCCATACCTGAATCTGTAGTTGTCCCTTCAAGCGTGTTAACCGTAAGCAATCCACTTGCAGGTACAACTGCTGTAAACCAAACATCTTCTGATGATGAGTATGAAGCACAACCTGGTGCAGGAACTCCTGTAGTTGCTGTGGCGTTAACCAACGTTGAAGAAGTATATACACAAGATGAATTAACAGTTAATGAAACTGCAGAACATGGTTCATCATTTGAAGGTGGTGGTGGTGGTGAAGTTATACAAGCATTAAAAGTAGTTGTCTGACCTCCAGTAGAAGAATATGTATAAACCCTAATATAGTAAGTATTTCCAATTGTTAATCCAGTAAGTGTACTAGAATTTGGATCACTACAAAGTAGCTCTGTACCCAATGCACCACAAGTACCGCTATAAACAGAATGATACAAATCGGTTACTGAACCTGCAACATTATTTAATGAAAAATAATGAGTTGTATTCGTTGCAATAAAGCTGAACCAAACATCGTCATCAGCAGTACCAAAACAGCTTCCCAAAGAAATTCCTGAAGCAGATGCATTTGCAACAGTACCTGCTGTTTGTGTCGTACATGTTAAGTTTGGATTAACAGTTAATGATGTCGCACTACAGGGAGCGTCATTAGATGGAGCTGCAGGATTTGTAACACAAGCGGTTAATGTTCCGGCTGTCTTCTCATCACCACTAGATATTACTATCCAATAAGTATTACCAGTGACTAAATTCGTTAATGATACTGAAGCTGAAGAAGAATTATTTCCAGGGTCAACACAAGAACCTGCAACAAGTGACAAAGTACCGCCACATGTATTATTACTAGAACCAATCACTAACAATTCTGGATCCCAGTTTGTATCTGATGTTACAGAAATTGTAGCATTTGCGCCTTGAGCAACAAATTTAAAGTATGTCTCTATTAGACCATCTTCGCATCCAAAATCTACACCGTCATTTAAAGTTCCAGGAGATGTTGATGCACAAACGGCACCAGTCAAATCTGTAATTGGTATTGCTGTGGAACAAGTTTCTTGAGAGAAAGAGAAAAATGCGATTTGAAAAAAGAAGCCTAATACGGATAATTTTTTCAAGTTGTTATAAATATTATTCATTGTACTAGTGTGTAGATACTTTAGATGATTTGAAGTATAATTTGTAATCTGAAACTAACGAAATGTTAAGATCTGATAACTGTTGTTTTATAGATGGCAATATTTTAACATTCATCCTGGTAACCACTATCAAACTTTCACCTAATAGTGTTGCATCTATGACATTCGGAAGTTTTTTAATACTCCCAAGTAGAATATTATCTGAAACTTTTTTCTCAGAAATATCCATCATGAAATGATGATTAATGTAAATATTATTGTCAGGTTTTAAACCTTTTTCAATATTATCCTTAATTGAATTTTCTAAACTACTTTCAGTCAATAATTCACCCTCACCAACATTTTGTGAAAATGTATTCATAGATATGAACATGCTGAAAACAAACAAAACTTTTACAGAAAGTCTTTGAAATAAATTAATTTTCATTTTGAATATTGATTTGAACGATTAGGTGAAAGTAAGTTTGTAACTTTTAGAGATTGAAAATTATTTTTGAAAATATTCAAAAAAATTTCTAGATAAAGATTAACATCCCTTTTAATGTCATCTTTAATTAAATTGGATAATCTATAGCACAGATTATCAGCAGTAGACAGTAAACGCATAACGTAGTGTAAAGTATAGTATATTAGCTTATTATAATAGTTATAAACACAAAATTAAGAAAGTTAATTAATATTTTCACTATTAATTTAATTTATTTTATTTTAATCTCTATCTATATTATTGAAAACTTGTGTTTTATACAATACAAATAGAAAAAAACTACTGTAAAACAACCAGTTAACTTAACGCTTTTAGTTTAAAATTGTTTAATTAAAAAAAATATTTAACACATGAATATTAAACGTTTATAAAAATATCACCTAATAATTTCGGTAATCATTCCATAAACAACTTCTAATTCCAATAATAAAATAATAATCTGGTTCTTTTAAGTAATTATTTGTTCGAATGTGATTTTCTAAAAATACTTGAAGATTTGTTGAAGTATCTAATTTATAGGCAGCTGAAAGAATTATTCTAGCACCATTATTACCAAAGCCTTGACCAATTTTATTATAATATTCATAAGGTCGATTATTATAGGATTGATAAATATCTCCTCCATAACTTAGCCCGTCTTCCATGTCAAATCCTTTCAGGAAATAATTAGCGAAAAACTTAATATACCAGTTTGCTTTTTGCCATTTCAATTCTCCTAAAATTTCTGCAAAACTTCCTCCATATGGATTTGCTAAAGCATACCCTTGATTGCCATAGTTTTGAATTAACAAAGAGTGAGAATAGGTATAGGGTCTTGCAGTGTTAAATTCAGTTCTATAAAAAAAGTCTCCAATCCTATTTTGAAACCTTCCTTTAATACCAAATTGACCTCCATATTTATTACCCCACCACTGTGTTTTTTTTCTTAACTCAGACAATGAAAACTCATCCAAAATTGCTTGAGCATAAACCGTATGACCTTTATATTTCGCTGAAATTTGGAAACCTAAAATGATATTGTCAGAAGAGCCCATCGAATACTCTTGCGGACGATAAAACATAATTGGATTAAGGTATTCAGCATCAAAACCTCTATTTAATGTCGTGTCTTTTGGTTGAAAAATAACCGTTTCAAAAAAACCCATGTTCAACCATTTTGTTGCATTTATACTCAAATAATGTGATGCAGCATATTTGTTTTTCCATTGTGACTTTACTTGCTCACGGTAAAATTGATATAACATTACATACTCTAGACGCCAAAACTTAGTTCTAATTTGAGCAAAAGGAGCTGGAACAGCATAATCACTCAAAAGCATCGAACGATTGCCTTCTCCAATAAAATTATTGTCAATTCCTGCTTGAAAATTAAACACACGATTCGGAGTAAATGAAACACGTCCTCGAATATCTAAATAGGAAATTAAACTATCTTTTTTTCGTTCAAAATAATACGATTTTGGAGCTAAAAAAGAAGTGTCAATTTTACCAATCCCTTCAATTGCAGCTAAACGAACAAACCACTTATTTGCAAACTGTGTTTCAACAAAAGCTCCTAAACCAGTTCGATATTGATTATCAATTGGGGTATATGCTAAATCTGTTATTGCATGAACTCTAAAGTAATTCCCATTATTTACTTTTGAAATATAACCTGTAACTAATCCACCTCATCAAAAATCGTTGTAATGATTAATTAATCCTGTTCGAATTCCAACATTGATGAAATTCGTTTTAAAGTTTATTGGAGCATAATCATTTCGATTTACCCAAGTAACAAAAGCAGTAAAATTTATTTTTCGATTAATGCGATAACCCGCTTCAATTTGATGATGATAAAGTTGATTATTCTGAATCACTTGAATCTTATTGACTGCCAAAAGTGAATTTAATTGATAATCTCTTAATTGGTACATGATGGTTTTATAATCTACATAAAATCGCTTGAATTCATAATTGAATCGAATAATAAATTCCTGAAATCCAGCTCCTTTTGTGTGTGCTAATGGTAAATTATATTGACTGTAATTCAATCTTCTATTTGTCGCTGCATATAAAGTTGATGGGACATCATTGTATTCTAGTTGCAACATTAAATTCTTTACCTTGAAAAAATTATATCCTCGAACTCCTAGTTGAAATCCAACATGTTTTGAATTCAAATTAGACATTGCAACTTGAGAATAAAGTCGGTAATTTTTCAAGAAAATAACTTCTAAATTCAAACCTAAAAGTGAACTCATTTGTTTACTATTAGAATAGGCGGCTTCAGTTAAACCTGGAATTGGATTGTAAAACCAGGGATTCACAGGCTGTGCAGAAACAGAATCTCCTTTGCTCCATATGATTCCATCAAAAACACTTAAGGATATAGATTCCGTAGGTTTAAACGTTAAATAATTTACTGAATATCCTTTTGGTTCATAATATGCTTCATCTGTAGTTTTAATTGGTCGACGCATTAAGTTAAATAACCTTTCGCGCATAAACACATAAGAGAAACGCTTTGAAATAAAGTAATTCACTTGAATATAAGGAGCATTAATACTATTGTCAGATAATAAGAGTGAACGATGACCTGCTCCGATGAAATGCGCATTATTTCCTCCAGAAAATTGTAACTTTTTGAAAGGCGAATAAACAACATTTCCAATTGCATAAGCATAATCAAATCCATTTCCTTTAAAAGGTTTTGTCCTTGCTGCTCCTGGAATTACGGCATTTTGAGTGCTATACGTCCCATTCGTATTAGGATATAATTCACCTACTGAATTGTAATAAGCTCTCTCGTAATCAATAAAAAGAGATTGATTTTCGTAAAAAGCGGTCGAAAAAGAAACCGTTTTTAATAAATCACCTTCTATTTGAAGTCCTCTTGTATTTTGATAAAATTTAGTTCCTGTTGAATCTTCCCTGTTTTTTCCTCTTGAAAGATCCAGTAAAGGCGTAACAGAAAAGTTAAAATCTTCACCTTTCACCTCGATTAAATAATGTTTGAGCATTAATTCTGTAAAATCGAAATATTGTAGAGATGTATCAGCATTTAAGGATTCTAAATCGTATTCTTTCTGTGAAACAGGTAAAAATGAACCATTGTTATAAGGCTTACCTTTTAAAGGTGAATAAATTTTATCTTTAAAATAGCTGTTCAAAGGCATTAAGTTTTGTTGCGAAAATCCTGCAAAAAAGAATAAACAGAAAAGAAAGGGCAACAAAGCCTTCGTTTTTGCGACAAAGAAGGGATTAAATAAGTTTTCTTTGTTATACGTTAATGGTTTTCCTGTTTCAACAGAACAAACTGTTCCGCCTACAGCTTCTAAAATTGCTTGACCTGCAGCTATATCCCATTCCATTGTTGGGGCAAAACGAGGATAGATATCAGCAGATCCTGTAGCTAAATCAAAGAATTTTAAAGCACTGCCTTTTTTTAGAAAATCAATTTCAGAATATTCTTTTTTTAACGATTCAATAAATTCTGCAGATGCTCCAGAATGTGGTGTTCTGGAAGTTGCCATCACAATAGGAGAATTAATAGAATCTTGTGCTACTAATTTAATCCATTTTTCAGATTGGTGTATTTCATCGAAAGAAACGATAAAAGCACCTATTTCCTTTCCTCCAAAAAGTACTTTCCTTTCAACTGGCCATGCAATAACACCAAAAATGGCAATTTCATTTTCAATCAAGGCGATGTTTACTGCAAATTCCCCATTGCGTTTGATGTATTCTTTTGTTCCATCTAAAGGATCAACACACCAATTTAATGTCCAATTTTTACGAATATCAAAATGTTGATGTTCACTTTCTTCTCCTAGTACGGGAATATTTGTTTCTTCAAGATATTTTAAAATCACTTTTGAAGAAGCAAAATCTGCTTCTGTAACTGGAGAACCATCGCTTTTATATTGTGAATTGAAACCATTAGAATAAAAATTCATAATCACCTCCGATGCTTCGATCGATGCACTAATTGCTTTTTGATATGGAAGTGAAAGTGTCTTCAATTTTAATTATTGCTTCAAAGATAATAAGATAAAACAAAAAAAGAGGCCTCCTAAAAAGCCTCTTTCAATAGTGTATAGTTGAAAACTATTAATGTCTTACCACCAATTTTCTACTTGCTAATTTTATTCCTTCCGTTTCAATTGTAACGAAGTAAACTCCATTTTTGAAATCTGAAGTGTTAATTTTTGATGACGTGATGATAGATTCAGAGTAAATTATATTCCCTAATAAATCAACTACTTTAACCAATCCTTTTTCTAAATTATTCATTTGAATAGAAACAAATTCATCAGATGGATTTGGAAACATTGAGAAGCTTGGGTTTTGTTTTACATCTTTTATTGAAGCTGTTGCATCAACTCTAACTTTCACTGAATCTACATATGAACTACAATCAGTACCTACATACAAAGTAAAAGTTGCTCCTGTTGCTACAGAATTAGGGTTAATATGAAAAGGCATTTCTGCAACTGCAGCATTTGCTAATACTAATGGAGAATTTGAAGGTGTACAGTATGGATTGTTATTCGAATTAGGAAAACAAGATGTCCCTACACAAACCATATTTGTCCAATCACTTGGTACATTTCCATCTTTCAATCTAGAAATTCTATATGTTACACCGTTCCCAGTTGTGTTTTCAATTTCAAAATCAACTATGATTTCATTTCCAATTGTTCCAGCTACAACATAAGGTGCATGTCCTGAAGAATAATCTGTATTATCTCCAACGATTTTAATTGCAATACCATCTTGTGCAACGCTCAAAAAAGCAATTCCTAATATAGCAAACGCATTAAGTAAAATTTGTTTCATAATTATCTAGTTTTAATGATGTCTAACAAATATATTAATAAAAATGATTGAAAAAGACATGTTTTTATCAAACTAATTGAAATTTAAAATAAGAATAATCAATAATCACAAAAAATAAAAACATTTTAATCGCTTGATTTACTGTAATTTAATTAAAAGTCACATCAGAATAACCAATGTTAGGAATACAATACAATATTCAATTATTAGATCGAAAATCCATCTAAAATAAGTTATCTTTGATTTCGGCAGGATTATTGAAAACTGTATTTAGAATATTTAAATTTGATAAACATGAAAAAAATAGCTCTTATATTTTTTGGATTAGCAATCTCAATGTCTTTATTTTCTCAAGACGAAAAACATGTATTAGATGTTAAAAAATTACCATCAGTTGAATTAAAAACAATGGACGGTAAATCAGTTAACATGGCTGAATTAGGTTTTAAAGGGCCTGTTATTGTAAGTTTCTGGGCAACTTGGTGTTCACCTTGTAAAAGAGAATTAAATACAATTCATGATTTATATACGGATTGGCAAGCTGAAACAGGAGTAAACCTTGTAGCGGTAACAATCGACGACACAAAAACAATGAGCCAAGTTCCGGTTTATGTTGACGGAAAAGGTTGGGAATATTTAGTTGTTTATGATCCAAATGGAGATTTTAAAAGAGCAATGGGTGTTAACAACGTTCCACATACTTTCTTAGTGAATACGGATGGTGAAATTGTTTATTCTCATAATAATTACGCACCTGGTGATGAAGAAAAATTATATGAGGAATTATTGAAAATCTCTAAAAAGTAATCTTGAATCAATTCAACTTTTATGATATTTAAAAAATTACTATCCGTTTGCGTTGTTTCTTCTAGTTTCTTAGGATTTTCTCAGGAAAACAAAGGGACATTAACTGGTAACATTGAAACGACATTCCAATACCTTAATGAAGACACATTAATCGGCGCTTCGTTACCTCCTGAAAAAGGATTAATCAACACTTACATGAATGTCTTTTATGTAAACAATGGTTTTAAAGCAGGTGGTCGATTTGAATCTTATGCCCCTAGAATAAATGGTTATCCAGCTGTATTTTCTGGTACTGGATTAGGTATGCGATATGTTGGCTATACAAACGCTTTAGTTGATGTGACTGTTGGTAATTTCTACGAACAATTTGGTTCAGGTGCATTGTTAAGAGCATATGAAAATCGAGCATTAGGATATGACAATGCTATGGATGGAATGCGATTAATCGTTAAACCAAAAGTTGGTGTTGTGATAAAAGCAGCATACGGATATCAACGTGAATCTTTTACTAATGGTAGAGTTGAATTAGCCGATGGAATTGTTAGAGGAATTGATGGGGAAATTCATTTAAATGAAACCTTCAAATTTTTAAAAGACAAAAAGTTAGATATTACATTAGGTGGTTCATTTGTAAGTAAATATCAAAAAGATAATGATGACGACTTAATTTTACCTGAAAATGTTGGTAGTTATGGTGGTCGATTCAAAATTCGATACAACAAGTTTTTTATTGATGGGGAATATTCTATAAAAGAAAATGATCCTTCAGCTGACAATAAATTTATTTATAACAATGGATACGCCGCATTATTTAACATGGGGTGGTCAAAAAAAGGCTTAGGTTTCTCATTTTCAGGGAAATCAATTGACAATATGAGTTATAGATCTGATAGATCAAAAGGATTACAGATGGATTTAATTAACTATTTACCGTCTTTAAATAAAACCCACACATATAATCTTGTTGCATCTTTATACCCATACGCAACTCAATTAAATGGTGAAATAGCTTATCAAGCTGAAGTAGTTTATACCATTCCAAAAGGTTCAAAACTTGGAGGTAAATATGGAACAACTATTAATGCCAATTTTTCAAATGCCTATGATCCATTAAAAAGTTATAAAGGAATAAACGCTCTTGACTCAACTGGAATAGCCTATACAACAGATTTATTTTCAACAAGTAAAACACTTTTATGGCAAGACATCAATGTTAGCATCTATAAAAAGTTTAGTAAATCTTTTAATATCAGTTTAAACTATTTTGACATTAAACTAAATAATGATTTTGCTAGTATTACAGAAGATGCAACAGGAGTTATTACAGCTCATATAGGTGTAGTAGAAATTGGATATAAATTGAACAAAAACCATTCTTTTAGAATCGAATTACAAGAATTGGTTACAAATAAAGGTGCTGGAAGAGATAAAGGTGATTGGGCCACTGGGGTTATTGAATACAATTACAAATCAAATTGGTTTATAGGTTTGATGGATCAGTATAATTATGCTAATCCTCATGAAAATTTAAGAATTCACTACGTGATTGGAACAGTTGGATACGTTCATGAATCTACTCGATTTACAGTTTCATATGGTAGACAACGTGCTGGATTATTTTGTGTAGGTGGTGTTTGTAGAGTTGTACCTGCTTCGAATGGGTTAACATTATCTTTCACTCAAAGTTTCTAATTTATAACATTTGAATCATGAAAAAAACAATCATATATATTACAGCTTTAATGGCTTTTTTCACTTTTCAATCTTGTGATAAAGTGAAAAATCCATATCCAAAACAATACGTTGATGTGGATACAACTCTTTTATATGGCGTTAATCTAGAGACGTATAAAAATACTTTATGGCCAACATTTGGACCAAATACAAATACATTAGCTAATGTATTAATTGAAGATTATACAGGCCACAAATGTATCAATTGTCCAGATGCAGCAATAGAAATTCATGACATTGCTCATCTTAATACTGATAGAGTTTTTATTGCCGCAATTCATACTGGACCAAGAGGCTCAATGGATTTTCAAGTAACAAGTTCACCAAATTATACAACTGATTTTACAAATCCTCAAGGAATAGAAATATCTTACGAAGCTCCTGCTTCTGAAGAAGATTTTAGCTCTAACCCTTCTGTTACATTCAATCGTAAAAATATTGATGGTTACATTTTTCAAACACCTTTTACAATTAATACATGGGGATCAACTGTCAATAGTTTATTAGCTAGTCCGTTAAAAGTTAATTTACAAGCAGCTACCAATTATTTCCCTGAAACAAGAGGTGTGTTTTTACATACTGAAGTTGATTTAATTCAATCTTTTACTGAGGATTTATACCAAGTTGTTTATTTAATTGAAGATTCATTAATAGCTTCTCAAAAAGTTCCTGCCGCTTGGTCTTTACCTAATAATGAAGACCTAAATTATGTTCACAAAGACATTCATAGAGGATGTATCGACGGATTATCGATGGGACGTAAACTGGTTGATGCAATGAAAGTTGATAAAAATGGTTTAGCTCTCGAAGGAGATAAATATTATTTGAATTACAGTTATAAATTACCGAGTCAATACAATGTAGACAATATGCATTTATTGATTTATGTTTATCGAAAAGATACGAAAGAAGTATTACAAGTGATAAAGAAAAAGATTAAATCATAAAATATTTCAATCTAAAAACACCCCAGAATGTAAATGCACTTTTGGGGTGTTTTTTTATAAATTAGCTTCATCACAACCTATCAAATTATTAACTAGATCGCATCTTTAATCCTTATAATTCCGGTTTGAAATAAAATTAGATATATAATTTAACTTATATTATTTCAAGTAAATTTTATCAGAAATATTTTTTCAAAAAAATGATACAAACACTAGATTTGAATACATTGAAATAAAAATCCTTTTACTTTTTTTAAAATAAATTTTGTCAATTAGAATATTCAATTTATATTTGATTAAATATTCGTCAAAACAATGTTTACAAAATGAGCAAATTAAAATTTTTAAAAGTTGGAGATAAAGCTCCGATGTTTATAGCAAAGGATCAAAATGGTGAAGCGATTTATTCTTCAGATTTAATTGGTAAAAAATGGGCTATCTATTTTTACCCAAAAGATAGTACTCCAGGTTGTACGATGCAAGCATGTAACATAAGAGATAATTATACTTCATTAGTTGAAAAAGGTATTCACATCTTTGGAGTTAGTGCTGACACAGAAGCATCGCATCAAAAATTTATCGAAAAGCAACAATTAAATTTCCCTCTTTTAGCTGATGTTGATAAAACAATCATTGAGGCTTATGGAGTTTGGGGACATAAAAAATTCATGGGAAAAGAATATGATGGAATTCATCGTACAACATTTGTCGTGAACGAAAAAGGAATTATCATAGGAATCATTGATAAACCAAAGACAAAAGCACACGCAGAAGAAATTTTTGAAATTTTTGAAAAAGAAAATTAGTACGTAAATAGATTACGATCATCTAACTATATCTTTGTATCATAAATAAAAACAATATATAACCATTCGTTGAAATCAGTAACGAAGATTGAAAACGAAGTAAAACAAAAGCGATATGGCAGCAAAAGAAGTAAACGCAGACAAATTAAAAGCTTTACAGCTTACAATGGAGAAATTAGACAAAACATACGGTAAAGGAACTGTTATGAAATTGGGAGATTCTCCGATAGTAGATATTGAAGTTATTCCTTCAGGTTCTTTAACATTAGATTTGGCACTTGGTGTTCAAGGTTATCCAAAAGGACGTATAGTTGAAATCTTCGGACCTGAATCATCAGGTAAAACAACATTGGCAATTCACGCAATTGCAGAAGTTCAAAAGCAAGGTGGAATTGCTGCGTTTATAGATGCTGAACATGCATTTGATCAATTTTACGCACAAAAATTAGGTGTTGATGTAGGAAACTTATTGATTTCACAACCAGATAATGGTGAACAAGCATTAGAAATTGCAGATAACTTGATTCGTTCAGGAGCTGTCGATTTAGTAGTTGTCGATTCAGTAGCTGCATTAACTCCGAAAGCTGAGATTGAAGGAGAGATGGGTGATTCACAAATGGGATTACAAGCACGTTTAATGTCAAAAGCACTTAGAAAATTAACTGGTTCAATCAATAAAGCAGGATGTTGTTGTATCTTCATTAACCAATTACGTGATAAAATTGGTGTAATGTTCGGTAACCCAGAAACAACTACAGGTGGAAATGCATTGAAATTTTACGCTTCAGTTAGAGTTGATATCAGAAGAGCAGCTCAAATTAAAGATGGTGAAGAAGTTATTGGTAACAGAATTAAAGTAAAAGTTGTTAAAAATAAAATTGCTCCCCCATTTAGAAAAGCTGAATTTGACATCATGTATGGAGAAGGTATTTCTAAAGTTGGAGAAATCATCGATTTAGGTGTAGAATTAAATGTTATCAAGAAAAGTGGATCTTGGTTCTCATATGGTGAAACACGTTTAGGACAAGGAAGAGATGCTGTAAAACAAATCATTCTTGATAATCCAGAATTATTCTTAGAATTAGAACAAAAAATTAAAGACGCTCTTAGTAAAGATGCTAGCATTTTAGTTGCTACGGAAGAAGACTAAGACAAACTGCATATCGTTAAGAACAGCGCACTTACCTGCGCTGTTTTTTTATGTCATAATCTTAAAAGGATTATTAATTTTGCAAAAAAACTTCTATGAAACAAACTAACAAAAAATACACTTTACTCTTGGTCTTTTGTTGTTTGATTTGGGGAAGTACCTTCACTGTAATTAAAGACATTACCACAAAAGTTGATCCTTATTTACTTTCTTCATTGAGAAACTGGATAGCTGTAATAGCGTTTTTAATATATCTATTCTTTACAAAAAAACTAACTACATTAAAAAATAAAAGCGCTGTTAAATATGGAATTATTTTGGGTGCAATAATTGGTGCTATTTACATTATACAAACAATTGGTTTAAATATAACAAGCTCCACTCATAGTGCATTTATAACAAGTTCTGCTGTAATATTAGTTCCAATTTTATTATTGTTTTCTGGACAAAACAAACTAGATAAAAATCAAATATTAACTATCGCAATCGTTGGGATTGGAATATATTTTTTAACGAATGGTAATTCAAATTCGAGCTATAATTTTGGTGATGTATTGACATTAATATGTGCTGCAATATGTGCATTGAATATTATATTATCAGGAGAATATGTTCGTAAATCTGAATTAAATGGAATTATCTTTTATCAATTTTTATTTGCTGGCATCATATCAACCATAGCATTAGGAATTAAAACTGGAATTACGAAAGAAGAAATTATTTATAAATGGGATGCCTTGCCTAGTGTATTATATCTAAGTTTAATAGGTACTTTATTATGTTATTTCATCATGATTTATGTTCAGCAATACATTAGTACAATCCTTACAGCAATGATATTATCATTGGAACCAATATTTGCAACAACTGCAAGTTATTTCTATACAGGAGAAACAATAACACTAATAGAATTATTTGGAGGACTATTAATTATATCAGGAATAACCTATTATAATCTAAAATCAGAAAAAGAAAAAGCTTAATTATTTTGCTTTATTTTTGTAATTAAAATTCATACCTAAAACAACATTAGACTGTAAAAACCAAAAGTTTTGACTTGCTTTATCAGCTTTGTATAACGTAGTTCTTATAGAAGGCATATCAATAAATCCAGCTTTTAATTCAGTTTGTAAAAAGAAACGATTCCAAAATTCTAGATTAAGAGCAACAACACCACCAATTCCAAAACCAGCAACATTAAATTGATCATAACGTGCATTTCCCATCAAGGTAGTATTCGAACGAGGATATAAAATACCTGCACCAACACCTTCAATTAATCGAAGTTTAAAAAAGTCTTTAGTAAACAATGAGTCATTTCTTCTCAACTCAACGTTAAGATAATTTAATCCATCTGTATGTTCAAATTGTAAAAACTTAGGATTAATGTCAAAAGATGTATTATCATATGAACCATCATATTCAGGAAAACCAGAATTATTGATATATCCATCCATCTTAACTGTTTGATATGACTTCATAACATATTTCATATGATCTGAAGCGATAGAGATATCATATTTTTCATTAATGAAATACCCAATTCTAAAATTGTATTGCGGAATAGTAATTGTTGCAGGATCAACATAAGTACGAAAACCTTTAGCTACTTTGTCTTGGGCTGCAACATCATGCAAAGTAAAGTCATAATTTAAACCCTGAAAATGAATATCAGATTTTGAATATAATCCTCTATTCCAACCCCAATAAAAATAAAAACTTCCTTTTTTAGAAATTACAGGAGCAGCATCTTGAGAATAAGCAAAAGATGACAAAGTCAATAAAATAAATAAAATCTTTTTCATTTTTGAAAGATAAAAAACTGTGCAAAAGTAATATTAAAGACGTAATTAAAACATGATAAATATTAGTAGAATGTATATTTATTCCTGATTTAAAAAAAATATGTAACTTTCACTTAAAATAACTTATTATGAATAGAATCATTTCAATCCTATTTTTATTTTTAAGTACAATTAGCCTTGCTCAAACATGGAGTAACGAAGTTGCACCTATTTTTTACAATAAATGTGCTCAATGTCATCATCAGGGAGGGATTTCATCAACACCATTAACAACTTATAATGAAGTTAGTCAAATGGTTTATGCAATAAATGCTTATGTTACAGATGATGAAATGCCACCATGGCCACCAAACAACAACTACCAACAATACGTTCATAATCGTGCATTAAGCTCAACAGATAAAACCACAATTCTAGATTGGATTGCAAATGGTTTTCAAGAAGGAAATTCTGCAAATACCCCTCCACCTCCTGTTTTTAATGATGGAGCGATTTTAGGAGCTGGAGATTTAGTAGTAAAAATGCCAACTTACACAAGCAAAGCGTTAGCTGGACATGATGACTATGCGTGTTTTTCAATCCCTAGTGGATTGACTTCGAATCGAGTAATTAAATCTGTTGAAATTATCCCTGGAAACAGACAAATTGTTCATCATGCATTAATCTATTTAGATCCAACAGGAAATGAAGTGACAGATTCAACTGGTGGTGATTGCTCAAGTCCGGCTTTACAAACAACAAAATTAATTGCTGGCTATACTCCAGGTGCTACACCTATGACGTTGCCTTCTGTAGCACCTTTAAAATTAGGGATTCCAATAACAACTGGCACAGATATCTATTTTGCAATGCATTATCCTGCAGGAAGTTTTGGAGAACAAGATAGCACAAAAGTGATTTTCCATTTTTATCCAAATAATGAAACAGGTATAAGACAAGTGTATGCTGCAGCAATCATTGAAAATTGGAATTTTACGTTGCCTCCAGATGTGATAACAAATGTTAGTGGTTCGTATCCTCCTGGAAATAATGGATTGACAAATGAGATTTCAGTATTGAGCGTTTTTCCCCATATGCATTTGCTTGGAAAAGATATCAAATCATTCGCTATCAAGCCTAATTTAGATACCGTTAAATTTATTGATATTCCACATTGGGACTTTCATTGGCAAGATTTCTATTTCTTTAAGCACATGCCATATCTACCAATAGGAACAACTATTAAAGGGAATGGTAACTATGACAATACAACAGCAAATTTAGAAAATCCAAATAATCCACCTATCACAGTTTATCCTGGATTAAACACAACAGATGAAATGTTTTTAATCTATTTTCATTACATGACGCATCAAGCTGGTGATGAAAATTATGATATGGAAGCCTTGATGACTGCAGAAGTAAATAACCTATTAAAAGATGAAAATACGAATGGTGTTTCTATTTACCCTAACCCTTCTTCTAATGAATTCTCAATTAATTTCGAAGGAAAAAAAGGAGATAAATACAGTATAATAATCTATGATACTCAAGGTAAAATTGTTTCTACGATTGCAGATAAATTAATCGCTACAAATGAAAGCATTACTTCAACTTGGGATGGAAATACAACTCAAGGAGAAACTGCAAAAAAAGGACTATACTTTGTTTCAATTAACTTAAATGGAACGTTTTTAAGTAAACGAATTATCAAAAACTAATCAGTCGATGAAAACAACTGAATTTGTATCAGCACAAAATGTTAAAATTGAATATGAATTAGCTTCTACTGCTCAACGAGTAATGGCTACATTCATTGATTTAGCTGCTTTTACTATTTATTTTATCACTTTAACAGGAATTTTGGGATTGAATAATTTTTTCGTTTCAATAAAAGGTTCTGATTTGTTGTTGAGCTTGATTTTAGTGAAAATCCCATTTATATTCTACAATCCTCTATGCGAATATTTGACGAATGGTCAAAGCCTAGGAAAGTATATTGTTGGAATAAGAGCTGTAACATTAAATGGTGAACGATTAGGATTAAGAGAGGTTTTTACAAGATGGATATTTAAAGGCGATTTCCTTTGGATTAGTTTAGATTTTATGATTCTTTTCTGGTTAGGAATTGGAATATTAGGTATCTTTTTTAGCAGTATTTCAGAGAAAAATCAACGAATTGGAGATTTAATGGCTGGTACAGTAATTATTAAGAAAAAATCAAGTACAACCTATCATTTAAACGATGTTTTGGGAATAAAAAGTCAAGAATCATATACTCCAAGTTATCCAAATGTGATTAAATTAACGGATGAAGACATGTTGTTAATCAAAACCACCATTCAACGATTAAGAAAACATCCTACTGAACAAGTGAAAGAATTTGCAAGAAACCTTGCCGACGAATCTGCTCAATTGATTGGATTAACTGAAACACCAAAAAAAAGATTGGAATTTTTACAAACACTTTTACAAGACTACGTCGTACTTACAAGATAATTTATGCCAAAATTATGTTTAGTTCCAACACCGATTGGAAACTTAGAAGATATTACTTTAAGATCTTTAAGAATTTTAAAAGAAGCAGATATCATATTTGCTGAAGATACACGTGTAACAAAAAAATTATTGAATCATTTTGAGATTCAACAACATGTTATTCCGTTTCATGCACACAATGAACATCGATCTTTACAATCTGCAATTGAGCGAATTAAAGGGATGAATTTAGCTGTTTTAGTTTCAGATGCCGGAACACCAGGAATTTCTGATCCAGGATTTTTATTGGCTCGTGAATGCGTGAATGAAGGCATCGAAGTAGAATGTTTACCTGGTCCAACGGCTTTAATTCCTGCTTTGGTTGCAAGTGGTTTTCCATGTGATCGTTTTTGTTTTGAAGGATTTTTACCACATAAAAAAGGTCGTCAAACGAAATTGATTCAATTAGAACAAGAAGAACGTACTGTTATTTTGTACGAATCACCTCATCGTTTAGTAAAATGTTTAGGGCAAATTGAAGAATTCATGGGGGCTGAACGAAAAGTTTGTGTCGTTCGTGAATTGTCTAAAATGTTTGAAGAATACAAACGAGGAACTGCGAAAGACGTCAAAGAATACTACGAACAACATCCACCAAAAGGCGAAATTGTTGTCATCATAGAAGGAAAAAATGGGAAAAACTAAAACCGAAGCGATTGTACTTGTACAAAAAGGAAAACCTGAAATTGCTTTCAAAAGACAAGAAATTGAATTAAAGGAGTTGAACGATCATGAGGTATTGATTGAATCGGAAGCCTTTGGTTTAAATTACGCAGATGTTATGGCTAGAAATGGACTTTACAAAGAAGCTCCTCCTATGCCTTGTGTAATTGGTTATGAAGTGGTTGGAAAGATTGTTCAAATTGGAAAAAATGTAAATTCTAATTGGATTGGAAAACGTGTTTTAGGATTCACTCGCTTTGGAGGTTATGCTCAAAAAGTAATTTCAACAGACCAAGCCGTTGTTGAGATTGAAACAATAGATTCTTCCATTGCATTAGCATTGTGTACACAATCTGTAACAGCTTATTACATGGCTGAATATTTTAGCCCAATCAGAAAAGGTGATAAAGTATTGATTCATGCTGCAGCTGGTGGTGTTGGAACAATCCTAATTCAATTAGCAAAATATAAAGGCGCAACTGTTTTTGCAAAAATGGGGGATGATCATAAAAGAGAACTCGTTGAAAAATTAGGTGCTGATCATGTCATTAATTACAATCAGTCAAATTATGCAATACAAATTGAAACGATTCTTGAAGGTGCAAAATTAGACATTAGTTACAACCCCGTTGGAGGTTCAACCTTTAAACAAGATTTAAAATTATTAGGAGCTAGCGGTAAAATCTATTTATTTGGAGGATCAGAACTTTCCGGAGGAAAATGGGGAATTCTTTCTCAATTGAATTTTGTAAAGAAAATGGGACTTGTCATTCCGATTGGGTTGATGATGACTTCTAAAAATATTCTAGGCGTAAACATGCTAAAAATCGCAGATCAAAAACCAGAAGTTTTATCCTACTGTTTGAATGAAGTAATTGATTTATTCAAAAAAGGAATTATTTCTCCTCAAATCGGCGGTGAATTTTCAATAGATGACATCAATCAAGCACATTCACTGTTAGAAAGTGGAAAATCTACAGGGAAGATAGTAGTGAAATGGTAACTTCGACTTCGCTGAGTTGCCATTCGGCTTCGAAATGTAAAGTTGACTGAGCGGAGTCGAAGACAGCTTTACATTTCGAAATCAAATATTATACAAATCTAGGATCAGTTTCCATCACGTGACCGCATTCGTCACACGTTCTCATTTCTTCTGAAGCGTAAAATTCTTTGAACATAGGTAAGAATCCATTTTCAATATCATCTAAACTAAAACGGTATTCTTTTAATTTATGATTACATTTGTCGCAAAACCATAAAAGTCCATCTTGCATATTTGTTCCTTTACGAACTCTTTCGATTACAAGACCAACTGTATTTTCTCCTCTAATTGGAGAATGAGGCGTATTTCCAGGTAATAAGAAAATTTCACCTTCTTTTATAACGATATCTCTCGGCTTACCATTTTCTTGAATCCTTACTAATGCATCTCCTTCAATTTGGTAAAACAATTCTTCACTTTCGTTGTAATGATAATCTTTACGAGCATTCGGTCCACCAACAACCATAACGATGAAATCTCCGGCCTCTTTATATAAACATTTATTACCAACAGGTGGTTTCAATAAATCTCTATTTTCATCAATCCATTTATGTAAATTAAAAGGAGCTATCATAATTTTAAATTTTTTCATAAATGTAAGAAGATTCGGTAATAGTGAAAAATGATAATTGTTAGTTTTTTATACTATTCTTAATTGTGTTGAAATTCTAACGTCTTTTTATGGGTTTGTGATTAAACTACTTATCCTTCATCTCCAATTCCTCATTCAACAAGAAATGTTTAACTTTCCGAAAAATTTGAAAAATGGATTTAAATCTTAAAAATAAAGTTGCCGTAGTTTGCGGAAGTACACAAGGAATTGGAAAAGCGACTGCTACTGAATTAGCTCGTTTAGGAGCATCAGTTGTTTTGGTTGCTCGTAACGAAGAAAAATTAAAAGAAGTTGCTGGTGAATTAGATTCTACTAACGGTCAAAAACACTCATACATCATTGCCGATTTTTCAAAACCTGAAGAATTAAAAACGACAATTGAAAGTTGGGCAAATGCTGGAAATAAAGTTCACATTTTAGTAAACAATACTGGTGGACCAAAAGGTGGACCAATTATCAATGCAGGGATTGATGAATTTTACAGTGCATTCAATCAACATTTGATTTGTAATCACATCATGGTTCAAGCTTTATACCCAATTATGAAAGCTGAAGGTGGTGGTAGAATTATCAATGTGATTTCAACAAGTGTGAAACAGCCATTACATAATTTAGGTGTTTCAAATACGATTCGTGGAGCTGTAGCTAGTTGGAGTAAAACATTAGCAAATGAATTAGGTCAATTCAACATTACTGTTAACAATGTTTTGCCAGGAGCAACAAATACAGATCGCTTACAAACATTGGCAAAAATAAAATCAGATCAAATCAATGGAACAGTTGATGCTGTTTTAGAAGAAATGGGTTCTGAATCTCCAATGAATAGAATTGCAAATCCAGAAGAAATTGCAAATGCTATTGCGTTTTTAGCTTCTCCAGCTGCAAGTTACATCAATGGAATCAATGTTCCTGTTGATGGTGGTAGAACGAAATCGTTGTAGAATACAATTATTAAATAAATAATAAGCAGTGAGTGATTTAATTATTACTCACTGTTTTTATTTATAGCATATTTATTGAACCAAGTTAGGACTTCATTTATTACTTTTACCCCCATGAATATCGAAACATTACAAACTCTAAAAGCATTGCATATCATCTTTGTAGTAAGTTGGTTTGCTGGGTTATTTTATATCGTTCGCTTGTTTATTTATCATACGGAAGCACAAGAAAAACCAGAAATGGAACGAAAAATCCTTTCTGATCAATTCATTATCATGGAGAAAAAATTATGGTGGATCATCACAACTCCTGCGATGATTTTAACTGTTGCTTTTGGTTTGTGGATGTTATTTGGAAATCCTTCGTATTATTTTTCACAACCTTGGATGCACATCAAATTGACTTTTGTAGTGTTACTATTGGTTTACCATTTTGTATGTCAGCAAATTATGGGTAAATTGAAACAAGGTGTTTTTAAATTGAAATCGAATCAATTAAGAATGTGGAACGAAGTAGCTACACTTGCTTTAGTGGCTATCGTTTTCTTGGTTGAAATGCAAAATTCAATCTCTTGGATCAAAGGAACACTTGGCTTTTTTGGGGTTGCTATCGGTTTAATGATTGGGATTAAGATTTATAAGAGAAGCAGACGATAGAAATTAGACTCATAGACATTAGACATTAGACAAAGGAAAAATAAATCTAGCGTCTAATATCTAAATTCTAACAATCTAATTTCTAAATTGAGTATCTTTACCCTCAACAAAAATTAAGAATCATGTACAATAACATACTTGTTGAACAAAAAGGAGGTATTCAGTTGATTACGATTAATCGTCCTTCTCAATTAAATGCTTTAAACAAAGAAACTATTCAAGAATTACATACTGCTTTAGATGTTGCAAATAAAGACGCTAAAACAGGTGTGATAATTTTAACTGGTTCAGGTGAAAAAGCATTTGTTGCTGGTGCAGACATTAAAGAATTTGCAGATTTTTCAGTTGAACAAGGTGGTGAATTAGCTCAAAAAGGTCAGGAAATTTTATTTGACTTTGTTGCAAATTTATCAACTCCAGTAATCGCTGCTGTAAATGGTTTTGCTTTAGGTGGTGGATTAGAATTAGCAATGGCTTCTCACATTCGAATTGCTTCTACAAATGCTAAAATGGGTTTACCTGAAGTTTCATTAGGAGTAATACCTGGTTATGGTGGAACGCAACGTTTGGCACAATTGATCGGACGAGGAAAAGCAAATGAAATTGTATTCACTGCTGGAATGTTAACTGCTGAAGAAGGTTTAAAATGGGGATTGGTAAATCACGTTGTTGAACAAGCAGATTTGTTAGCTAAAGCAGAAGAAATCGCTTCTAAAATATTAAATAATTCAGCTTCGGCTATCGCTTCAGCAATTCGTTCTATCAACGCTAACTTCGAAGATGGAGTAAACGGGTTTGAGGTAGAAATTGCTGAATTTGGAAAATGTTTCGGTACTGCTGATTTCAAAGAAGGAACAGGAGCATTTTTAGAAAAAAGAAAACCAAGTTTTAGAAATTAATGTCGAACCCGATAAAAAAATTATTGGGTCAAACGGCTATGTATGGCCTTCCGAGTATTATCGGGAGGCTATTGAATTTTCTATTGGTACCTCTTTATACAGAAGTATTTGCTAAGCCTTCTCATTATGGAGTTGTATCTGAATTATATGCTTGGGTTGCATTTTTAGTGGTCATGCTAACGTTTGGAATGGAAACATCTTATTTCCGTTTTCTCCAAGTGAAAGAAGATAAAACACAAGTTTTCCAAAACAGTTTTTTGACCGTTATCGGGGTCAATGTCATCTTCTTTTTACTCTTACTCCTTTTCAATCAGAACATTGCAGATGTTTTGCTTTTTTCTGATCATGTCGAATACATCATTCTATTAGGAGCAATCGTTTGTGTGGATTCAATTTCTGCATTGCCTTTGGCTAAATTAAGAGCAGAAGAAAATGCTAAAAAATTCGCCTTCATTCAATTCGCTTCGATTGGTGTAAACATCGGTTTGAATCTCTTCTTAATGTTGTTTGTATTCAATCCTGAACGACCAGAAGAAGGAGTTTTATTTATTTTATTTGCCAATTTATTTGCGTCATTGGTCAAACCACTTTTTCTCTACAAAGACTTTTTACACATCAAATTAGCCTTTGAACCACAGTTAGCCAAAGAAATGATTATTTATGCATTTCCTTTGATGGTGGGCGGATTTGCAGGAATCATCAATGAAACGATTGACCGTATATTATTAAAACATATTATCTACGAAGAAGGGAATCCAGCATCTTTGATAAAAGCCGAAACACAGGTCGGAATTTACAGTGCTTGCTACAAACTTTCAATGTTAGTGACGATTTTAATTCAAGCTTATCGTTATGCCGCAGAACCTTTCTTTTTTGCACAAGCGAAGAGTGAAGACAAAAATAAAATTTACAGTAAAGTGATGAATTACTTCGTTGCTGTAGTTTGTTTGGTCTTTTTATTGGTTTCGTTAAACATTGATTTTTTCAAGCATTTTATTCGAAATGAATCGTATTGGGTAGGTTTAAACGTCGTTCCAATTTTACTTTTAGCGAATGTATTTGTTGGTGTTTATTTCAACCAGAGTATATGGTATAAATTGAGTGGACAAACGAAATTTGGAGCTTACATAGCAATTACAGGCGCAATCTTAACACTGCTAATCAATATCATTTTCATTCCAACTTACGGTTATATGGCGAGTGCTTGGGCAACATTTATTGTCTACGCTTTTCAGATGGTCGCGTCTTACATTTTAGGTCAAAAATATTATCCAATTAAATACAATTTACGTAAGTTCTTCTTGTATTTAGGAACGGCAATTGCATTTTATTTTATAGCTGTCGCACTCAATTTCGAGGAACAAACACTAGGTAAATTCTTTGTCCATAACATGCTAATTTTAGTCTACGTTGGACTAATTTGGTTTATGGAAAAGCCAACTAAAGCGATTAGTTAATACAACCTAATTGTTATTAAACATTAACGGTTAAAAACCTCCTTTTCGCTTTGTAAGTATCATTATTATTTTCATTATCTTTGACAGTTACAGACTCGTTTATACATGCAAGTTAAAATAAAAAACACATCGCAACATGAATTGCCAAAGTATGAAACTTCTGCTTCTGCAGGTGTTGATTTAAGAGCAAATTTAGAAACTGCGATCACTCTTAAGCCATTAGAAAGAGTATTGGTAAAGACAGGTTTATTTTTGGAAATCCCAGAAGGATTTGAAGCACAAGTTCGCCCTAGAAGCGGTTTAGCGTTGAAAAAAGGGATAACTGTTTTGAATTCACCTGGAACGGTTGATGCAGATTATAGAGGGGAAGTTGGCGTGATTTTGATCAACTTGTCAAACGAAGAATTTGTGATAGAAAATGGAGAACGAATTGCTCAATTGGTTTTTGCGAGAGTAGAACAAGCAAATTGGGTAAATGTAGAGATTCTATCAGAAACTGCTCGTGGAGAAGGAGGATTTGGAAGCACTGGAGTTAAATAAATTGATTTTACTATCCGTTAGGATTAAATAATAAAAGACTATGAAAGTAATTGTACCAATGGCAGGAAGAGGAAGTAGATTACGTCCTCATACATTAACAGTTCCTAAACCTTTAGTGCCAGTTGGAGGTAAACCAATTGTTCACCGTTTAGTAGAAGATATTGCTGCTGTTTGTAGTGAAAAAATTGAAGAAATCGGATTTGTTATCGGTGACTTTGGTGCTGATATCGAAAAAGAATTAATCAAGGTAGCTGAGAAATTAGGTGCTAAAGCAAAAATATATTACCAAGATAAACCATTAGGAACAGCTCATGCCGTATTATGTGCAAGAGAAATGTTGGATGGACCGGTAGTTGTTGCTTTTGCTGATACATTATTCAAAGCTGATTTTAAAATTGACCCAAATGCGGATGGTATTTTATGGGTAAAACAAATTGAAGATCCAAGTGCTTTCGGTGTTATCAAAATGAACGACAAAGGTGAAATTATTGATTTCGTTGAAAAGCCTTCTACGTTTGTTTCTGATTTAGCAATGATTGGAATTTATTATTTCAAAGATGGTTTAGCACTTCGTAAAGAATGTGAATACCTAATTGATAACAATGTAATAAAAGGTGGTGAATACCAATTGCCAGATGCTTTAAGAAGATTAACAGAAGCAGGTAAAAAATTCAAGCCAGGAGAGGTCACAGAATGGTTGGATTGCGGAAACAAAGAAGTAACTGTTTTCACGAATCAACGTGTATTGGAATATGATTATGCGAAAAATGTAGAGATGGTTCACCCTTCTTCGAAATTGATTAATTCAATTATTATTCCTCCTTGTTTCATTGGAAAAGATGTAATTCTTGAGAATTCTATCGTTGGTCCACATGTATCGTTAGGTCATGGTTCAATGGTAACAAATTCAATCATTCATAACAGTATTTTACAAGCGAATGCAATCATCATGGATGCCAATTTAAAAGATTCAATGTTAGGTTCAAATGCAAAATACAAAGGTTTGGCTCGAGATTTGAGTTTAAGTGATTACTCAATTATTGCTTAATGAATTTAAAAAAAATTGTCGCTATTGGTTTATTGATTGTACTTGTTAATTCATGTGCAATTTTCAAGCATGAAGATAAAAAATCAGCTCCAATAACAAAGGCAAATTTTCCATACATCGAGAAATTTCATGAAGGACTTCGCTTAAAACAAAAAGGTGAGTTTGACGATGCGATTTTAGCGTTGAATTATTGCTTAGGTGTTCGCCAAGATGATGATGCTGTTTACTATGCTTTATCTGAAATATACATCCAAAAAAATGATTTAATGAAATCCGCGGATGCGATTCAGAAAGCAGCGTTAATCGATCCTAAAAACACTTGGTATACGCAAGAGTTAGCGTACATGAATTTTGAGCAGAAAAAATATGCTGAAGCGGTAAAATGTTTCGAGCAATTAGTTAAATCTGAACCTCGAAATGTTGATTGGTTATACGGATATGCCGAAAGTCTTGTTAGAACAGGAAAAACAGAAGATGCAATTAAAGCTTTTGATAAAACAGAGGAACAAATAGGTGTTATACCTGAGTTATCGATTCAAAAATTTCGTTTGTACATAGAACTTAAAAAACCAGAAAAAGGTGTAGAAGAAATCTTAAAAGCACGAAAAGTTCATCCTGAAGATGCTCAATTAATCGGTGTTTTAGTAGATTATTATTTTCAAACGAAACAAGATGTAAAAGCAGTTGCTACTCTTGAAGAGATGGCGAAAGCTGATCCTACAAATGGTCGAGTGCATTTAGGTTTGGCAGATATTTACAAGCAAAAAGGAAGAACGGCTGATTATTACACGGAGTTATTTAGAGCTTTTGCTTGTGAAGATGTGGATTTAGATACTAAAATGAAAATCTTAATTGATATTCATGAAAATAATTCAAAATTGACAAAAGAAGATTTTCAGTTAGCTGATATTTTAGTTGCACAATATCCAAACGATTCAAAATCATTTTCTATACAAGGTGATTTTTATTTGAAAGTGGAAGATCAAGTAAATGCATTGAAAAGTTATAAAAAAGCATTGGAATTTGAGCGATCAAAATTCCCTATTTGGAATCAAGTATTGGTGATGGAATATCAAAATACGGATTTTGAAAATCTTTATGTTGACAGTAAAAAATGTTTAGAATACTTTCCAAACAATACCAATGTTTATTTGTTTAATGGTATTTCTGCAAACCAATTGAAAAAATACCAAGAAGCAATTGATAATCTTGAAACTGGAAAAGAATTGATCGTAAATGATCAACCAATGAAAGCAGAATTTTATGCTCAAATTGGAGAAGCTTACTTCGGATTAAAAAACAATTCTGAAGGTAAAAAAAATTACGAAACAGCATTAGAATTAGATAAATCTAGTACGCTAAACATGAATAACTTTGCTTATCGTTTAGCCTTGGCTAAAGTTGATTTAACGAGAGCAGAAGAATTGATCAAATTAGCGAATGAGAAATCTCCAGGTCAACCACACTTTATAGATACTTATGGCTGGGTATTATTTCAAAAAGGAGAATACAGCAAAGCAATGGAACAGTATTTGAAAGCTTATGAAATCAATCCGAATGATAAAATCATTGTTGAGCATATCGGCGATGGATATTTCAAAGCTGGTAAAGTTTCAAAAGCAGTTGAATACTGGAAAAAAGCTTTAGAACTTGAATCAACCAATAAGAATTTAAAATTGAAAATTGAAAAGCAAGAATACTATGAGCCAATTTATTAAAAACCTTTTCTATTTAATAAGCAGCGGACTCATTTTCGTTTCTTGTGCAACTTCAAAAAATGTTGAAAAAAGCGTTACTGAAAAATTAGAACGTAAAAAAACACAGGAACTAGTTCAAGCTTTAGATAGTATTTCTAGAAAAAGTCCGACGTTTTTTTATTCAAAAATTAAAACAAATTACACGGATACCAATAGAAGTAATAGTTTCAAAACATCGATTCGTTTAGCGAAAGATAGTGCTGTTCATGCAATTATTTCATTTGCAAACATTCCAATTATCAATTCTATCATTACAAAGGATTCCTTAATCTTGACAAATAAGAAAGATAAATGTTATCTAAAACATGACTTAGGTTTTTTTAAAGAGTCATTCGGTGTTGATTTTAATTACAAAAATATAGAAGAGATTATTTTAGGCTTACCTATTGATTATGATACAAATCAGCGTTATTTTCAAATACATGATCATGCTCTTAATTATGTTTTATCTTCTCATCGTAAATTCAAAATCAGACGAAACGAAAAGAAATCAAAGGATGATATTAGTATCAAATATTATTTGAGTCGAGATGCTAAAGAATTGACTTCTATGGAGATTGAAAGTCCTTCAGATTCTACGTTGATTAAAGTAAATTACTTAAGTAGCGAAATAATTGAAGGTTATCGTTTTCCGAAAGATGTAGTAATTAACATTACAACGCCAAGAAATAAAATAAATGTCGAGTTAAACTACGATAAAATAGAAGTAAATTTGCCTCAAGAAATATTCTTGGTCATTCCTGAAAGTTATGAAAAGTGTGAGTAAAATGCATATCATATTGATTATTATTGGATTATTCATAATCAATGTAACATCGTATGCTCAAAACTCTAGTGATAAATTAAAAAAAGAACAGGATAAACTAGAAAAGAAAATTTCAAACACGAAATCACTGTTAAGTCGTTCAAAAACGAATACTCAAGCTTCATTAAATGAATTAAAAATCATTGAGAATCAAATTGAATTTAGAGAAAATCTTCTAAGAAATTTTGACAATCAAATTCGTGGAGCGGAAATCAAATTAACTAAAAAAAGTACTCAAATAAATGCGCTACGTAACAAATTAAAAAAGTTAAAAGAGCAATACCGTAAATTATTGATGTATGCCTATAAGCATAGAAACAAATATGGTAAAATGATGTATATTTTTTCTTCCACTTCATACAATCAAGCACTTAAGAGAAATAAATACCTTCAAAAAGTAGGTGATATTCAACAAAAACAGTTTTTAATTATTCGTCAATATGAAGGATTAATTAAGAATGAAATTACTTCAATCGAAAGTGAAAAGAAGTACAAATTGGAAATGTTGAATGAGAAGAAAAAAGAGAAAGAAGAAATAGAAAAAGATAAAGTCAAAAAACAAGTTGTTTATCAGAAATTCAAAAATGAAGAGTCTAAACTAATGGCTCAATTAAGAGAAGATGAACGCAAAAAAGAAATCTTAAAAGATAAAATTAATGCTGCAATTCGAAAAGAAATTGCAAATGCTGAAAAGAAAGCAAGACTTGCTGCTGAAAAAGCAGAGAAGGCTGAAAAAGCTAAAAAGAAGGCCGAACAAAGTGCATTAGCGACAAACACAGCTACATCAAAAACAACTTCAGAAGTAAAGGAAACGAAGAAAGAAACAACAACTACAGCGAAAAAAGAGGTTAATTATACTGAAAACACCAAAGAAGCAGTTTCGTTGAGCAAAAACTTTGAAGCAAATAAAGGACGATTACCTTGGCCAGTTGAAAAAGGAAGTATCACTGAAGGTTTCGGAAAAAATGCACATCCTACCTTGGAAAATGTATACACAAACAATAATGGTATAGATATTAGTACACCGCAAAACGCACAAGTAAGAGCAGTATTCGAAGGTGAAGTGACAAGTGTTTTAAATATCTTAGGCGCTGGAAAAGTGGTAATTATCAAACATGGTAATTATAGAACTGTATATTCTAATCTTCAAGATACATATGTAACAGTTGGATCAAAAGTTTCTACGAAACAAGTAATTGGCTCATTAACTGTTCCTCAAGGAAGTTCAGTTTCTGTTGCACACTTTGAAATTCACGTTGTAAACGGTGGATCGGTGCAATGTGTGAATCCATCGCTTTGGGTGAATAGATAAATAATCTATTAGAATATTTTATTTCAAAGCTAATGTTATAGAGCGCTAAAGTGTTCTAACGATTAGAAACCGATAATTATCGCCTCCAAAATCAATATAATACATTAACGCTAATTTAATAAACCTATTTACGCCTTTTAATTGCAAACCCCTCCAATAATGATTACCTTTGCAAATCTAAAAAGTTAAGAATGTCCCACAAAGCAGGATTTGTAAATATCGTTGGTAGTCCAAACGTTGGTAAATCTACATTGATGAACCAATTGATGGGGAGTAAAATGTCTATCGTTACTCCAAAAGCACAAACAACACGTCACAGAATTTTAGGAATTGTCAATGAAGAAGATTATCAAGTCGTTTTCTCTGATACTCCTGGAGTTGTAAACTCAGCATATGCACTTCACGATGCAATGATGGGTTATGTAAATACTTCAATTCAAGATGCTGATGTTTTGATTTTCATCACAGATATCAACGAAGATGAAATGAATCACAAAGAGACATTGGAAAAAATTCAAAAATTGAAAATTCCAGTGATTTGTTTGATCAATAAAATAGATTTAGGTGACCAAGCAAAAGCAATGGAACGTATTAGCTACTGGCAAGAACGTTTACCTGATGCTTATGTTTACTTACTTTCTGCGCTTCACGGATTCAATATAGATTTGTTGTGGGAACGAATTTTGAAATTGATTCCTGAATGTCCTCCATATTATGACAAAGAAGATTTATCTGATCGACCGATGCGTTTCTTTATTTCAGAAATGATTCGTGAAAAGATTTTTATTCATTGTCAAAAAGAGGTTCCTTATTCAAGTCAAATTGAAATTGAAGAGTATTTAGAAGAACAAGATATTATTAAAATTCGTGCCTTAATCATTGTTGAGCGTGATTCTCAAAAAGGAATTATCATTGGTAAAGGTGGCGAAATGTTGAAACGAATTGGACGAGAAGCAAGACAAGACATCGAAAAATTCGTAATGAAAAAAGTATTCTTAGAAACGTTTGTGAAAGTCGACAAAGATTGGAGAACTTCAGATACGAAATTGAAGAAATACGGGTATTAAAAAATAGATTACAAATTAGTAGATTACAAATTGGCAAATTACAGATTAGCAAATAATTTTGTTTTAATCAGTTTGCTTTGAAAAGATAAAATGGGAAATATTATAGCAATTGTTGGTCGTCCAAATGTAGGGAAATCAACTTTATTCAATCGTTTAACAGAATCTTCTAACGCTATTGTGAAAGAAGTAAGTGGTGTTACACGTGATAGATTATACGGAAGAGGTGAATGGAATGGTTACCAATTTTCTGTAATCGATACAGGTGGTTATGCAAGTGGAACGGATGATATCTTCGAAGCAGAAATTCGTAAACAAGTTTTAATCGCAATTGAAGAAGCAAACATCATCTTTTTCATGGTGGATGTTACAACTGGTATCGTTGATTTTGATGAGATGGTTGCTGGATTATTAAGAAAATCTAAAAAGAAAGTTTTCATTGTTGCAAATAAAGTAGATAATAGCGGACGTATCGGTCTTTCTTCTGAATTCTATCAGTTAGGAATTGGTGATGTTTACGATATGTCAGCAACAAACGGAAGTGGTACAGGTGAGTTATTGGATGATGCTGTGAAATTCATGGACATCGAAGATGAATCTGTTAAAGAATTAGATCACTTACCTCGTATTTGTATCGTTGGTAAACCAAATGTTGGTAAATCTTCTTTCGTAAATGCAATTACAGGTGAAGAAAGAAACATTGTTACAGATATTTCAGGTACAACGAGAGATGCAATCAATACAAGATTCAATGCCTTTGGATTTGATTTCATGATTGTTGATACAGCTGGTATTCGTAAAAAAGCGAAAGTTCAAGAAGATTTAGAATACTACTCAGTTTTACGTTCAGTTAGAGCGATTGAAGAGTCTGATGTATGTGTCTTTATGATTGACGCTACGGAAGGACTTCAAAAACAAGATTTACATATTTATTATGTAATTGAGAAAAATGCTAAAGGTGTTGTTGTTTTAGTAAATAAATGGGATTTAATTGAAAAAGAAACCCAAACAACAAAAGAATGGGAAGATAAAATTAGAGAACAATTAGCTCCGTTTAATGACGTTCCGATTATCTTTACTTCTACAGTAACAAAACAACGTGTACACAAAGCGTTGGAAGAGACAATGAAAGTTTACGAAAATAAAAAACGTAAAATTTCTACTTCAGAATTGAACGATGTAATGGGTGATATCATTGCAGCGACTCCTCCTCCATCTTTGAAAGGTAAATATGTGAAAATTAAATACATTCAACAGTTACCAACGCAAAGTCCTTCGTTTGCATTTTTCTGTAATTTACCTCAATACATTCCAGATAGCTACAAACGTTTCTTAGAAAATAGAATGCGTGAAATTTATGATTTCCAAGGGGTGCCAATTCGTATTTTCTTTAGAAAAAAATAATTAGCTTTACCTAGAAAATGCGTTACGGAGCGATCGATATTGGAACTAATGCTGCCCGTCTTTTAGTTGGCGAAGTGACAACAGAGAATGGACATTCTTTTGTAAAAAAGATATCGTATACACGTATTCCATTGCGATTAGGTGAAGAGGTTTTCGAAGATGGTAAAATATCTGTTAAGAAAGCGGAACACTTTTCAAAAACAATAAAAGCATTTCGCTTAATTTCTGAAATTTTTGAAGTGAAAGAACTTCGTGCATGCGCAACATCTGCAATGCGCGAAGCTTCAAATGGGAAAGAAATTCAAAAACTTATAGCCGATCAAACGGGTGTTGAAATAGATGTCATTTCAGGAAATGAAGAAGCCGATTTAATTTTTGGGACCTTCTTTTTGATGGATTTCGATAAAACAATGCCTTTTGTTGTGATTGACGTTGGAGGTGGAAGTACGGAAGTAAGTGTTTTTGAAAATGGAGAACGTTTGGCATCTAAATCATTTCAAATTGGAACAATTCGTTTATTAAAAGGAAAAGTAAACGAAGATATTTGGAAAGAAATTCATGATTGGTTAGCACTTCACGTGGAGATTAAAACAGTTCACCAAATTTTTGCTACTGGTGGAAATATTAATAAAGTCCACAAGATGTTAGGTGCGCAACATATGGAGACAATTTCAGTCAAAAAAATCAAGGAATTAAGAGATGAAATTGATGAATTAAGTTTGTCTCATAGGGTTGAAAAATATCAATTAAAGCCTGATAGAGCGGATGTTATCGTTCCAGCAATGGATATTTATCTTTATATCATGAAGGAACTTAAATGCAAAAACATCATTGTTCCAAAAATCGGACTTTCAGATGGTATGATTTACGATATGTATTTGAAGAGAAATAAAAAAATCTGATAATTGTTATTTGTCTATACTGACAATATAAAATTGCTTGTCCACTTCTAACAATCTTATATTTAATTGGTTTTCAAGATTTTTAGCTTCGAAATTTACACGACAACTATATGCTTTCAATTCTTCATCTTGTTTATCCAATTTCAATCTTTTATTCGTTAATGTAATCTCATTTCCAATTTTTAAATCTGAGATTAGTTGAATTGATTGTGCTTTCCACTTTGGAAGTAATTCTTTCATTATTGAACCGCCATCTTTCTGAAAACGAGTATTAAAAGATTTTGAAAAACACTTTATCAAGTCTGAATAAGAAATTGAAACATCATCAAATGCTATTTTCTGTTCCAACAACTCTTCGATTTTCTGATATAAATTAACTTTCGTTATTCCACTTTCAACTTCTTTTACGACTTTGATTTTGTTTATTTCATTCGAACAAGCAGTTAAAATATAGATGATTAGAAGAGCGATAAATTGATTTTTCATATTATTTAAGTGTTGGATAGAAGTTGAAAAACACACAACAGCCTAAAAGCCATCGTGTGTTTAATATTTAATTTAATCTTGATTAATTTTCTTAACCATTGTCAAAATAGTTGCTAACGCTACTGTTTCTCCTGTTTCATCGTAAACATCTACTAAGAATTTCACAATTCCTTTAGCGATATCATCTTCTGAACGTTTCTCTTGATCTACTTTTTCTTTTACTGTAAAACGAACACCGATTGTTGCTCCAGGATAAACTGGTTTTGTAAAACGAGCATCTTCTAATCCGTAGTTCAATAAAACTGGACCTTTTTTCGGGTCTACAAATAAACCTGCAGCTTTAGATAATACGAAATATCCGTGAGCTACTCTTCTTTCGAAAATCGTTCCTTCTAAAGAAGTCGCATCCATGTGTGCGTAAAAATTATCTCCTGAAACATTCGCAAAGTTTACAATGTCTGCATCTGTAACGGTATGTTTATGTGTGAAAACTGTTTCGCCAATTACCAACTCTTCGAAGTATTTTCTAAATACATGAGGATTTGCTTCTGGCATCTCTGCTCCTACTTGAAATTGTTGTGTGATTTTAGTAATCGTTGTTGGATGTCCTTGAATGGCTGTTCTTTGTAAGTAATGTAAAACTCCTCGTTTTCCACCCATTTCTTCTCCACCACCAGCTCTTCCTGGTCCACCATGCGTTAACAATGGCATTGGAGAACCGTGACCGGTACTTTCTTTCGCACAATCTTTGTTCAACACTAAAATACGGCCGTGCATACAAGCTGCTCCAACTACATATTCTGTTGCTTCATGATCATTAGGTGTAACGATTGAAGATACCAATGAACCTTTACCCATTTTGGCTAATTCAATTGCATCATCAATTGTTTTGTAAGGCATAATTGTCGAAACTGGACCAAATGCCTCGATGTTATGACAATCAGTATTTACGAATGGATTATCATTTCTAAATAAAATTGGAGAGAAGAATGCTCCTTTATTTCTGTCAGCACCAATCACATCAAAATTGTCTAAATCACCAAATACAATGTTTTGAGATTTTGCTAATTCTTCAACGCTTGCTCTAACTCTATCAACTTGTAATCTTGTTGCCAAAGAACCCATACGGACTCCTTCTTGACTTGGATCTCCAATTTTAGTTGAAGCCAAACGAGCTGCAATTCCTTTTTCTACTTCTTCGATTAAATCTTCCGGAACGATTATACGTCGAACTGCTGTACATTTTTGACCAGCTTTGATCGTAATCTCTTTTACTGTTTCTTTGATAAATAAATCAAATTCTTCTGTTCCAGGAGTTGCATATTTACCTAAAATAGTTGCATTTAAAGAATCTGCTTCTAAGTTAAATGATACACTTTCTTGAGCGATTTGAGGTAAACCTTTTAAGATTTTACCTGTAGAAGCACTTCCTGTAAACGTAACCACATTGTCAGAAGTAACATGGTCTAAAATTCCTCTTCCAAGTCCTACCACTAATTGCAAAGCACCTTCTGGTAAAATTTTAGATTCGATAATATCTCTTGTAATAACTTCCGTTAAGAAACTTGTGTACTCTGAAGGCTTCACAATTGCTGGAACACCTGCCATTAAATTCACGGCAATTTTTTCCAACATCCCCCAAATCGGGAAATTGAATGCATTGATATGAACTGCTGCTCCTTCTTTTGGAACCATGATGTGATGACCGATAAAAGTTCCGTTTTTAGACAATGGAGCTGCTTGACCATCTACATAATATGGTAAATCTGGAAATTGTTTTCTTAAAGATGCATTAGCAAATAAATTTCCAATTCCTCCTTCAATGTCAATCCAAGAATCTACTTTCGTTGCTCCTGTCCAAGCACTTACTTCATAATATTTATTTTTCTTTTCCATTAAGTGAAGTGCCAACGCTTTTAGCATTCTTCCTCTTTCTTGGAACGTCATTTTTCTCAACGCATGTCCACCCGTTTTACGAGCATATTCTAACATCGCTTGGTAATCTAATCCTGCACTAGAAACTTCTCCGATTTTATCCCCTGTAATTGCATTGTAAACGTTGGTTTCAACTCCATCTCCGTCAAACCATTTACCTAAAGCGTAGTTTTGATAACGTTGCATAGTCTATTTATTTAATATTTTTTATTTCAACTTTGTTCAGCTTATAAAGATAAGCATAGTTTTTAGGTTTGAAATTTTAGGAACTATTTATTAAAAAAATTTCTAAAATTGTCTTATTGATAAAATCAAAAAACGACCTGTTTTCACAAGTCGTTTTGATTCATCTAAGTTGATTGCATATCGTTTTTAGATGGATAATTGGTGGTTAAGTAATCTTTTTAAATTCCTATAATTTGTTTTACTTCAATTTCAGTAATCGCTCTGGATTTCCCTTCTGGTGAAACATATGTTCTTTTTATCAATCTTCCATGAATGGCAATTTGTTTTCCTTTTTCGCCATAGTTTTCGATGTATTGAGCCATATTTCCCCAAGCAAAAACGCGGTGCCATTCGGTGTTTTTAGTTACAGCTCCATCTTTTGATTTTACTTTTGAATCAGTTGCTAAACTGAAACGAGCGACTTTATTTCCATTATCGAAATTTGTGATCAATGCGTTTTGACCCATGTTTCCAACTAGTGTTACGTGATTTCTAAGCGTTTGCATATCGTTAAGTTTTAAAGGTGAAAAAGTTAGATTTAAGGTTAGGTTGATTTATTATAGAATGACCAAATCGTTTACTTCAACTTCGGATACCACTCTACGTTCCCCAGATGAATTTTTGTAAAAACGACTGGTTAATTTACCTTCGATGGCCAATCCCATTCCTGCGGTTCCGAGTTCTTCTAATACTTGAACCCATCTTCCCCAAGCAGACAATTGATGCCATTGTTTTTTGCTTTTCATATTTCCTTCCGCATCTAAAAATGTTTCTTTGGTAGTTAAAGTAAACTGTGCGATTTTTCTTCCATTTGATAATTCAACAAATTTTGGAGTTGAACTCATTTTTCCAATTAAATTTACGTGATTCATGGTTCCTAGTTATTTGAAGTTGCTACTGATTCATTATTTTTCGGCGTTAATAATAAGAAATCGGTGATCTCAATATCTGTTGTATATCTTTTTTCGCCACCTTTTTCGTACGACTTGTTCACCAATTTTCCTTCAATCATTAACTCTTGACCTTTGTCTAAAAGATTTACTAAACGTTCAGCTGTTTTTCCCCAAGCATATACATTATGCCATTGAGTATTTTCAACCCATTTACCATTTTTATCTTTGAAATCTTCTTTTGTTGCGATCGAGAATTTTGTGATTGAATAATCATTTCCTACTTTTTGAATTGAAGGTTTTTGACCTAATCTTCCTATCAAACTAACTTTGTTTCTTAATGTGCTCATAATGTGTAAATTTTATAAAGTTTGAATTTTTTGTTTCCCATCAATTGTTGTTGATTGATTTCGACACTGCAAAGTTTGTTCAGCTTCAAATCTTTTTTCGGTTATTTATCATTTACTGTCGAATATTTATCGTTTGTAAGTGGTTGTAATCGGATATATATTTAAATATCAATAATTTAAACAAAATAAAAAATTAAGATAAAATGAAATTATTCTTGATGATTGTATAAAAAAACCGAGAAATAAATTAACTTTAGCTTGCAGATGGACACACTTTATCCAAATATTTTAATCTTTCATTCCCTGATTCGGTGGATCATTTCAATATTGTTCATTGTATCAATTGTAAGATGGTATTTGAAAAGAAATCAAACGGTGAAAATAGAACTGTTGGATAAGCGATTAATTAATTCTTTTTTGATTTTTGTGACCATTCAACTCATTCTAGGTTTCGAACTCTATTTTAGAAGTCCCTTAGTGAATTATTTTTTAACTCATTTTTCGGAAGCCATTCATCTACGTCAACCACGGTTTTTCGGAATGGAACACAGCAGTATGATGCTGACAGGAATAATATTGGTTTGTGTTGGAATCGTGAAATCAAAACAAAAAGAAACGCCGTATAAAACGCTTTTCATTTACTATGGATTTGCTTTTCTAATTATCTTTTTCTCAATTCCATGGGAATTTTCCCCGTTGACGAGTCGACCGCTTTGGAGGTGGTTTTAGGATAGATCCAAGACTACTAGACTCAAGACTATAAGATTTTAAGACTAATTAAATGATTCTTTGTCTTAAAATCTTGGGTCTTGAAATCTTTTGTCTAATATACTTTTCCCATCAATTTTGCTACATATTTCCCGATGATATCAAATTCAAGATTCACTTTACTTCCAATTTTTAATTGATGAAAATTTGTGTGCTCGAATGTATATGGAATAATACAAACTGAGAATTCTTTTTCTTTCGAATCAACGACCGTTAAACTTACGCCATTAACAGTTGCAGATCCTTTTTCGACAGTTGGTTGAGATGCATCATATCTAAATGTAAATTTCCAACTTCCATCTTGATCTTCGATGGCAATACATTCAGCTGTTGTGTCAACATGTCCTTGAACGATATGTCCGTCCAAACGACCATTCATGACCATACAACGCTCTAAATTGATTTTTGAGCCAACTTCCCATTGACCCAAATTGGTTTTATTTAAAGTCTCTTGAATCGCCGTAACAACGTATTCATTTCCTTCAATAGAAACAACCGTTAAACAAGTCCCATTGTGCGCAACACTTTGATCCACTTTTAATTCATTTGTAAAAGGCGCTTGAATTGTAAAATGAATGTTTTCGTTTTCTTTCACGATTGCTTTAACTGCACCTAATTGCTCAATGATTCCTGTAAACATAGTTCTATTGTTTTTTTGTAAAATTAATGTTTTTTGGTATGAGTTTCATGATCATTTCAATTTTTGACATTTCTTAAATCTAAAATATTTTCAAATCTTGAATCTTAAAGTCTTTTTTCTTGAAGTCTTATTAAACTTTCTTCCTATCTTTAATCTATCCATGTCAGACAATCGTCAAATATTCTCTTTAAAGCAAGTCGCTGCGTCTATTCGTAAAGTGATTGAGGATCGGTATGCGCAATTATATTGGATACGAGCTGAAATGCATAAATTGAATCGTTATCCGAGTGGACATTGTTTTCCAGAGTTAGTTCAAAAAGAAGACGATAAAATTGTGGCGCAAATGAATGCTTCAATTTGGAAACACAATTACGAACGTATCAATCAAAATTTTATTCGTGTTGTAAAGGAACCGTTGCAAGAAGGAACGACTTTATTGATGCAAGTGAAAATTACGTTTCATGAAACATTTGGTTTGAGTTTACAAATCATGGACATCGACCCGAATTATTCGTTAGGTGAATTGCAACGTGAACGACAAGAGACATTGTTGAAATTACAAAAGGAAGGATTGTTAAATCTCAACCAAAAATTGAATTATCCCTTGCTTCCAAAACGCATCGCTATTATTTCAGCAGATACCAGTAAAGGACTTTCAGATTTCAGAAATGTCATGGCGAACAATGCAAATGGTTATCAATTTTTCATGCATCTTTTTCCAGCTTATTTGCAAGGTGATGTTGCCATACCTTCGATCATCGAACAATTGAAAAAAATCGAAAAAGTAAAACATCATTTTGACGTCGTTGTGATTGTTCGAGGTGGGGGAGGCGAAGTCGGTTTATCGTGTTATAACAATTACGAATTATGTAAATCCATCGCTCAATTCCCATTACCAATTTTAACAGGAATTGGTCACTCGACAAATTTAACTGTGGCTGAAATGGTCGCGTTTAGAAATGCAATAACTCCAACAGAATTGGCCGACTTTTTAATCGGTTCATTTCAAGAAATTGATTTGTATTTAAGAGATAGTCAACGCAGTATTATTTCGGTGACAAAAAACATCATTGAACGTTCAAAATCGGGTTTAACTTCTGAAGTAAAACTGTTTAAAAACGTCACTCAAAAACGTTTGATGGAAACTAAAAACACATTGGTTTCTACCTCATCTTCAATGAAAAGTGGAGTGAAATTGAGAATGCAAAAAGAACAAGAATTTATATCTAATTCGCATATATCAATCAAAAGGAGCGTTAAAGAGTTAGTTTCACAACAAAACACAGGATTAAAAACGTATAACGAACGCATTTCAAAAGGAGCCAATTATCTGTTCAAAGAGCAACGAAACGA
>JAJTEO010000064.1 GCA_021300395.1 Fluviicola sp. | reverse complement strand
AAAGAACAAATATGATAATCATGAAAAAAGGACGCACAACCAAACTACAACTAGGCGTTTTTGGTTAAAACAAATTCTCGCAAAAGACCAATATCTAAATACAATCATCAATCAATATTTACAAAGCAAAATCACCAAATTGTCGAACGATGATTTATCAAGGCTTGAGAAATTATTATTGGATAATAATTTCTCAAGCATAGGTGAGAATCTGATTTCCGTTTTAAATCAATTAAAAAGTAAAAAACATAGTCAGAAAGTACTGAATCCAATGAAACCATCACATACGATACTCACGATCCCAGACGATGTCGTTCATTACAATACAGAAGAAAATCGTGTTCTAACTGTTAGAGAAGAAGCTAGGATTCAATCATTTCCAGATCATTTCATTTTTCACGGAAAACCAACTACTGGAGGATATCAAAGGGAAATGGAAACACCACAATACACACAAGTTGGTAATGCAGTACCACCACTCTTGGGACATTACGTTGGTAAATACATAAAAAAAGTATTAAAAGTCAAATAAAATTGTTTAATTAGATGATGAATAACAATTTAGATGGTAAAAAATGGGAAGAAGAAGAAATTATCGCTGTGTTCAAATTATACCAAACGGAAAAATTTAAAATACACGAAAATAATATTAATATCCAAAAATTAGCCAACTCACTTAATAGAAAAACAAGAGCCGTTGAAAACCAGCTGTTGATGTTTAGAGCATATGAAAAACAAAAAGAATCAAGTAATTACGGCTTTCATAATTATAGTAAACTGATTCCTAAAATTTTTGACCTAATGACAGAAACCCAAATTAACACAAACAATTTCCCAGAGAAATTCGCCAATTTCAACAAAACAAAAAATGGCAGTGTAAGACGTGAAGGTGAAAACAATAGTGGACGACCACTAGATACATTATTTAAAACACCATTACATGATTTCATCAATAAAACTATTGATAACCACTACGTAAATTTGAGTTTAAACAATACATCAAAAACGCTATTAATTTTTATTGGTGGGGCAGGGAATGGTAAAACAGATGCATTATCGTATACTACAGATTTAATATTCGAAAAAGCTGATGTTAATAAAATAGAAAAGACAGAATATGAAATTAATATAAAGGAAAATCTAGTCAAAAACAATGGTTTTTCAAGTAATATTTTCATAACAACTAATAAGACCGCGATTTACTCTATACAGGATGCCTCTAGTAGGCTATTAACCGACTATAACAATATAATAAGTATAGAAAATACTTTGGAGTTATTCAAGAAAGAAAAAAACAGCATATTAACTATATGTATGAATCGAGGTGTCTTACTTGATATAATAAAGAAAACTCAAAATTTAGAAAATAAAAAAATATTTCAACAAATAAATGAGGCTAACAGTATTGAAGCTTATTTTTCTAATAACACAGACAATTTCAACGTTCAAATTGGTGAATTAAATATTTCAAGCTATTCACTAGATAAAAGCAGCTTATTTGACCCAGCTACTATAGTACCAGAAATTAATTCTAACATAAAAAATAACCATTGGAAAAGTGATAAAAAATCAGACATTTTTAACAAAATTTGCTTTGATAATGATAGAATTGACGGTTTAAATTCATTACTCTTGGCTTACGAGGTATACTATAATGCCAAAGTAACCTTTAGAGAGTTATATCATTTATATTATGAACTATTTAATTCATCCGCAATTAATTATAAATACGAATTTCTTCGCACATATTTTTGCCGTTTGTTTTTAAATGAAACTACTATCAAAGAACCTTCAGAATTGCGTAAACTAAAAAGCGAGTTTACTGAAGACAATTCTAAATTATTTAATCACCAACTTCTGGAATATGAAAATCTTTACAATGAAATCAAATCGGCTCAAAAAGAAGTTCAAAAAGATAGTTTGATTTTCAAATTACAATTATTTAATCCAAATAAATCATCAAAGCTAATTGACACTGAAGAATTATACCCATTAATTGGAAATTTGAGAGATGTAAAATCCGGAGAGAAATTCACGTTACTTGACATTGATAGAAATGAAATTCAAGTAGAAGAGGCATTTGTAGATATTATTTCACCATTAATCCAACTTTATCATGGGTTTGAAGACCTGAAATTCACAACAAAGCAGAATATCGTTGAACAATATAAAAGCACATTACTAAAATTAATTCGTGATGTATTTTGTGCGTATATATTTAATAAAAATGGCCATTTTAAGTTTCGGAATTCCTTGAAGAAATATCAAGCTATCGACATATCAAATTACGGCCTCATTGAAAAACAATTACGCGAAATTCTGCAAATTCACAAAAACAAGCCTGAAATTAACCTACAATTAAATAAAGAGTTATCTGAATACAACCCCTCCAACAATATAAATGTATCAATAAAAATACATTTAAAACAAGTATTAAAATTCAAGGAGTTAAACATCAACAACAGACCTAAAATAAATTACAAAATATTCGAGAGCCTAACAGAAGATAATGTACCATTACTTTTATTCTTGGACTTCAAAAACTACCTCGAAATCCAAAAAGCCACGAAAATTAACGACCCAAACATAAAGTTAAATGCAGCTTCATTAAATCCTGATTTTAAAATTTGGATCAATAATGAAATAGAAAAATTTAGCAGTATCGATTTTTCAGAAAATAATGAATTTGACATCGACAACATTGGCAACTTTTATTTTGACACTAATACCCATAAGTATATATTAACGCAAAACAAATGAGCGCAATTCATTCAGAATATATAAGCAAGTTATTCTTATTCGATTTTGATCGAAAACCAGAAAACATTCCAACCCCAGAGACTCTATTGTGCAGCCTCTACAGGCAATTAGAACTATCTTCACATCAGAACGAAAACGGAGTTTGGGATAATTCCGTGGAACTTAACAAGATTATTTCCAAAGAAAATCACAAATACAGTGTGGAGAATTTATCAAGTGACAATTTTCGAATTATTACAGAAAAATTAATCGCCAGTAACAAAAGTAAGGAACAAGAAATTAAAAATAAAAATCACTTATATTTAAAACCTCTAGTTCCTGAAATTGCAAGCGTATCTCATTCCGCTCGTCTTAGCGGGAATCCATGGAATCCAGGGGCAATGATTTTAGAAGAAATTCTCAACGGCTGCTCATCTTTGGATGAATACGAAGAAATAAGGCACAATCTAAAAGACGCACTATCAATTACAATAAGTGATGATATTTGGGCAAAATTCTTGCAACACGAGTTAAATTCTATTTTAAAAAATGACACGATTAAAAAAGATTCTATCACAAATAAAATACATAAAGACACATTTATAAAATTTAGGAGAAGACTATTTGCAATACCAATTAACCAAGAGTTAAATAAAGGTTTAAAAGTAATAATAGAACACAAGGCAAATTTCAGTCGGCAGAGATGGATAAATATCGTAGAATCATATCTACGATATTATTTATTTACATCTAATTTTAACAAACTACAATATTGTCATAATCTCGTCGAAAGAATTATCGAAAACAAAACTGACAACATTACCCTCGAAACCATATACAACCAAAAGACTATTTCAATCAATGATAAGAGAAAAAACCTCATTGAAGGCGCTATACGTAAACATCTATTCTCCAATATTTTTCTATATTTATATCTAGAAAAATGCGGTGTAGATATTGACGGCATGAGTGAACTCACATATGAACAAATGATTACCACAATTCATAAGGAGTCTAAAAATATTACAGTTGATGAAATCTTGAAGTTGACAAACGAAATTATTAAAAGAAACCATTCTGAAGAAATGACTATGCTCAACATGAGCACCACAAAAAACATGAAGGAGTTTTTTGAATATATAGGTAGAAAAAGAGAAATTACAAATTACAATAACATACAAGATATTAATTACTTATTCATTAAAGATTCAACACGGGACTACATATTGAAACCAGGTATTGGTCTGACCTATTCATTGGTACTCATTGCCTCAAAATTAAACAATGATGGAATGACTACCATTAGCGCTGCGGATCTCTCTATTTACTTTAAATCTATCGGTTTGAATATCTCAACTAACGAGATTAGTGACGGGTATATAGGGAATCAACTAAACCTTTTGGGGCTATTCATTGAAACACCAGACTCAGAAGGTGGTATACAAATTAAAAAACCTTTGGCATGATAAACATATTTGAATTATTAAAAAATCGAATTTTCCAAACCAGAGAAATCGAACGATATATCCTGAAAAACCATCGTATTAATCTATCAGAGATTTTCGAACAATTCTCAACAAACCCATTTGTTCTAGATCAATACCATCTCATCATCATACAAAAAACCGAGATCAGAATAACGGACACCTCAATAGAGAAAATACATTATTCAAACAACGTAAACGATCTAATTCAATTTAGAAATGCCAATTACAAATTCATTTGCATTACCGACAAGTCTTTTGAAATCAACGACAGTATAGCGGGTAGTAGTCTATTGATTGACAACATTGAAGAGAGTTTAATAAATGATAGAATTTACGAGATAACAAACGACAAAGACATTACGCAACACATCCTCAAAGACTTGTCCAAAAAAGAAATCCCTGAAATCAATATATGGAAAATATTAAAATCTCAGTCTGTTTCAGAGTTAAAAAAGAATATCAATTGCTTTCCATTTGAAGATAAAAACTTCAAAGAACAATATTCTAATTCACTTAAAACATTAGAAGTCATCGAAAAATGGTTTACAAATAATGGACCAAAAACATATATCGATGACAATAAAATCAAAGATCCAGAAACAATAGAAAACTACAATAAAATATTCCAGCGTATTGATGAATTAACAACATTTAGTGAAGACATAGATAATCAAATTTTCAACATTTGCAGTCGCAACACTGAAATTACACAACTGATAACCAGAACTAAATGGGATAATAACAAAACCAGTCAATTAAAGGCAATAATCAACCAAAATAAAAACATTTACAAACTGAGCGTCCCATTCGATAATACCTATATTCCTTTTGATAATTTAAAATTCCAGTGCGATGACTTTGAAGAGATTGACAAAATTATCTTTAATGATACGCACTTGGACCCAGTAAAAACCATCCAAATACCGCGCAGCGAAATTAATTCTGACATAAACAAAATTAAAATCGTTAACCAATCGAATGAGAATGAATACAACTTCATTAGTCAAATAAATGATTTAGATCATCTGATATATTTCCACAATGGACCCAAAGCGCTTAAACTTTCAATAGCAGGTAAACCAAATAAAGAATATAAAACGGAAGCAGTTGATGAATCTTATAAAATTACGTTAGGAATTCTATTATCTTTAGATAATGAGTTAAATTCCATACAACTAATTAACAACGAAAAGTATGAAGAATTCGTTTTATTCAACCGACGTTTAGAGGAAGACCAAATTAAACATTATTATTTTGAAGACCAAATCACCCCTGAGCATGATGAAATTATTTTTTATACAGATAATTTTAATGTAAAAATCAAATTGGAATTTAAAAACTCAAAAAACAAAAGCATAGACTTCAATAATATATTAGAAAAAAAATACTTGCAGAAACTGGGCAAACGAGGCTTTTATAGGTATAACGGGAAACCCAACAATTTAAATACTTTAATATTCAACATATTTACCAGCAGCAGTACTTCAACAATAATTAACATTGCAGACTTAAACCCAAACATAGCCGAATCCATGCTTTTCGAGGAGAATGGCCTACACTACTACGGAAAAATAGATCAATCCTTAATCAATCACGATTTTCGACAACTACCCAGTGACAATCATTTACTCGACTATTACAACGCCAAATCTTTAGTCACCAAACATATTGAACAAATTGGAATTGAACACATAAACAATACAGACTTTCTTGGAGATACAGAATTCATCAAGCATGCAAAACTTTTTATCACAGAATACCATAAACTCATTGAATTGAATGTCAATGTCAACTGCCTTGAAACAATAATTATTGCTGATAATCAAAAAGAAGGGTGTACACAAAATGACATCATTGGACTGATACTACCAATTACCCACCCAGTTATACTTGAAAACCTATTGAACTACCGGGAACTATTGCAAGCTGATGGCAAAAATGATATCAACCCCATCATTTCCACTGCCAGCCGTAATACACTTAGAAACTATGCATTCTGCAATCATACAGCGCTTTACTTTAACTGTATAGACATAGAATCCACTTTATTTACTATTTACTTCAAATCACCTATTGAAACCAACAATATTGAATTTAAAGAAAAAATTACGCACCTTTTGGATTCTAATTCCATATCTGTAACTAAAAGTTCTTCACAACTCAGCAAAGCTGAAATATTCAAGAGCATCAATGAAATAAGAAATTATATTCCAATTAGAAATGAATTATCCATTTTATTCAAATCTAGCAACTCTGGGCTCCCACTAGAAAAAATTTTATTTGATTATATAGATTCTAACCTTAACGAAGTCCAAGAGACAATTACATTTAACATATTTGACACAAGAAGCGATTCTGAAATTAACGATAATATAATTTCTTATATTAACAATTCACAAAAACATAAAGTTAACTGGTATTCAATAATTGAACCTTACACTTTATTGAAATTCGACTTGATGATAGATATTAATTTCGCACAGGAGAATTCAAATAAAACAGAGCTATATAGTTCTCAATGCAATCGGGAGCATATTGATACACTCAAATTATCTAAAATTTTTACTCATTCCTATCAAAAAACAAATACTATTGATAAAGTTGTTTTTGTAGGCGAAAAGAACAAATCACTGCGAAGACTTACAACACCATTTGACGATCGATACATAATAAACAGACAAATCATACGCGAAAATTTATTCGATTTCTACAATAAATCCAAAATGATCGCGACCACTAGCGATTCATATAATTATTTTTCGAATTTAGACTCAACAGAACATGAACCTTATCTTTATGAATACAATTTAACCAAATATGACCATAACGAAAACTCAAATGGCAATTTTTATCTAATAATAAATGAATCAGAGCATTACGAAAAAAAACTAACCCAATTATTTCGTAAAATATACAACCCAATTAGTAATGATGCTATTAAGTATTTCATACAGCTGTCAAACTCACGGGGAGTTTTTCAAATAAAGAACACATTATCCAATCGGAATAAAACTCAAGGAATAATTGGTGAGAATTTGATTTATCTCACATTGTTTGAAACTTTTTCTTCGAGCAAACCATGTGTTATAATCCCATTTGACATTTTTAATGAGCGCATACATAGTCTAACAAAAAATCTAACCACCAAAGACAGTAACAACCATCCCGACTTTATATTTTTAAACTTCCAACCAAACGGTATTGTTTCGATTAACTTTATTGAAGTAAAAAACTATTCAAGTAATATTACCGCCGCTGAAGTTAGCAATATATACAACAATCAGATTAATCCGACTATCCAAGCCTTTAAAGACCTTTCAACCTTAAATAAAAATAGACTGGAAGAAATTACACTAAAACTTCTGATACTCGACTTTGTTGATTATTACATCTCAATCGTTGAAAAGAAAACTCTCCACCATGATTTCTTTACTAATGTTCAGAAATTCGTGGACAATCAAGCTCAAACCTCGGAAGTTGGTTCTGGTTTATTATTCATAAGCAACCAAGAGAGTCGCGTCTTCCACAACAACACTATCCTTAGTGACTATTATTCTGTTTTCGAATTTGATGTTGAAGAATTGATTGAACGTTTCTACAAATCTTTCATGGCGGATAATGAAAATAAAACATTTGAGAATATTCTGAATCCAAAAGAACTTCTTGCCATTGAAAAAGCAATTTTTGAGAATCAAAAATTGCAACAAGTATTACATATTTTCGAAAATAAAGATAAAGCTTTAAAAATTAATCCAACAAGTGAAATAACTTTATTAAATGACAAATCTGCCCTAAACGATAATAAGCAAATAGAATTTTCATACTCCCCACAAGAAGAAATGACTCCAATTCTCACAGCCGCTGATTCTGGAAATATTTCCACTGATTCAGAGACAGAAATTGACAAAAATTTCTTATCAAAATATAATGTTCAAATAGAAAAAATAGTGTTCTGTTTGAAGGAATTCGGAATCAGTATCAAAGGTTATCCTGAATTGACTAATATTGGACCCGCGAGCGTAACATTTAAGCTCAAACCAGCTTCCGGCGTACCTACGAGTAAAATAGAAGGCAAAATAGATGACTTAAAACTGATTTTGGAACTAGAACACAATCAAGAGATAAATCTCTACTCCGACAAAGGTTTCATAAATTTAGTTGTTCCCAAAAAATCTGAAGATCGCGAATTTTTCAAATGGGAAGAATTGAAAATTGATTCTGACCTCATTGTTGAAAATCTTATTTTGCCCTTTGGATTTGACAATAACCGAAATGTAACGAGCATAAACTTTTCTTATGATAATTCTCCACATTTACTAATAGGAGGTCAAACTGGTAGTGGCAAAAGCGTTGCTCTTACAACAATCTTGAAATCTGCAGTTTCTCTTTATGATGCCAGTCGCTTACAACTTGTATTAGTCGATCCTAAAGGAACGGAACTACTCGAATTTGAAGAATCACCACATCTACAAAACCCAATTGCAGAAGGTAAAATAGGCTTAGATAGCGATGATGCCATATTTTTCATCAATGCGTGTATACAAGAAATGGCAAGTCGATACGAACGCATGAAAAACATGCGTGTCAATAACATTTTAAAATTCAATCAAAAGGTAAGAAAAGAAGAACAATTGCCATGGATTTTGATGGTATTAGACGAATACGGCGAATTGACGGCGGACAAAAGCGTTCGGGGAAACTTAGAGAGTTTATTGCAAAGATTGGCTCAAAAAGCTCGTGCTTGTGGAATACATTTAATAATTACAACCCAAAAACCCAGCAACGAAGTGCTTTCAACAATTATCAGAAGTAATCTTCCCGCTCAAATCGCGTTAAAGGTAAGGTCAGCGACGGACAGTAAAATTGTATTATCAGATCAAACGGGGGCGGAAAAACTATATGGCAAAGGCGATGCTTTGTTCAATAACGGCTCTACTATATCAAGAGTTCAAATTGCTCAATAACATAAATTTATCATTTTTATTTTGTATATGCAAATTGTGTATTTGCCTTAAATTCACACAATAACATTCCCTTTAAAAAGTAAAAAATGTTCCAAATTTAAATATCGACCTAAATTCATATCCAATTTAACTCAAATGAGCTTCTTTAAAGAATTATCAAATTTTATAAATATTGCGAACAATCAGGTTACTGGCCAAGGAATAATTGGCGTACAAGAATTCAACAAGCAGAGAATTCCCGTTTACAATGAATTGAATGTGGTTTCTAAACTTGGTGTAGGAAGGGCTTCAGCGATACCTTGGATTTCATTCTTAAAAGACCCAGACACGGTCCAAAACGGGATTTACCCAGTATATCTATACTTTAAAATCAAAAACATCCTAATACTCTCTTATGGAGTTAGCGAAACAAAAAAATCTACGAGATCTTGGAATCTTACAAATGGTATCAGTATAAATGATTTTTTCTTAGCTCGTTATCATGAAAAGGCTCCCAAATATGGTGAATCATTTGTTTTTAAATCCTATGACCTAAACGAACCACTTATTCAAATGAAAATAGATCAAGATTTAAATGACCTAATTCTCATATATAAATCAAACACCACTAAGTCGAACGCATTAATTGATCACCCAGCACTTGGTAAGATCCATAAAGG
>JAJTEO010000002.1 GCA_021300395.1 Fluviicola sp. | reverse complement strand
AGGTGGTGCCAACTTCTTAACACAAGATGAAGAATCTTCTGGTATTATTGATGTTCAGGAGATTTTAGGTGCTGGTCAATTTATTTTATATGACCAAGCGCATTATGCAATTACAGGTGAAGTAGTTCAAGGTGGTCAGTTATTAGCATTCTACAACCCTTCTTCTGCTGATTCTTTAACAGCAATCGTTCAACAACCAAGTGCAGTTACTATTTGTGAAGATGCAAACACTACTTTATCAATTTCTGCTCAACATGCTACTCATTATCAATGGCAAGTATTAAATGGAGCAACTTATGTTGATTTAGTAAATAATGCTATGTATTCTGATGTAACTACAAACACGTTGAGTATTAATAATGCCGACTTAAGTTTGAATGGTAAAGTTTATCGTTGTATTGCTGGTAGATTAACTGGTTTAAAAGATACTTCTGCAACTGCATCAATTTCAATCAATCAAAAAACAGTTCCAACATTTGCTTCTGTTAATGCATTTTGTGAAGGTACTTTAGCTCCTGTTTTAGCTACTACTTCTAATAATTCAATTGATGGTTTATGGCAACCAGCTACAATTAATAATACTTCAAGTGCAACTTACACATTTACTCCAAATTCAAATGAGTGTGCAGCTGAAATAAACATTAATGTTGTTGTTAAACCTAAAACATATTCAACTACAGCTCAAACAATTTGTGCTAGTGAATTACCATATGCATGGAATGGTTTAGTAATTACTTCAGCTGGAACGTATACTAAAAATTTAAACGGTATCAATACATGTGATAGTATTGCAACATTGAACTTAGCTGTAAATACATTAGATTTAACTACTAGTTATTCTGCAGGTGTTTTAAGTGCTAATGCAACTAATGCAAGTTACACATGGATTAACTGCGCTACAAATACTCCAGTTTCAGGTCAAACAAGTCAAACTTTCTCTCCTACTGTAAATGGTAACTATGCGGTAATAGTGAATGCAAACAATTGTTCTGATACAAGTGCATGTTTCAACGTGAGTGATTTAAGTGTAAACGATATCCACTCAGCATTGAACAATGTATCTGTTTATCCTAATCCAACAAACAACCTAGTGAATGTGAAAATCGTTTCAAACGAAAATTCTACAGTTGCTATTGAATTGGTTGATGCTTTAGGTAAATTGGTTCAAAACACTAAAAATCATGATGTAATGATTGGTGAAAACTTATTTGAAATGAATACACAAGAATTAAATGATGGAGTTTACTTCATCTCAATTCTTTCTGGAAATAATTCAAGTAAAATTAAATTAATAGTTAAACATTAATAATTTAGAAAAAGAGGGGGAAATCAATATGATTTCCCCCTCTTTTATTTTAAAACATGAGAAAAATAATAGTTCTTGTTTCAATTATAACTTCAATATTTTTTATAAATGTATCATTTAAAAAAAATACTAAAGTTGAAAAAATCCAACCTAACTCATATTCAGAATTATACCTCAATGAAATTGAGAATTATTCAAACAAATTAAAAGAATATTCTTCGAATGAAATTTCTAAAGATGAAATTCATTTATTAAGAATTGAATTAAAAAACATAGACTTTTGGTTAAGATATTTTGAGCCGATAGCATACAAAAAATTAAATGGTCCTTTACCTGTAGAATGGGAAACTGAAGTATTTGAAAAATATGAAAAACCATATAAACGTATAGGAGCTGGCTTAACTCTAGCAGAAAATGCAATCGATGAAAATAACAATCCAGATAGTTTAATCAATGAATCTATAAATACACTTCCTAAATATCAAATAGATTCAATTCAGCAATTATTAACTTCATTTCATCATTTCTATTTTTGTAATCGATTATACTTACTAAACTTAGCAACTATTTATTCTACAGGCTTTGAATGTCCTGATACAAATAGAATAATACCTGAACTTAAATCAATGATTAAGCATTCAAAAAAAATCTATATGACTTTTGATGAAAGCTTTCCTTCTTATGAATTACCTTCAAAATATTGGAATAAATATGAGTCAATGATCGAATTCATTGAACAATCATCTGATAAATTTTCTGATTTTGATCATTATACTTTTATTAAAAATTATGTGAATCCCCTTTTTGAAATCAATCAAAACTGTATTCAAAAATTTGGTTTAACAAGTAAAAACATGCTTGACTATTCGTTAAATAATAATGCTTCAACCATTTTCAGTAAACAACTTTATAGAGCACAATCTTCTAAAGGTATTTATAGTAGAATTAATGACCCAGAATTACTCAACCAAATAAAAGAATTAGGGAAATTACTTTTCTATGATCCTATTCTTTCTGGAAATAATGAAAGAAGTTGTGCTTCTTGCCATAATCCAACTACAGGATTCACAAAACCTATCGACAAAGACTTGAAATTTGATAAAATACATCAACTAGATCGCAATACTCCTTCATTATTAAACTCAAACTTTCAACAGTTAATTATGCATGATGGAAAACATCAAAATTTGAATCAACAAGCGAAAGATGTAATAACAAATCATGAAGAAATGAATGGCAAAGAAGATGAGATATTAAAAAAAATATTGTCTTGTAAAGAATATAAAAAAACACTGAAAATCATTGCAAATAAAACTCCTGGTTATACCAAAATAACCTTTGAACACATTACTTCAGCAATTGTATTTTACTATACTTCATTCAGTAATTATCAATCTCCTTTTGATGATGCAATGAATAATAAAATTGATGTTTCATTGAACGTTCAAAAAGGATTTAATTTATTTATGGGTAAAACAGCATGTGCTACTTGTCATTTTATTCCTCAATTTAATGGCGTTAAACCACCATATACGGGTTCAGAATTTGAGGTTTTGGGTGTGCCAGAAACGAATAAATATGAAAAACTAGATAATGATAAAGGAAGAGGTATCATAAATCCTGTTAGTGAAATGCTAAATGCATTCAGAACTAATACAATTAGAAATTCATCAATTACAGGACCATATATGCATAATGGGTGCTTTAATACCTTAGAAGAAGTCATAGATTTTTATAACGAAGGTGGTGGAAATGGAAAAGGATTTACGATTGATAACCAAACACTTTCAAGCGAAAAATTAAATTTAAAAAACTCTGAAATTGAAGATTTAATTGCTTTTATAAAAAGTTTAGATGAAAATGTTCCTAAAATCACTATTCCTACCTATTTACCAAAATCAAGCAATTCAAAATTAAATAACCGTATTATTGGAGGAACTTATTAGATGAAAAAAACACTTTATTTTATTGCTCTATTTTTAATGTTTACAAACTGTAAATTGTTGAATAAAGAATCATACAATTTTCCTGAAGCAATGCTTCCAAATGTTCAAAAAGATTACCTTGAAATGTGTAATAAAGGTAAAACCTTATATGAATTAAATTGTTCAATGTGTCATAATACAGGGAGAAGAAAACAAATTGTTCCAAATTTTAGTAAGAGTCAACTTGTTGGATACACGTTAAGAGTATCTAATCTAAATCATGAAAAATCAATACCTGATTCTTTGGTAAGCGAAGAAGAATTGGGATATATAATGTATTATTTAGAATATAGAAAACATTAATTTTTGGATGAATTGTTAATGATTTAATTAAAAATGAACTGTCAATAAATGGAAAATGTTCTCACGCCTTCCCTATTTTCACAAATTCACCACCCATAATTTTATAGGTAATTCCATTAATTTTAATCGATTGCCCTTCCATCATATTGGCGATGTTGACGATATCTTCTTCAATGGTATGAATGGAGCCTTTTGTTTTCCATGCGATTAGTAAATAATCAGCTAAAACATTTTCACTCGCTCCGCATAATACAACGTGAACGGGTTTGTTGAAATTTTTCAAAAGTTCAATGTCTTTTACCGGCGCATAATTATCGGCTATCATTACCAATTCTTTATACGGAGTTGCTTGCTTAACGCCTTTAATTAAAGCTTCCATGTTATTTTCAGGACAGTCTCCCCCATCTCCTCTAAATTGGACATAATTCATCAATGTTGTCAAACTATCCAATCCTTTGCTTTTTTGATAATAGATTCCTTCGGTAGCACCTATTTTCTTTTGACTGTCAGATTTACTATCTCCATCGTTAAAGAATACAAATTGTAAGTTTTTTTCTTTCGCTAAATTTAATTGATACCACAAGGCCAATTGAGAAGCATACGGCATCATACTTCCCGTTAAATCGCACACAATCAATTTTTCGGACCATTTGTTGCGATTGAGTACTTTGTAAACGATTCCTTGTTTGAGCGTTTCTTTTTGATCTTCCAATTCTTTCATTTTGCGTTTTAATCCTTCTTCTCGTGATAGCTTCTCTGCTTTGCACCATTCTTCGAACCGTTTTTTCTCTTCAGTAAGCCGTTTTTCTTCTGCTTTAATGCGCTCATCTTCGATTTTTTTTCTTCTCAAATATTCTTCCGTTCCCATGTACATCAATTCCATGCTACCTGTTCCCGTTCCAATCGTATAGGCAATTTCATGCGAATAATATTTTTTGTGGTATTTGAAATTAACGGTATAAACATCTCCTTTTGGTAAATACAATTGAATTTTCCCAGTCTCATCCGTTTCACCTTTGAAATGTTTGTTTCGCTTGTTTCCAGAAACAATTATTTTTTCATTTGCTAAAGGTTTATTTTCTAAATTTTTTACGATGATAAAATACTGCATAAAACCATCAATGATCAATGGTTTGGGCATTTGAGATTTGAATATTTTGGTGGTATCAGGAAGACTCTTCAATTGATTATCGAGCTTTGTTTTATCCGCTTCGCTCATCGCCATCATTTTGTCTTTTAAAGCCATATCTGGAGAATAACTATATTCTTCAAATGATTCTGCTCCGCTGATGGAAGGTGAATTTAATTCTTCCTTTCGTGTGTAGTTGGCAATCGTTAAATCAAAACGTTGATCACAAGGAATTTTAAATTTCACTTCGCCTTTGGAATCGCTGGTTGTTTTATAAACTTTTCCATCGTTCTGACTTTTTAATTCAACGTTTTGACCTGAATAAACACCGCCCTTATTGTTGTTTAACTTGATGACCACAATCGATTCGCATTGTGACCAACTTGAAAAATGAATAAGAACAAAAGTAATTGATAGAATTGTGAAATGTAGATATTTACCCACCATAAGATTCGATTTTATTGATTTTCATCTGTATAACGAATCACAAGAAAAAAGTAACAAAGAAGCTTTTCTTTAATTTTAGAAAAAAATTGTATTTTTATATAGAATTAGCAATTTGAAAAATGAAATCTAATAACATCTTAATAGCACATCCTTCTTCTGCAAATGAATTAGGAGTTATTAAAGCTTTTTTTAATGCTTTAAATATAAAATTTGAGGAAACTGTTGAAAGCCCTTATGACAAGAATTTTGTAAATAAAATCCAAAAAGTAAGAAAAAGTAAAAATCGAACTGAAATCGATCCAAAAAATGTATGGGAAAGTATAGGGTTACATTAACAGATCAAGCAAAAAAAGATTTAATCAAACATTTCAAAAGTGGTAACAAATCCACGATTGAAAAAATTTTACTTGAACTATCAGAACACCCAACAATCGGAACTGGTAATCCTGAACAATTAAAATTTGAATTGACAGGTTTATGGTCACGAAGACTAAATCAAAAAGATCGTCTAATTTATGAGATTCTAGAAGATATTATTATTGTTGATGTTATTTCTGCAATGGGACATTATCAAGACAAATAATTCAAATCTTCCCAGCCACCACAAACGCTTGCTTCTTCACAAAAACAAATGAACCATTTAAATTGAACACTTCAAAAACTGCAATGTATGTTCCAATGTTCGCTTTAGATTGATCGTCTGTGATTCCATCCCAAATAAATTGACCTTTGGTTGCTAACAATTCGTTCTTGGCTAATTTTCGAACGATTCTACCTTCATCATCGTAGATTGTTATTGAACCTACCTTAGATGCTTCTTTCATTTCATAATTGATTTGAAGAACGTCTTCGTAACCATCGTTATCAGGTGAAATTACTTTGCTCGTAAAACTGAAATCTCCCGATGCTTGATTGGGTTGATATTGTGAATTTTTTCCTCCTGGCGTTGCAAAACCAATTCCTTCTGCGGCTGTGTGCCAATTTGTCGAATCTGATGATGCAGCTAATACACTAATTCGCTCTAACGATTTTCCTTTTGGATCATAAATTAATTGAAAATGCCAATTTTCAGAATAAGAAACTTTGTCCATGATTTCATTGTTGTAAATCAAATAAACGGTACTTGAATCAATGTTATAACTTGGTAAATCTGACTGAATCATTTGCGTTGGAACTGTTGATGGATAATTCGATTTTAAAAAGTTAGTATCCTTTGAAATTACTGCATATTCGCCCTTACGAATTAAAAATTGCGAATTAATCGTTTTTAAATTGGAAATCGTATCGTTTCCAAAGTTGCCAAACTGCCAATTTTGAAGGTCAATAATCTTATTAGAATTGTTGTAAACTTCTACAAAATCTGAACCACCAGTTAAAGGATCAAACAAAATTTCATTGATGAATAAATCCCCTTTGACTGCTATTTCTGGTAGAGCAAAATGTCCAGTCAAATCGGTTTGATTGCCCCAACAATCTTCCACATTATTCAGTTGAATTGTATAAATTGTACTCGGAATAATCGCTGAAGAAGTCGTGATTGAATATGAATTTGGATATTGTCCATTCACCAAAATTTGAGCAACATTCAACGCTGGTGAAAAGTTCAAAATGGAATTCATCAAAGAAGTTGAATCCATTCCTTCGTTAAAAGTTATCTGAATTTCTGTTGAATTCAAAGGAACGATCGCATATAAATTCGGTTTTTGAGAATCGGGAAGTATAACATTTACAGAATTGACTGCTTCAGGTGTTCCTCCTAATGAATTGTTACTCACTTTCCAATTATCTTCTGAAGAACATGGATCATTTAATTGAATGCGTTCCAAAGAATAGCCTCCCTCCTTTTTCACCTCATCTTTGTACCAAGCATCCGTGAAATTCAATGAATCAATTAATAAACCATTGTTATTCAACAATTTTACAACATCACCACTGTTATTCAAACTTGGAAAACTGCTTACGGATAATGCTGATGGATAATCTGTCAAGGAAGAAGAAGCACATAAAATTTTGTATTCTCCAGGAGCAATCCAAGCGCTTTGAATGGTTCCATTTCCAGAGGCATCTCCTATTTTCCATCCATTCAAATTGAAATACTTTTGACTTTTATTGTAAATCTCAATAAATTCAACTTCTGGTAAACCTATCACTGGTGAAGGATCTGCCATAAATTCGGTGATGATCAAATCACCTTTTATCGGTGTTTCAGAAACGAAGTACGAAAAGTTGGTTTGCTGATTTATTCCTGCATTTCCATTGATATCAGCAATTCCATTTGTGGTAACGGTATATGTTGTTCCATTCGTCAATGGATTGGATAAAAGCACATGAATCAACGAAGAATTTGAAGCATCAATCTGAGCATTGGAAACAAAATTACTTGGAGAAAACGAATAATTAGAAGTTGTTTGTAAAGCAATTGGATCCAATGGTTCATTGAATAAAATATCTACTTGATTTTGAGTAATAGCTGAAGCACTGATAATCTGAGGAGCTTCTAAATCAACGATTTTTGGTCCAACATAAATATTATCAAAGTAAAATTTATTAGCATTTGTAAATGTATAAGTGGTTTGCAAACCAAAATAACTACCCACTAAATTAGAAGGATCATTTGCAGAAGTCTGCAACACATATTGGTCTCCCCCAGTTGGATCGACGAACAATTTCCAATCTCCTGTTGCTTCTCGAATTACTTTTACACTCAATGCAAAACTTGTGGCTATTTGTCCTACATTTCCAGCTAAAATTTCTGTAGAAATCGCATTTTCTTCTTTAAATAAGCGAATAGCATCTAAAGAACCCGTCTCACCAAATTGCAAATAATACCCATCAGGTTGAATGGATAAATCTGAATTATTGGAAGTTAAATAGATTTTAGCATAATTATTAGCCGAAGGTGAAAAAGCTTGTTTGATCCAAAAATGCCATTCTTTTCCATCGATGTCTTGTAAATTATGATTAGACGTTATAAACGTACTAGCAGCTAATGTGTTATTAGATTGTAATTGAAGTGATGAGTTAATGATATAGTTAGAAATAGAACCTGTCCAGATTGGATTTGATGAGATTTCACCATCGTTAAAATCTTCACTTATCTGTGCTTTTATGGAAATTATCCAAAAAATTAATAAAAGTGGAAAAAAGTATTTCATTCGTTTGATTTAATGCCGCCAAATATACTTATTTTTGAAAATAAATAAATTATACTAATTATGAAAGTTGCAGTTGTTGGCGCTACAGGGATGGTTGGAAACGTAATGTTACAAGTATTACGTGAACAAAATTTTCCTATTACGGAATTGATTCCAGTAGCATCTGAAAAATCGGTTGGACAAGAAATCGATTTTGGTGGTTTAAAATACTCAGTTGTTGGGTTGGCTACCGCTGTTGCAATGAAGCCTGATGTTGCTATATTTTCTGCAGGAGGTGAAACTTCTTTAGAATGGGCTCCAAAATTCGCTGAAGTTGGAACAGTTGTTATTGACAATTCATCTGCTTGGAGAATGGACCCAACCAAGAAGTTAATCGTACCAGAAATTAATGGTGATTCATTAACGGAAAACGATAAAATTATCGCTAATCCAAATTGTAGTACAATCCAATTGGTTTTGACGTTAGCTCCATTACATAAAAAGTATAAAATCAAACGTGTTGTTGTTTCAACCTATCAATCGATTACTGGAACAGGTGTAAAAGCGGTTCAACAAATGGAAAATGAGCGTCAAGATATTTCTGGAGAAATGGCGTACAAATATCCTATTGATAAAAACTGTATTCCACAATGTGATAGCTTTGAGGAAAATGGATATACAAAAGAGGAAATGAAATTAACAAATGAAACACGTAAAATTTTAGATCCTGCAATTAGCGTTACAGCTACTGCTGTTCGTGTTCCGGTTGTTGGAGGACACTCAGAAGCTGTAAATATCGAATTTGAAAATGATTTTGATTTAGCTGAAGTTCGTAAAATATTACACGATGCTCCAGGAATCACTTTAAAAGACGATCCAACGACTTTCTCTTATCCAATGCCGAAATATGCACAAGGTAAAGACGATGTGTTCGTAGGGCGTATCAGAAGAGATGAATCACAAGCTAATACAATTAACATGTGGATCGTAGCTGACAACTTACGTAAAGGTGCTGCAACAAACGCTGTTCAAATTGGTAAGACCTTGATTGAAAAAGGTATATTGGCAGTGGAGAAGGTATAAATAAATCTAATACAAAATAATAATAAGGGCGTACATAAAAGTATGCCCTTTATTTTTTTATAGAAACATCCCTATTAAAATACGGGACAAGTTATAAGGGATTATTAGGAAATATAAATTTTTACTTATTAATATCAGATGAATAAAATTATTTGAAAAGTATTAAGATAATTATGACTTTGTGAGAATCCATAATTCACATCTAATAAATCTTGCAAAAATCGATAATTTAAATACAAAAGAAGCATTAGAAGTCATCATGACAAATGGTGAAGTGCTTCCAATTTCAGTTCGAAAAAAACAAGATTTGATTAAAAAGTTTGAACGGTTTTAAGCAATAACATTTTCGAAAATTGTTCAATTGCAAATTGTATTATTGAAATATAAAAATGTATTATAGTTCATATTATAAGGTAATATAATGAAATAAAGATTTTGTAAATTTATTAATCTTCTTCCTCATCTCCCCAACCTTCTAAGAAATAACCTAATTCTCTTCTGTCCTTTTTCGTTGGTTTTCCGCTTCCATTATCTCGATAAACAGCTTGAGAAAGGTTGTATAATCTGAATTTTTCGACTTCTTCCAATGGAGTTGTATCAATCAAATAATTTTCAACCAATTTAGGACCTACGCGCTTATCAATGATATCAATTAACTTATAGCTATACGTGGCTGTATTTTTAGAAATTTCGATGGAATCACCTACTTTTGGTTCACGTGAAGGTTTTACTTGCTGACCATTCAGCTTAACTTTTCCTTTAGAGATCAATTCTGAGGCTTGTGAGCGCGTTTTAGCTAATCTTACTGCCCAAACTACTTTATCAAATCGTGATGCCATCTCTAATCTTTTTTGGAAGTGATTTTAAAACTAAATCATAGGAATGATCGATTAATTCTAAAACTAATTGAGGATCAACATCTTGAAATACATTTACAGTGTTCCAATGTTTTTTATTCATATGAAAACCGGGTTTAATGCCTTCATATCGTTCTCTTAAATCGATGGATTTTTCGGGGTCGCACTTTAGGTTAATACTTTTAAAATCATCTATTCCAAATAAGGCAAAAATTTTACCTCCAATTTTAAAAGCTAAAATAGAAGCATCAAACGGAAATGATTCTTCCGCTTGATGCTTACTTAAACAATATTCTCGAATAAATTCAAGATTCATTTCTTATTAATGTAATGCTGGAGCATTATCGTAATGACCTAAATCATATAACATTTTACCATGTTTAACGATCGCACCCATGAATGTTTTTTCAGAATTGTATGGTAATTTAAACTCTTCTGCCGTTTCCTTTACAATTTTAGAAAGTTTACGGTAATGAACATGACAGATATTTGGAAATAAATGGTGTTCAACTTGGTAATTCAATCCACCAACGTACCATGAAAGTAAACGAGCTCCTGGAGCAAAGTTAGCAGTATTGTATAATTGATTTACTGCCCAATCCGCTTCAATGTTACCAGACTCATCAGGCATTGGATAGTTTGATGAAGGTACAACGTGTGCTGGTTGAAAGATTAAACCTAAAATTAATCCACAAATAAATTGCATTAATAAATAAGACAAAATTGTAGCCCACCATGAAAGAGGTGAAAACATTAATGGTAAACCAATGAATAAAGCATAATATGCTAATTTTGTTACAATTAGAAAAATCAAAGTAGGAACAAATTTAACACCTTGAGTTTCTAATAACTCCATTTTCTTGTATCTAAATAATTGTTTCCAATCTTTGTTAGTTGCCCAAGACAATGTCATCAAACCATAGAAAAACCAAGCATATAAATGTTGAAATTTATGTGCTTTATAACGTTTAGCGTGTGGAGTAAAACGCATTAAAATTCCTGGATCGATATCTTCATCCATACCTGTAACATTCGTATAAGTATGGTGTAATACATTGTGTTGAATTTTCCAATTCACATTGATACCACCTATGAAACAAATAATATGACCTAATGCATTATTGACAACCATATTTTTAGAATAGGCATTGTGATTTGCATCGTGCATGATACTTAATCCAATTCCTGCCATTCCAAGGCCCATAATAACCCACATTAAAACTGTTAAACCAGCAGATTCTTTTATAAAATCAACTGTTAAAAGCGAAATAAAAGGTGTAAAATATAACGAGATCATGAAAATAGTTTTTAAAACCATCCCAAAATTTCCGTGTCTCGTTTTTCCTGTTGATTTAAAATACTCATTTACACGTTGTTTCAAAACCTTGTAAAATTCTTCATTGTGGTCTTTTGCAAACTTTATAACTGGTATATTCATAAAAAATAATTAATAACTCTACTAAAAACATAGTAACCAGTAGAAAACTTTTTCCTACTAGATTTACAAAGTTACGACATAAATTTGTAAAAATTTAACAAAGTTGATCGATTCTCCGATTTCCAAAACAGTATTATAGATTATTAACAGTATAAACTTTTTATTAATTACTTTTGTTTACTATTTTAGAAAATAAATAAAACCCTTTAATTTAGGCAAATGAGCAATAATTTGAATCCTCATACTTACTGTGAAAATCTATTAATCCGTAAACGATTTCCAACAAAAGAAATTTCAATTGGTTCACTAAAACTAGGTGGTGAACAACCAATTAGAGTTCAATCAATGACAACGATTGACACTATGGATACAGAAGGCTCTGTTAACCAATCTATTAGATTAATTGAGGCAGGATGTGAATTGATTAGAATTACGGCTCCAAGTAAAAATGAAGCGGAGAATTTAGGAGTAATCAAAAAAATCTTAAACGATAAGAATTACACAACTCCTTTGGTCGCTGATATCCATTTTACCCCAAATGCTGCTGAAATTGCTGCTCGATTAATTGAAAAGGTTAGAATTAACCCTGGAAATTATGCCGATAAAAAGAAATTTGAGGAAATCGAATATACTGATGCTACTTATCATGCTGAATTAGAAAGAATTGAATCAAAATTTACACCTTTAATTAAAATCTGTAAACAAACCATGGTTCATTATCTGATAGAATTTTAAGTCGTTTCGGAGATACTCCTGAAGGAATGGTTGAATCAGCGATGGAATTCATTCGAATTTGTCGTAAAAATGATTACCATGAGTTTGTGATTTCTATGAAAGCTAGTAATACTTTGGTGATGGTTCAGGCTTACCGACTTTTGGTTGCTCAAATGAAAGCTGAAGGAATGAATTATCCTCTGCATTTAGGTGTAACAGAAGCTGGAGATGGAGAAGACGGTAGAATTAAATCAGCTGTTGGAATTGGAACATTATTAGAAGATGGTTTGGGTGACACCATTAGAGTATCATTAACTGAAGAACCTGAATTTGAAATTCCAGTTGCAAAAAAATTGATTGAAAAATATTTGAATCATTCAAATGAATTTGATTTGTCTGGTATTCAATTAGAAGAATTAACATACAGTCCTTTCGAATATTCTAAAAGAAAATCAATTGAAAATGAACATGTTGGTGGACATCATGTGCCCGTAGTAATTGCAGATTTAAGCAAAAAAACAGACTTAAAACCTGCTAATTTATTTGCTTTTGGATATAATTATTCCGTTAGTCTAGACAAATACAACTTTACGGATCAAGCAGTTGATTTTGCATATATTGGAAATCAAAATCCATCTTTTGAATTACCAGGCTCTTTGAAAATAATAGCAGATTTTGAAAATTGGAAAAAGAATTATTCAAGTTCAAACAATGTATATCCAATTTTAGAATTCGATCAATTAAATTCAATGAATGATTCTGATAAAACATTTTTTGTTAGAACAAAAGCAGAAGAAAAGAACTTAGAAATTCTTAAAAAATATTCAAAAGCTATCATTGTATTAGAAACTGAATATTCAAACAAAACACAATTATTTCGCAATTTTAGAATTAATTTATCGAAATTAGATATAAATAATCCAGTTATACTTCACATTGAAAAAAATGAAAGTGATTCAGAAATGTTTCAATTAGCAATATCGGCAGAATTCGGAGCAAGTTTAATCGATGGATTTGGAGATGGTATTTGGATTACTTCTAATCAATCAGATTCATTTATCAATTCAACTGCCTTTGGAATCTTACAAGCAACAAGAACCAGAATTTCTAAAACTGAATATATTTCTTGTCCATCATGTGGTAGAACTCTTTTTGATCTTCAAGAAACAACTCAAAAAATTAGAGAACGAACTTCTCACTTAAAAGGAATCAAAATCGGAATCATGGGTTGTATCGTTAACGGTCCAGGTGAAATGGCAGATGCAGATTATGGATATGTTGGAACAGGTCCAGGAAAAATTAATTTATACAAAGAGAAAAACGTAATGCAAAAAAATGTTTCTGAAAATGAAGCAGTCGATGCATTAATTAATTTGATCAAAGAAAATGGTGATTGGATTGAACCAACAAACTAAATAAATAAATTTTATATAAAATGGTCGGTTTTTAATAAATCGGCCATTTTTTTTGTAAAAAAGTCGAAAAACACGTCTTTTTAAATCGATTATCTAATAACTGGCAATATATTTCTATACTAAACAGAAAAAAGATGTCTTAAAACGCATTAAAATCAATTTTCAATCTTAAAAAACGCTCAATTTGAGTTTCACGTGAAACAAAAAGAGATTTTCAAGTAAAATCTAGAAATGTAATAAGAATACAAAAATAATAGAAATGTGAAATGAAAAAATTATTGTTTAGAATAATGAATATAGATAATCATAAAATTCATCATCATTAATAATAAATAGAAAAACAGAGAGAAGATCTAAATTAAAGAAATAAATAATCTATAAGGATTAAGAAATAAGTTAACAAAAAAATCCGACCTAAAACAGATCGGATTTTGAGTTTCACGTGAAACAATAATATATATTATCTTCCTATATGAATTAGCAAAACAGCAATATCACTTGGAGAAACACCACTAACTCTAGATGCTTGACCAACAGTAGCAGGTTGTAATTTAGTTAACTTTTGACGAGCCTCTATACTTAAACTAGGTATGACCATATAATCAACTCCATCTGGAATCTTACGCTCATCCATACGACTCATCTTTAAAGCCAAATCTTCTTCACGAGAAATATAACCTTCATACTTAAGAAGTATTTCAGTTTGAGATACTATTTCAGAGTTAATCTCTAACAATTGTTCAGCTAAAAGTTTAGAAACTGAACTCATCGATAATACATCCTCAATAGTTATATGTGGACGTGTAATTAAAGATGATAATTTAACTTGTTGAGTAATTGGTGAGCTTTCTTTAGAAAGTAAAATAGGATTAGCTACCTCTTGAGAAACACCTTCTTTTTGTAAAGACTTCTTAAGGGCTTGAACACCTTCTAACTTATCTTGAACTCTTTTTAATTCACCATCAGTAACCATACCGATAGCATGAGCTAAAGGTGTTAAACGAATATCAGCATTATCATGACGAAGTAAAATTCTATACTCTGCACGACTTGTAAACATTCTATAAGGCTCTTCAGTTCCTTTCGTAATTAAATCATCAATTAAAACTCCTATATAAGCTTCACTTCTAGATAAAATAAAATCTTCTTGATTATTAACTTTACGATGAGCATTTATACCAGCCATTAAACCTTGACAAGCTGCTTCTTCATAACCAGTAGTTCCATTAATCTGACCAGCAAAATATAAACCTTTCACTAACTTCGTTTCTAAAGTATGTTTTAACTGAGTAGGAGGGAAGTAATCATATTCAATTGCATAGCCTGGACGAAACATTTTTACATTTTCAAAACCAGGAATTGTTTTTAATGCTGCCAACTGAATTTCTTCAGGTAAAGAAGTACTAAAACCATTCACATATATTTCACATGTATCCCAACCTTCAGGTTCAACAAAAATCTGATGACGATCTTTATCAGCAAAACGATTTATTTTATCTTCGATGCTAGGGCAATAACGTGGACCAGTACTTTTAATAGAACCATTAAACATTGGAGAACGATCAAAACCAGTCTTCAACATTTCATGAGTAACACTATTTGTATATGTAATATAACAAGGTCGCTGTTCGCTTAATGGTAACGTATCACTAAAACTAAATTTAGCTGGATTTTCATCACCAGGTTGAATTTCCATTTTAGAATAATCCAAAGATCTACCATCAACTCTTGGAGGTGTACCCGTTTTCATACGTCCGGCTTCAAAACCAATTGCAACCAAATCCTCTGTAATTCCAGTTGACGCTCTTTCAGCAGCACGACCACCACCAAATTGCTTTTCACCCAAGTGAATCAAACCATTCAAAAAAGTGCCATTCGTCAAAACAACAGTTTTTGAAAAAATATCAATACCAAGAGAAGTACGAACACCTTTTACAATATTGTCTTCAATGATCAATCCAGAACACATATCCTGCCAAAAATCTACATTCGGATTACGCTCAAGCAACAAACGCCATTCTTCAGCAAATTTCATTCGATCGCTTTGCGCTCGAGGAGACCACATAGCCGGACCTTTAGAAGAATTCAACATTCGAAATTGAATTGCACTTTTATCAGTAACAATTCCAGAACCACCACCAAGTGCATCAATTTCACGAATAATTTGACCTTTAGCAACCCCACCCATAGCAGGATTACAACTCATTTGAGCAATGGTATTCATATTCATTGTAACCAACAAAACCGAACTACCCAATTTGGCAGCAGCATTTGCAGCTTCACAACCAGCATGACCACCACCAACAACTATAACATCGTATTCTTTCAACATAATTTTCGTGTTCCACGTGGAACAAAATTACAACGATTAAAATTCATATAAAAATTAAGTTTCACGTGGAACAATTCTATCCAAATAAAAATCTTCTTTCGAACGCATTAATTTCTCTTCGTCAACAGACTTATCTTTATATCCACACAAATGTAAAACACCATGAACAATAACACGATTTAATTCATTCTCAAAAGAAACTCCATTAGTTTGTGCATTATCAATAACACGATCTTTAGAAATAAATAGATCACCCATAATCAAATCCCCTTGACAATAATCAAACGTGATAATATCAGTATAATAATCATGTTGAAGAAACTCAATATTTTTCTGAAGTAAATACTCATCAGAACAAAAAATCAAATTAACTTCTTCTAAAGATTTACCTTCAGTATCACAGCAATCAGATAGCCATGAAATAAAAAATTCTGGATCTAAACCCAGAATTTCAACATCTTCAAAAAAAAGATTTACCATATTATTTAGTAAAATATATATTTACTTTAGCACCATTATCTTCAAATTCAACATCATCAGCAAGGTTCTTCATAAGAAAGATACCTCTACCATTTTCTTTTTCAATATTCTCAGGAGAAGTAGGGTCGGGTAGATGATTAAAATCAAAACCACGTCCTTGGTCTTTAATTGAAAAACAAAATTCATCTGATTTATCAGCAATAGAAACATGAACTTCTAAATCATTTTTAAATGTATTTCCATGTTGAATTGCATTATTAACAGCTTCCGTTACAGCAATAAGAACATTACCATAAAAATCTTCTTGAACACCTAAATCTCCACAAACTTTATCAATCAATGACTCAACTTTACGGACTGCAGCATAATCTGACGGTATTGAAATCTTATCAACTATAGTAAAACCTTCTCTCATACAAAATTTATATATTCAAAATCAATTTGCTCGATTGAAATATTCATTTGCTTTGTCCTTATAATACTTACGAAAAACAGGATCAACAGAACGTAATAATTCAATTTGCTTGAGCTTTTGATTTGTATACTCATCAAATCGAATTTGGTTACCATAATTTAAATTTTTTCCATCTTTTGATTCTCTTTTTTCTTCAAAACCTCTCTCCATCAATGCTTTCTCAGATTCTAATAAACGTGTTAAAATATCTTTTTGTCGTTTAACCATATCAGGCGTGAAATTCTTATTGATTAAATCCTTTTCTTGTTTCTCTAATTCATTAATTAAAGGATTTAATTTATTACCTGAACCTTTACCATCTTTATTTAACTCATTCTTTAATTGTTCCAATCGTTGACGAATAGCAGTTTGCTCAGCAGCCATTTTAGCAATTTGTTTATTACCTAAACCAGGCATACCCATATTACCACTTTGTCCAGGTTTAGAGCCAGGTTTATCACCCGATTTCTCACCACCAGGATTAGGACCTTTCTGCATTTGTTCTAATTGCTTCTTCAACATTTCCTTCATGTCACCCATTGAATCACCAGGTTTAGGTTTACCTTTCCCTTTACCAGGTTTATCACAAGACCCACCACCTTTAGATTGCATTTGCATTTGTTGTTGCATACTTTCTAATGATTCATTTAACAATAGAGCTAAATTATTAAATGAAGTCATTACAGACTGTTGATGTAAGTTTAAATTACGCTTTCTATGTTCATCAATATCTTCTAAAGAAAGTTTGAAATTCTTAGTAATATCATTTAATTCTTTATCAACGAAAGAAGCAATTTTAGGTTGTCGTTTTGCTAAAGCATATAAACTATCCTTAACCATTTTTGTGTCGTCTATAATCGAACGTTGAACTCGACCATACTTACGATAACTAGGGTCGTTGTCTTTTACTTTTGAAAACTTATACATAACATCTTCTTGCGTAAAACTCAAAGTCATTAAATTCTTTAAAATAATTCTTAATGTATTGATATCTTCTTCTTGCTGCTGTTTGTTTTCTTCTTGTTGAATTTGATCAAGCTCATCAGCCATCTTTTTCATTTCATCAGCAGCATTTTTTTGATTCTCAGAAGCTTTTTTACCCTTTTTCTTTTGAATGTTTTCTGAAGCATTTTTCATTTCTTCAGAAATTTCTTTTTTCATTTCTTCCTGATCACCTAAATTCATAGGTTTATTTAACTCTTCATTTAACTTTTTGAGTTGCTCTAAATCTTGTTTCAGTTCATCAAACTTTTTGTTTAAATCATCCTGTTTTTCTTTTGCCATTTCAGAAGATAATTTATCATTCTCAGTCTGTTCTTTTAACTCTTCTTGATCTTTAGCTAGTTCTTTTAACTCTTTTTCAATATCATCTATTTTCTCGTTCACTTGTAATTTTTTAAGCATTTCTAAAGAACGATCCAATTGCTTTTTCATATCTTCTGAAGATTGCTGAACATCTTCTAACTTATCTTCAATTTTATCCTTAGAATCGTTTTTCATCAAGTCTTCAAGCTTTTTCAGAAGAACCATAAGTTCATCATCCATAACTTCTTTAAGAAGCTCTTCTATCAAAGCTTGTTTCTCTAACAAATCTTTATCTATTTCTGATAATTGGTTTTTTTCCTGAGAACTTTCTTGAATTTGATTCAACATTTGTTCTAAAGATTTTTGAATAATTTCTTGCTCTTGCTGTAACTGCTGGACTTGATTTAATTTATTAAAATCATTTGATTTAGAGTTTAAAACATCCTTCTTCAAGTGATCAACTTTCTTTTGAAAATCATTCGCTTTGGTAAGAATATCTTTTAAATTTTCTTTTGATTCTTGTTGATCCTCATCTCGTTTATCATTCAATTCTTCAAGAGAAGGTAATTTATATTCAAACATTTGAGATTTGGAAAATTTGGTTCCATTAACTCCATCATTGTCACCAACGATAAAATAATATTCAATTTTATCTTTTAATTTAACATTCTCGTGTTTGAAATCGACAGCAAAATTAAAAGGCATTTCTGTACCAAGAACTTTAGTAACTGGTAACGTTTGAGTTTTACGTTTACCATTTTCACTAATGATTGTATAAACAAATTTAAGAGAAGAAAACCCATAATCATCAGCAATTGATCCAGAGAAAAAACGAATAGCATCAGAAACAGAATCTTTTACTTCTTCAACATGAATAGAAGGGAAGGCATCTTTTGCAACCGAAATATAAAAGCCAGATGAATCAACTTTTTTGCTTTGAGAATTAACCATTTCTATTTTGATTCGAGCATCATTTTTGAATTTATGATTGATTCTAAACGATTCAGAATTAAAATTTTTCTCAAGATTATTAATGCTAAACTTTACATTATTAGTATTCTTAGTAATCACATTCCATTCAATCAACGTTCCTTCAGGAATAGATAAATCTCCAGAATTAGAAATCGTTTCTGGTTCTTTCCCTAAATAAGAAGGATAGATTAGACGGGCTTCTAATTTACCAATGGTAGATTTTTTAATCACATTTACAGCATATACTTCACTTTGAAAAGAATTGGCTTCAAAGTAAAATTGATCATTCGATTTAATCTTTTTAAGAATAGCATTTGCATCAATTTTAGAAGTCTTTTCCATTAAAAACTTACCTTGAGTACTAACAATGTATATTTTATCTGGAAATTGGCTTCCAGAAAGCGATAAATTAACCTCTAAATCGTCACCTTCTTCTATTTGTAGATTCTTATTTAATAAATTAAATTGAAAAGGCGAAACGGGCTTAAATTCTTTGGAATAATTCACAACACGTTCTGTACTCTGTTGAAATAAATGCGGAACGAAAACAGCAATGGAAAGAAAGACTAAAAATAAAGGAATGATATATTTCAAATATTTACGATTCTCTTTGATATCAATAGCTGTTGTGAAAGGAACAACCGTTAATGATGCTGAACGTTGTGAAACACTTGCTCTAATTAATTCAAAATTACCTTCGTTTTGTTCTAAATTATCATTTAACTGCAAGGTATTTAATAAACGATCTGAAATAGAAGGAAAGAAGTTACCGATGATTTGAGATGCTTGATAACGATTGATTTGCTTTCCAAATGAAAACAATTTAGAAACAGGTATGAAAATATATCTAATTAAGACATAAATATTCGTGAAAATAAAGCCAAAGAAAAGAATTCCACGAACGATTGAATTAAATCTCCCAAAGAATTCTAAAATAGTCGTGAATAAAAAAGAGAATAGAAATATTCCAGCAAAAAGGAATAAACCTTTAATCATCTCATTTTTATAATACTTGCGAATGAACGCATCAATCTGACTTAATAATCTATCAAAAGCACTCATAGTAATTTTATCTCATTGATAATGGAAAAACGTATAAAAATAAAACAATATTATGATAACGATTGCTTAAGTTTCATTTATGAAATGAAAAATTTGTTAAAAAGAGATTACAACAAATGCTGGCGACAAATTAATTGATCAAATGACCATAAATTCAATGTGTACATCTGTGGTTAAATTAATTATCTTTGCAAAAAAATTAAATTATGTCTCAAAAACCTGTTCGTGTTCGTTTTGCACCATCTCCAACTGGCCCATTACATATGGGTGGAGTAAGAACTGCTTTATACAATTACCTTTTTGCTAAAAAACATAACGGAACTTTTATCATCCGTATTGAGGATACAGATCAAACTCGTTTTGTTCCTGGAACTCAACAATACATCATGGATGCTTTAGAGTGGTGTGGAATTATGCCAACAGAAGGTCCTGGTTTAGGTGGAGAATATGGTCCTTATGTTCAATCTGAACGAAAAGACATGTACAAACCTTATGCAGAACAGTTAATTGCAAATGAATCAGCTTATTATGCGTTTGATACAGCTGAAGAATTAGAAAAAGTTAGAGAGCAAGCAAAAGCGATGGGAATGGCTAGCTGGCAATACAATGTTGTTACTAGAACATCTTTGAGAAATTCATTGACATTACCTGCAGACGAAGTTAAACGTTTATTAGACGCAGGTGAACCATATGTTATTCGTATGAAAATGCCACGTAATAGAGATATTCGTTTTGAAGATAACATTCGTGGATGGGTTGTTGTAAATACAAATAACTTAGACGATAAAGTGCTTTTCAAAAGTGATGGAATGCCAACGTATCATTTAGCAAACATTGTAGATGATCATTTAATGAAAATTTCTCATGTAATTAGAGGAGAAGAATGGTTACCATCAGCACCATTACACGTTTTATTATATGAAGCATTTGGATGGGAAGCACCAGAATTTGCACACTTACCTTTATTATTAAAACCTGATGGAAATGGTAAATTATCTAAAAGAGATGGTGACCGTTTAGGTTTCCCTGTTTTCCCAACAAACTGGACAACTGCAGAAGGAGAAGTTTATTCAGGTTATAGAGAAAATGGTTATTTCCCAGAAGCATTCGTTAACATGTTAGCATTGTTAGGATGGAATCCAGGAAATAATAAAGAAATCTTTTCATTAGAAGAATTAGTTGAAGCATTTAGCTTAGAAAGAGTTTCTAAATCAGGAGCAAAATTTGATGCTGAGAAAACAAAATGGTTCCAACAAACCTATTTAAGAGCAACTGATGATTCTGTGTTAGCAGACATGTTATCGCAAGAATTAACAGAAACTTACGATAAAGATGTTTTAACTAACGTTTGTCGCTTAATGAAAGAAAGAGCTACATTCTTAAAAGATATCTTAATTGAAGGTGCTTACTTATTAAATAAACCTACTTCATACGATCAACAAACGATCGATAAAAAATGGAAAGAAGATACTTCTACTATATTAAAAGAATGGTTTACTCAATTGGAAGCAATTTCAGATTTTACAGCTGAAAACATTGAAACAGCATTCAAATCATTTTTAGAATCTAAAGGATTAGGAATTGGAGCAGTTTTACCAAATTTCCGTTTGTTAATTACAGGAACAGGAATGGGGCCAAGCATGTTCGAAATCTGCGCATTTTTAGGTAAAGCTGAATGTGTTGAAAGAATGAATATTGGTTTTGAGCAAATTAATAAATAAGATGTTAGACTTTTAGAAGTTAGAAATTAGATTATGTTTAAATTCTAACTTCTAAAGCGAAGCGTTTCTAATATCTAATGGTCTAAAAAATGAAACACACCATAGAAGTTAACGGAATCAAATTATATGCTTTTCACGGATGTTTACCGGAAGAAGGTAAAATCGGTGGACATTATACCGTTGATATATCGTTGACAACTGACTTTACAGAAGCAGCTATTTCTGATGAGTTAATTCAAACAATCGATTATTGTGATATTAATCGAATTGTAACAGAAGAAATGGCTATTCGTTCAAAATTAATTGAACATGTTGGTCAACGTATATACAATCGTATTCAAAATGAAATAGATAACGTTACAACACTTAAAGTTAAGATCATAAAAATATGTCCTCCAATCAATGGAGATGTACAAAACGTTGCAATAATAATAGAAGATTAATTGTTTATTAAAATTTTTTATTAATTTTGCTTCGTCTAAATGGTTTTGTGGCCGAGCGGCTAGGCAGCGGTCTGCAAAACCGTCTACAGCGGTTCGAATCCGCTCGAAACCTCAAAAAAGCTCTGCAAATGCAGGGCTTTTTTATTATCTATAATATTTAATTGCGATTTTTGATTACCCTATTAAGGATGGGGAAGTAATAATAGTTCCTATCTTTTTATAGTTAAAGAACTATACTTAGAAATTGGCTTATTGCTTTCTGTTTTAGCAGTCACAAAATAAATGTAACTCCCTTCAGGAACAAATTCACCACTCATATTTGTACCATCCCATTTGAAATGAGGGTCATTTGACGTATAAACTTTTTGATTATTCTTATCTAAAATAACAACCGAAAAATCAAATAATCCTTCTGTTTCAATTTCTAAATAATCATTTACACCATCACCATTTGGAGTAAAAACATTTTTTAAATCTAATTTATAAACAGAATTTTCTTCAGTAGAAATATTTTTATTTTCAGAAGGAACAACAGTTGCTTTTGGTATTTCTGTTGGAGATTGTGCTACTGTATTATTAATCGGTTGATCATTTTTATTTTGATTAGCAACTACGGTAGATTGATTAATAGTAACGGTATTTGGAGAGATAAAAAGATTGTTATTTACTGGAATATCAACCAAATTATCATCCACAATAATCGTTTCAGAAGCGATACTTTTTTCTTCTTTATTAATTGAAACGGAAGGTTGTTTAATAGCTGAAATAGTTTCTTTAACCTCTTTTACTTCTCTTAATTCATTTTTATTAACTGATATTTGCGATTTAATTTGTTTTTCGTTGTTTTCAGAAGTTGAATTAAGATAATAACCGCCAACGATAGCAGCTGCAGAAATAGAAGAACCAATTATAATTTTAGATAATAAAGAAATACTTGACACAACAGGCGCAGAGACGATTTGATTCGAAATAGAATTCCATAATTTTTCATTCACTGGAAGCTCTAAATCTTTCAGTTTTTCAGAAAAAATATCTTTAAATATGTCTTTATCTCCCATCACCTGTAATTTCTAATTTCGATCTTAAATACCCCTTAGCACGCATGTATTGAGACTTAGAAGTACTTTCTGTAATCCCAAGTGTCGTTGCTATTTCTTGATGGCTGTATCCTTCAATCGCAAACATGTTAAAAACAACTTTATATCCATCTGGCATGTTACTTATTAATTTTAATAAATCTTCCGCCATCAACTCTCCTAATATTTGATTGTCTGATTCACCCAAATGATAATCAACAGATTCTAATTGAACATCATTTTGAAATTTAGTGTTTTTTCGAATTTGATCTAAAGCAGTATTCACCATTATTCTTCTAATCCATCCTTCTAAAGAGCCAGTGTGATTAAAATCTTTCAGTTTAGAAAACACTTTTACAAAACCTTCTTGTAAAACATCTTCTGATTCTTCCTGATTTTTTGAATAACGAAGGCATACAGCCATCATCTTTTTCGAAAATTTATCAAACAACAAAAACTGTGCTTTAGCATTTCCTTTTACGCATTCTTTTACTAAGGTAATTTCATCCATTGCACAATCTACTATTTAGGAAGACGATATTTATTCATTTATAGTTGCATTGATTTCCGTAAAAAGAATTAAATTCGTTTACTACTAAACAAAGTTAATAATGAAATTAATATTCACTTATTCATTTATACTCTTATTTGCTCTAGTTTCGTTCACGCAACAAAACGATCATATAAAAGCAGGGAATTGGAGCGCTAAACTACTTCTTAACCAAAAAGATGAATTGCCTTTTAAATTAATTATTAAAAAAATTAAAAAGGACTATCAATTTATAATATGTAACGCTTCTGAGAAAATAACATTGTCTAAACCTGAAAAAAAAGAAGATAGTCTAATTGTTAGCTTTCCAACATTTAACTCAAAAATTGTATTCAAAAAAAATAGTAAAACTCAATTAAATGGTTATTGGGTGAACTATAATAAATCCGAAAATTACAAAATACCTTTTCAAGCAACATATAATTATAAAAATAGATTTAGTAATTATTCTAACGATTTAACAACTTCAAAAATAGATGGAAAATGGAAAGTTATTTTTGATCCTAACACAAATGATGCTTCACCTGCAATAGGAATCTTTTCTCAAAACAATCAATCGATTGCTGGAACATTCTTAACAGAAACTGGTGATTATCGCTATTTAGAAGGAAATCAATATGGTTCTAAATTCTATTTATCCTGTTTTGATGGTTCACATGCTTTTTTATTGGTTGCTAACTATGAAAATGATTCATTAAAAGGACGTTTTTTAAGTGGTAAACATTTTGAAGGAAAATGGGAGGGAAGTAAAAACGATACATTTCAATTAGCTGATCCAGATGAACTAACAAAAGTGAAAAAAGAGGCTGTTTTCCAATTTTCATTAAAAGATTTAAATGGGAATGAATTTCATTTTCCGAATGAACAATTTAAAAATAAAGTAACGATCATTCAAATCATGGGAACATGGTGTCCAAATTGTATGGACGAAACGAGATACTATAAACAATTATATGAGAAATACCATTCACAAGGATTAGAAATAATTTCTGTTGGTTATGAAGTTGGAAATTCATTTGAAGATTACGCAAATAAAATCAAGCTTTTAAAAGATCGTTTTAATTTAGATTTTACATTTTTAGTAGGTGGTAATGCAAACAAAGGTCTTGCTTCTTCTCAATTCTCTATGTTAAACGAAGTAATCTCTTTCCCTACTTCTATATATATAGGTAAAGATGGTGTTGTAAAACGTGTACATACAGGATTCAACGGACCAGGTACAGGTGAATATTATACAGAATACGTAGAAAAAACTAATTTATTGATTGAATCTTTGTTGAAGGAGAAATGAGATAATAAGATTCAAGACTGAAAAAAAAAGACTTACATCCATAACGAATATAAGTCTTACTATCTTGAATCTTTAAGTCTTGAATCTAATTAAACACAAGCAATTTTATTCACTCTATTTTGATGTCTTCCTCCTTCAAATTCTGTTGTGAAAAAAGTTTCTACCATTTGTTTTGCTTCCTCTTCAGAAATAAAACGTGCAGGTAAAACTAAAATATTTGCATTGTTATGTTGTCTAGCCAATTCAGCTATTTCATTTTTCCAACATAAAGCAGCTCTAATACCTTGATGTTTATTTGCAGTCATGTTTATACCATTACCAGAACCACAGATAAGAATTCCTTTCATTCCTTCATTTTCCTCTATCAAATTCGCTACTGGATGAGCATAATCAGGATAATCGATACTTTCTGTAGAATGACAACCAAAATCTTTAACTTCGTATCCTTTTTCAGATAAATAAGATTTTAATACTTCTTTTAGTTCAAATCCTGCGTGATCTGCACCTATTGGAATGATAATTTTGCTCATAAACTTGAATTTTTTGTAAAGTTAATGAATGATTTATTATCTGAAATAAGAAAATAATGACAAAAACGAATTGTTTTGTTCACTATTAACAATTGGTGTTAATTGTAAACATTATGGAAAATTATGAAATTAAGAACAATTGAAAATGAGTAGTTTAATAAATTAAAATTCAAACACAAAATGAAACTCAATTGTTAATAGGTGTTTATAAGTTCTAAAAGAATTGTTTTGGATATTAAATTTATAATTACAAACAAAAGAATAGTTGAATTAAAGACTAAAAGTTTGACAAAGTTTTGGAGAAATTACCAACGTTTTTAACACAGAATTTATATTGAATTCATAAAAAAGTAATACACAAAATCATTTTAAGTCTTTTTTGTTAATAACGTTGTAAATGCTTCAAAAACTATAACATTAAATAACTTAAGTTTGTTAATAATAACCCATATATTTTTGATAAGTCAGATTAGCAATTAAAAGTTAAGCTTTTTTTAAACATATGAACATCACTAATAAATAGAATAAGTTTTCTTTATTTAAAAAATTCTTTATTTTATTTATATTCAAAAGAAGAGACTAAGAGAAAATAGGTTTTTTGAAATTAAAAATGTACATTCAGTTAGAATGGTTGAAATGAACTTAAAATATACAATTAAGTAATTGATATTTAATTATATATAAAAATATAAATAAGAATGTTGGAACGATTTAAACTCTTAAAAGTTGCCGAAAAACAATTTTTTAATTATTACGAAAAAGAAAATGATTTTCGCCGGTTGACAATTTTATATAGCATCGGTGCATTTATCGTTTCTCCTATTTTTTGTCTTTTTTCGTATAACTCAGATTTACCTAAAGTTTACTTTAATATCTGTTTATCCTTTTCGATTTTTTTCCCACTATTTATTTTGATTTGTTGGAAGATAAAAGCCATAAAAAATTATTTATTGTATTTCTTCCACGCACATTTTCTTATAGCTACTTATTTTGCAGTTGAAGATTTGGTTCATTTCAGATTTTCTCAAACACACTTTTTTTACTTTTTTATTTTATTTGCCATAATCGCACATGTGATTCAACGATTGAATTTAACCTTTATCTATATTTTATTTACGTACGTTTTTATAATTTATGGTTACTCATTAGTAGACAAACCTGAATTAACATTAGGTAATGTTACGATCATTTTATTTGTTTTTTCAGCGACTATTTTTTTAGTTTTGGTTTCTCGAGTACGGTTAATTAACAATGTACAAGATTATTCAGATTATTTAAAAAAGATTGTAAACAAACCAGGTTCTGGGTTTATTTTATTTAAAATTAAAAATAACAATGTAATTGATATCATTGATTACAATCAAAAAACAAATGTCTTTTTTCAAATTGAGAACAAAGATGAAACAGAAAGAAACAGAAAGTTTATTCAGTTTTTCACACAAGATGAGTTAACAGTAATTAGTAAAATTGAAGGTGAAGAAGTTTTTAGAAAACAAGTTGAATTAATTATAGATAGCAAAACAAAAACGTTTGAATTAAAAACAGGTTTGCTAGTTTTAAAAAGCGGAAAATATTGGTTGTGTCGCTTAGAAGATATTTCTGAAAGTGTACAACATCAATTAGAATTAAGTAATAGAGAAAAAAAGTATCGTAATTTATATTACAAAAATCAAGCGGGTGTATTTACATTAAATAACGAATCTTATCTATTAGATTGCAACGAAGCATTTCATATGATTTTTGAAAATGATTTTCAAAGAGATGAGCAATTTTTTAATGCTTCAGATCAAGAATCATGGAATAGATTATTCTTGTACTTAGAAGAGCATGAAACTTTACGAAACGAAAAATTTGAATTCACATTAAAATCAGGTAAAAAGAAAACATTGATTTTTAATTGGTATTATGATAAAATCAATCAGCATATTGAAGGGACAGTTATTGATATTACGAAAGTAGAAAATGCGTCAAAAGCCATTTTGAGAGCTGAGATAGCAGAAGAAGGTAACAAGTTATTAAAAGCAGAAATAGCAGAAAGAATTAGAACTGAAAAACTGTTACAAGATCAATATTTAAGGAATAAAGCAATTTTTGATAGTTCGTCTAATACCTTGTTATTGATATTTAATATGGAGAATAAAATTTCTTCGTTTAATAAACACAGTGAAACCTATTTTAATCATTTAACAGGAGATGTATTACATTCCGGTCAAAACTTTCAGTTAATCTTTAATAAATTATTTAATCCAAAAGAATTAAGATATTTTCAAATCTTATTAAATAAAGTAAAAAACGGATTATCAGAACGTATAGAAGCAAAGTATATTTATGAAGGTAAGAAAAAATGGTTAGAGTTATTTATTAATCCAATTTTTGATACAGAAGGAAATGTATATGAAATTTCGTTAGTTGCTCATGATATTTCAAACAAGAAAAAAAATGAGAAAGCAATTGTTTCTTCGTTACAAGAGAAAGAAATTTTATTAAAAGAAATTCATCATCGTGTAAAAAATAATCTTCAAATTATTTCGAGTATTTTAAATTTACAAAGTTCATTTGTTCATGATCCAAAGATTTTAGATATACTTCAAGATAGTAGAAATCGAATTCGTTCGATGGCTATGATACATGAAAGTTTGTATAAAACAACTAATTTTTCATCTATTAATTTTTCAAATTACATTCAAAATATTTCAAGTAATTTATTAGCATCTTTTAGAATAAATGAAGATTTAATTTCATTCTCAACTGATTTATCTTCTGTTGATTTAATTTTAGATCAAGCCATTCCATGTGGATTAATGGTTAATGAGTTAATTACAAATACAATCAAATATGCTTTTCCAAATGATCGAAAAGGAGAAATTAAAATAAAATTAGAAGAAATTGAAAATGTTATTCATTTGATTGTTGAAGACAATGGAATTGGTTTACCTGAAGATTTTAATATAGAAAATTTAGAGTCTTTAGGGTTACAATTAGTTGTTTCACTTACAGAACAATTAAATGGGAATATTGAAATTTTTAAATCAAATGGTACAAAATTTTTAATTACCTTTGAAAAAGCTAAACAATAACACTATTATGTCAAAAATTAACGTCTTAGTTGTTGAAGACGAGTCTATCGTTTCAAAAGATATTCAACACAGTTTAAAAAAACTTGGTTACAATGTTGTTGGAGCAGCTGCTACTGGTGAAAAAGCTATTGAATTAGCTCATTCAGAACATCCTGACATTGTATTAATGGATATAATGTTAAAAGGTGATATGAATGGAATTGAAGCGGCTGAATTAATTAAAAAAGACTTATTTATTCCTGTTATATTTTTGACGGCTTATGCTGATGAATCTACTTTATCAAAAGCAAAAGTAATAGAGCCATATGGTTATATTATTAAACCATTTAAAGAAATAGATTTACACACTTCTATTGAAATGGCAATTTACAAGCATAAAAAAGAAAAAGAACAGCTAAAAGAGATAGAATATTTATATTCTATTGTAGATAATAAAGAACCATCTAAAGAATTTATTTTTGTTAAGTCAAATAGTAAATTAGTAAAGATAAATTGCAAGGATATTTATTTCATTGAAGCATTGAAAGATTATGTGGTAATTAACACTACTGATACAAGATATACAGTTCATTCAACAATGAAAGATATTGAAACAAAAATGGGGACAGAGGAATTTGTTCGTGTTCACCGTTCATTTATTGTTCGTTTAGATAAAATAGCAACGATTGAATTCCCTAATTTAACGTTAGAAAACAATAAGAAAAGTGTTCCAATTGGAGGTTCATACAGAGATGATTTGAATAGTCGATTAAACTTAATATAATTAAAAAAAGGTGTTGAATTTCAACACCTTTTTTATTTCATAAAACGCTAAGAGAACTAATTTTTCACTTTTATCATTTTTATACTTTGGTTTCCAGATTGTTTCTGAATAGAAATAATATATTCTCCCGTTTGAAGATGTCCTAAATTTAACATTATTGAGTGTGTACCTGGTTCAATAATAGAATCTATAGGATTATCAATCGTTTTTCCTGAGAAATCAATTACATCCACTTTTACCCATTCATTTTCACTATTGAATTTTAAAGTAGCCGTTTCATAAACAGGGTTTGGGTAAAGAATAGCAATATCTTTAGATAATGTATTTTCTTCTAAACCAACATTACATGCACCTAATAAATTATAGAAAGTAACTTGGTGTTCAAATAATGTTTGAATTTGAGTTGAATCAACATGAAACCAATCTTTCAAAATAGATGCATAGACGTCTCTAAAATCAATTTGCATTGGAATACCTAATTGATCTACAACTTGAGAACCTATGACCGGATTTGGACCTACAATTTGACTATTGAGGCATGAACCAAATAAAAATAATGGAGCAGCATCACCATGATCTGTTCCATAACTTGCATTTGAAGCAATTTGTCTACCAAACTCTGAGTAAGTCATACCTGCAACACGTTGTTCAAGTCCTAATAAATTCAAATCATCCTGAAAAGCTGAAATAGCGTCAGATAATTTTTTGACAAGATCAGAATGTTTTCCAGCAGTTACATCAGTTGATAAGACTTGTGAATCATGTGTATCAAAACCATCGATGTTTAAAACATACACTTTTGAATTTAATCCACCAGAAATCATTTTAGCTACATTTTTTAATTGAACAGCTAAAGGATTATTTGGATCGTATAACGTTGAAAGCGAATTTCCAGCATTAGCTGCAGCTTGAATTTTAGCACCATATGAATTTGTTTGATCAATAATAGTAGCTAAAAATTCCATGTGACTTCCAAAATAAGTTCCATCATTTACAACATTAGATGAAGCAACGTTATATGCAGCTGTTGGATCTTCAACGGTATGAGAGAAATTACCCATTAATCCTTGACAATTGGCAGCGACTTGATAACCCATACTAATAGCGAAAGGATCAGTATATGTAGAATTTGGATAATCAGTTGGGAAATTTGGATATAAGGCATCAAAATTTCTTCCAACCCATCCAGTACTAGCATTTGCTGTTATTAATCCAGAATCCCAAATATCCATAGATCTAAAATGAGATCTATTTTGTTCTGGGTAACCAACATTTTGAATAATACTTAATTTTCCTTGGTCAAACATGTTTTTCATACCTGTCATAACAGGATGTAAACCATTATTAGTATTTAATGTTAAAATGGAGCTTTCAGGAATAATTATATTTGGTCGTTGAATCATTAAATTATCATATTGATCTAATGGAATAACGGTATTTAAACCATCATTTCCACCACTTAATCTAACAATTACTAAAACTCTATCTTCAGTACTTTTAGGTGTTTCGAATAATTCTTTTGCTATCGTTTGAAATTGCAAACCTTTTAACATAAACGGTGTAGCAACAGAAGCAAGTGATACATTTTTAACAAAATCTCTTCTTTTCATCTTTTCGTTTATTTAAATAGTTTGAAATTCTGGCATTTGAAAAATTCTATATAAAACAGTTTCTATTCTTGTTTTAATAGGATTAGAAAGAGAACTATTACTTGTATCATTAGAATATGCAATGTATTGATCAGACCACTCGAAATCAGGTAAACCATTTAACATGATTGTTTTCAACGTTGTTTTCGTAAGTGTATCAATTGCTTTTGGAAAAAAGACTAAACATAAATCATTTATTACGCTTTGAGCACTAGCAGGATTAGATAAGCCATTCAATAATTGAAGTGCATTAATTTTAAAATAATTTCCATTTACTTGAATTCCTGTATATAAAGAAACATAAGCACCAACATCAAATCGTTGTTTTAAATAAGTTGAATTGATCCATAGCCTACTGTAAGAAGGAAGTTGATAATATGAAGTCCAACCACCAACATTAGGAGGAGATAAATAAGATTGTCCTAAATTTCCAGAAAATGAATAAATATTTAAATACATTTCATAATTCGTTGCTAAATCATAATTTGGGGATGATTGAGAAGTATTAAGCATTGAAAACAACAATTCACAAGGGTTTTTAATAATAGTACCTTTTAGAGAAATATCATAAAAATGTTCACTCGTTAATAGTTGTTGCATAACACTCAAAATCGAGTAATTATTATCAATTAATGTTTGAGCTAAAATAGGAATAACATTTGTTTCAACATCAGTTGTTAAATCATAATTAACAAAATAACGGTAGATTTTTCTACATATAAAATGTGCAACTTCAGGCTGTTGAAAAATGATATCTATATAATTTTGATATTCTATATCTCCACCATCTGAAACAACGGTGTTATTAAAATGAGAGGATAATGTTTTATTAGAAATATCGTGATAAGCAGGATTAAAAACAGCAAAAGGACTTGTTAAAGTTGTGCTTTTCATTCCATCAACAGTCCAACCAGTTAAAATTTTAGAACCAGCTGATACATCTTGTTCTTTATAGTTGGTATAATCTCCAGTTGAAATTAAAGGACCTTTTCCAATTGTATATAATTCAAGTAATTCTCTCGCATAATTTTCATTCGGACTAAATGATTGATTACTCACACCATTTAAGAAAAACAAAATGCAAGGATCAACAGTAATTTCCTTAATTAATTGTTTGAAATTACCCAAAGCATGTGTTCTAATTAAGTTATGATAATTGTAGGTTGCTCTTGAATCAAAAGTTGCTTCTGCTGCAAAATGATTATGCCAAAACAAACACATCTTTTCAGCAATTGAAAAACCTTCTTTATTTATTTTTTCCATTGTCCAACTTGCCAATGAATATACACGAGCATTTTCTGTAGGTAGGGTATCTCCTGAAGGATAAACACTATTTACCCAAGTTGTATTGAATGCAGATATACCTTCATTTGCAGATGTCGTCAAAGGAGGATTGATAACAGGAACAGAAAGCAAATTAGTAACAGAAGCATTCATACCATCTGTTACACACGATTGAATTTGTTGGTAGGTAGCACCAAACATAGTTCTACGTAACAAATGAGCAGCTTGTTCTTTTGTCCAAGCACCTGAGTATGGTGACATGTTTAAGGAAACAGGCGTTTCAATTATTTCTTCAGGAATCATAATAGCAAATTTTGAGTGAAGATAAAAAACACACCTTTATTTAATACATTAAATTTTTATTAAACACTAAAATTGTCTCAAAAAAAACGCCCCTTTTATAAGGAGCGTTTAAAAACAATTGCGATGAATTAATGTTTCATCTCAGTAGTTGGTGCTTCTAAACTAGAAAGTTGAGAGCTGATATCTTTGTATTTTTTTATTTGTTGTCTCGTTTGATTGGCATATGCAGCATTGTTGTTTTTATCATGTGCTTCTGCTTCTTGATTCAATTCATCTGTTTTTTGAGTTATAAAACCTTGTAAATATTTAATGTTTTGAGGTAAGAACATTTTAGTATAAGTCCCACCATTTTCAGATAAATAAGAATAAACAGGAACTGATTTTTCTAAAGCTTCTAAATTGTTTTGTCTCACCATAAAAACAGTTAATGAATTCATCATGCTTAATTGGTCAAACCCTTGTAGTGTATTTCCTTTTAAAGAATTTTCAAAGAATGGATAAACAGTTAATGGTGCATGACTTTGATATAATTGACCAATACCAGCCAACATTTTTGAAGAATTTTCAGATTCGAAAACTTTTGCTTTTTCCATAGCTAAAGTTGGATTTTTCTGACCTAAATCTCTTAATATAGTTGAGATAACTGAATATGATTGTTCTGTTTGAAGACAAGCAGTTAATAATGTTTCTAATTCTTTATCCTCTAAGTTTTTAGCTAAAAAAGAAAGGGCACTTGAACGAACTTGAGAGTTTGGATCATTTTTAGCCAATCCTTTTAACATTTCAATTCCTTTTAGTTTGTTTTCTTCTTTTAATTTATTCGCTTTTTCTATTGCTAATGATCTGATGTACCAAAAAGGATCATTCATGGCATCTAAAACCAACTGTTGAGAAGTAGAATCACTTCCTTTTACTCCAAACTGTAAAGCGTCTTTTCTTGCTTTGTAAGTTTTACCATTATAGTATTGATAAACATATTGATAGGCTGGTTTCTCTTCTCTTACTTTTGCTAACAACATTTGTTGATCATCCGTGATTACACATTTTAAATCACCTTCATAACTAAAAGTAAATTCATTGTGTAAATTATCAGCAATCACTTTATGTGAATGTTTTCCTTTAGAATCGAAAACAGCTATTTCCAATGGTAATTTAAAAATAGAGGCCATTTCTAAATTTTGTTTTTGGTCAATGCTAATTGTAACAGTTTGTTTTACTTCATCTTTCGTTTGTTTAACATCTAAAACAGGATGAGCTGAACCTAAATACCATTGATTGAAAAACCAGTTTAAATCTTCACCAGAAACATCTTCAAAAGCCATTCTTAACTGATGAAATTCTGCTGATTTGTATTTATTATTTGTCAAATAGTTGTTGATTGCTTTGAAGAAAGCTTCATCGCCTAAGTAAGATCGAAGCATGTGTAAAATTCTTCCACCTTTATTATAAGAGTGTCCATCAAACATTTGTTCACGATTGTCGTAATCAAACCAAACTAAATTATGATATCCATTTTGTTGAGCTGATTGATAATAACCATCTGCTTCAATTTCAGCATTGTAAGCAGCCTCATCTAATCCATATCGGTGTTCATCCCATAAGTATTGAGAATAGTTTGCAAATGATTCATTTAAAGTCAAATTAGACCAAGATTCACATGTTACTAAATCCCCAAACCAATGATGAAATAATTCATGCGCAATAGTTGATTGATCATTTTCATCTAATAATTCACGATTAGATTTATACACATAATCACCAAAAACAACAGCACCAGTATTTTCCATTGCACCAGAAACATAATCTCTAACGACAATTTGATGGTATTTATCCCAAGGATATTCAACGCCTAATAATTTTGAAAAGAATCCAATCATAGCAGGTGTTTCACCAAAAATTGCTTTTGCGTGTTTTTCCCATTGCGGTTCAACGTAATAGTTTACTTCCATTTTCGTTCCATCTGGTCGAGTATAGAAGTCTTTAACCACTTTAAATTCTCCAACTCCCATCATGAATAAATACGGGGCATGTTGTAAATCTTGTTTCCAATAATCAGTTCTAGTTCCATCAGGATTAACTTTTGAACTAACCAATTTTCCATTTGAAAGGGTTACATATTTATTATCAACAGTAATGAAAGTTTCTTGCGTAGATTTCATATTAGGGGAATCAATCGTTGGAAACCAAACAGAACTTGCTTCCGTTTCACCTTGTGTCCAAATTTGAGGCATTTTAGACTTATCGCTTCCTTTAGGATTAATGAAGTATAATCCTTTATCAGAAGTAATAGCTTGACTTCCACCAGTTGTTCTTTCATCTGGTTTTGCAACATATTTAATTTTTAAAGTATAGTTTTCATTTTTAGTGTAAACCCGATCCAGTTTTATTCTTAAAAAAGAACTATCGTAATTGTAAGTAAGCGTTTTGTTATTTAATGCAACTTCTAAAATGTCCATTCCTTTAGCGTCAAGCGTTAAGCTATCAGTTGCATAAAAATGAGGTTTTAACGTAATAGTAGCAAGTCCATTCATTCTAGATTTTGACCAATCAAAACTCACTTCTAATTTTGTGTGGACAAGATCATTATAAACGGTTTCTGAACCCCAATAAATAGACCTTTTTGTAGGTGTTTCTTTTATTGATTCTGTTTTGTTTTGCTTAGTTTCGAAAGAAGTAGATTCTACAGGAGAATCTTTCATTTCTGTTTTATTGTTTTTAACTCCACAAGAAACCAAAACGATACCGGCAACTAATACTGAGAATTTTTTCATTTTATATAACTGCTAATTTATAGACGTAACACAAAGCTGATAAATTTTTTTGATTAGTTTGTGAATAATCATTTAAAAAGCTGAAATTTTAGGATTTATGGAAGAAAATGAAAGCTGAAAGGAAGTGAATCAAAAAAACAAGATGACTTTTAGCTTAAATTAAAAGATTTAAACATCAATTAGGACAAACATTTTATCAATTTCAATCTATTTTACATTTTATCAACGCTGATTATATTATTTTTGTACAAATTTTGAAACTATGACAAATCAAGTTTGGAATATCGACGGTAAAGATACTGTGAGCAATGGAGGTTCAGTTGTTAAATGGGATGACGAACGCTTTTTTACTTTAACTTTCAATGGTAAAGATTTTTACGGTGAAATTTTAGAAGAAAAAACAGAAGATCACCGATTAAAAATAAAAATCAATCATAGAGTTTTTGAAGTTAAGAAAAAAGGTGAATTAGATGAATTGATCGCTGCTTTAGGATTAGATGTTCCAAAAGTGAGAAAATTAAAAGAATTACAAGCGCCAATGCCTGGACGTATTGTAAACATTGCTGTAAAAGTAGGTGATGAATTGAATGTTGGCGACGAAATTCTTTCTTTAGAAGCTATGAAAATGGAAAATGTTTTAAAAGCGGAAGGAGTTGGTATTGTAAAAGCAATATTAATTGAAAGCGGTCAAGTAGTTGAAAAAGGAGCTGTATTGATTGAATTTGAATAAAAATTTTTTTATATTATAAAAAAAGCTGTCCGAAAAAGACAGCTTTTTGTGTTTTGGACCATATGTTTATATGGCTTATATATTATTTCATTTTAAAAATTAACTCCTAAACTCAAAGAAAACGTTCTTCCATTTCCTGGTAAAATTCCAGGACCAGGATAACCAGTTGATCTTCTTGTAGCATAGATTTCATTTGTTAAATTATTTAAACTAAACTTGAAATTATAGTGTTCTTTAAACTTATATGATGCCGTTAAATCCATGATTTTATATCCAGCAATTTTACCAATTGTAGCAGTTGCATTTGGTAATTCAGTATTAATAGCATCTGTAAAAACATCACTTACTTCAGAATATTGGATAGAAAGTTGAAGTCCTTTTAATGAGTAAGATGCACCCAATCTATGAATAAAATTTGGAGCATTTTCAACACGTTTGTTTTCTATCGATTTTAAAGGGTCGTTAGCAATTACTGGGTTATCCCATCTTGTATAGGTTGCATCAATAAATGAGTTAGAAGAAAATACAGTGAATGAACCATATTTATCATTTTTGAAAAGTAAATTAGTAAGATTCAACTCTATGTATGATTCGATTCCCTGACTTACTGAAGTTCCAATATTTGTTTTAAAAGGAAGGCCATTTTGAGTAATTACACCAATTCGGTTGTTATAGTTTAGGTAAAAAACACCTAAATCAAAAGATAAGAAGTCTTTTAATGTTCCTCTAAAACCTAAATCTGCATTAAATCCATTGGCATCTTTTAAATTTGGATCTATGATTTCGGTTGTAGCAGAAGGCGTTAATTCAGAAAAAGTTACGGGTCTGTATGCTAATGAATAATTACCGTAAATCATAGTTTTTTCCGATGTTTTAAATTCACTTCCTACTCCATACAGTAAAATTTGTCTTTCTCTTTTATTTGAAGCAAGAACTCCTGCTTGAGTTGTATTAATATAACCTTTACTTGTATTTTCAATATATTCTAATCTAATTCCAGGTATAACTTTTACTCTATTTCCAATTTGGAAAACATTTTCAGCAAATGCAGCATAGTTGATTGTTGAAAAATCCAATGAACGGCCATAATCAGGTTTTGTCAATGTTAAATCAAAATCAACACCAGTTGTTCCAGTTCCTAATTGATTACGGTTTGTATTTCCATTGTAAATGCGAATTCCACCAGCTAAAATAGATTCTTTACCCAATAATTTATATTTGAAAGAAGTTCGAATTTCTGTACCAAAATTTTGATATTCATCTCTATCTACTTGTCTTGCATTGTATTGAAGTGTTGTTGGGTTTATGGAATCCTTTGTTGTAATTGATTTTACAAAACCTACACTGTTTCTTTCTGCAAATGAGTAAAAAGATTTTATTTGAATATTTATATTGTCTGTAACATCATATTTTAAAGTAACTGAAGCAACATTATAAGGTGCGCTGAACCAATTTCTAGATCTTAATGATTGTCTAGGATTTTCTTTTAATTGAGCATCTGTCAGTCCACCAGCTTGCTGACTTTGGTAATCCATTTTAGAGTATTCAGCTGAGATACCGATTTTTTTAGATACTTGGTAATTCACAGAAATATAACCTGAATAAATATCATAGTAACTATTATCTCTCCAACCCTGAGCAGTTCTTTTATGAAAATAACTGTAGTACGAAAGTTTTTTATACGTTCCACCGATTGCATTGAAACTATTGAACAACCCATATGAACCAGCTGTTTGTTGACTTTCAATAGAAAATAGTTTATTTGGATCTCCTTTTTTAATTTGGTAATTAACTAAACCGCCAAATTGAGGACCAAATTGTAAAGATGCTGCACCTCTTATTACTTCTATTCTAGATAAGGCCTCTAAAGGTGGTGTATAATAAGTTTCAGGATAACCAAAAACTTCTGAACTAATATCATAACCATTTTGACGGATATTAAACTCCCATGATCTATTTGGACTTAAACCTCTTGAAGCAATTCCAATTTGAATTCCAGAACCATCATTTTCCCAAACACTCATCCCAGGAACTTTTGCAAACACTTGACGAGCGTTATTTATAGATAAATCTGCAGCTGTTTTATCTAAAAGTATTACCTCTGTTTTTTTACCGGCATAAATAACATTGTTTTTCATAATTGGCATTCTACCAATACTTTCAGAGTTCAGAGTTTCTTTTATTATTACTTCATTTAAGTGTGTGTGTTTTGAAGTGTCAGCTTCTTGGCTAATTATATGTTGTGAATTTAAAAGTATGATTGAAATTATAAAAAACTGAATTTTTTTCATGATAATTAATTTTTAGCAAAACTATTATCTAGATTGATTCTAAACAATACCACTTTTGTGGTATAATAACATTTAACTCAGATTGTAATATTAATTATCCTTTATTTCACTTTCAACTTCTTTATTTGTAGAGGATTTTCTATAAATCTCATAATAAAAACCAAGTACTATAAAATCTTTACCAGTTTCATCATTGATTTTGTAATCAAATTGATGCATATATCCAACTTGTATTGTGGAGGATTTTGATGGTTTAAAATTGAAGTTAAAAAGCAATCTATTTCTTTCAAAATAAGGCTCTTTATCTGTAAAAAATAATTCGTTACTAGCGCTTAATTGAAAAGGTTTATACCCTGCTTCTTTTTCTTTTCCAAAAGGATAGAAAACACCTATTCGATAACGGTACCTATTACGGTATCCTTTGGTACTGAATCTACTTTCAAATCGGTAACGCTGTTCAATTTTTAATTTTCCAATTGATTGTAAAAGAATAAGTTGAGGGGATAATCGAAATTCATTATTATTTTTAGGTAATATAAAATTTCCACCTTCTTTATAGGTTTGGTAGCTACCTGCACCTAAAGCAAACTTTACATTTTTATTTAAATAATAATTCACGAAAACTTTATATTCATAGTAATGAAAATGAGTATATAATTTGAGCGATCGAATTTGTGATTCACCCATTAAACTCCACTTTTCGTTTACTTTATATTTTACGTTTAATATGTTCCAACTTCCAACATCCTGCTTTTGAGAAAACAGAAAAGATTGATTAATCAATAGAATAAGAATTATAGTATAAATGATTTTCACAACTAAATTTTATTTTTCAGAGATAGAAATAGATTTTTGTAATACCATTGAATTTGGAATGGTAATTATTTGACCATCTGGACTTTTTAAATGAACAAAAAAGTATGTTAATTCAGTGATTTCACCTTCAAAAGGATAATCTTTATCCAACACTTTTAAATGATCTCCTAATTTTAATGGGTGATTAAAAAAGAGAATAATGCTCGAAGTAATATTGGAAAGTAATGACCATTGAGCAAAAAAAGCGATTCCTAATGCAGTTAAAATTGTACTTGCAAATGCAGCAATTTCTTTTTGTTTAAATCCCCAAATTGCTGCTAGAAAAACACATGCAGTTATTGTAATGAATAAGTGCAATACTTTAATGATCATCTTTCTTCGATCTCTTTGTAAAGGAGTGTTTTTCAGTGAATTATTGATGATGTTTTTTATAACAAAATACAATATCACGTATATTATTACTATGATAGCACTTTCAAAAATTTGAACTTTTTGTAATTCCATTTTCTAAAAATAATAATAAAATAGTTTATCTTTCTTTCTCAAAAGTCAATCTCATGCCATTTGAAGCATTTTTTAAAACTCCTTCATCGTAAACTAATTCACCATTCACAAAAGTTTTATTTATTTTACTTCTAAATCGTTCGTTTTCGAAAGGTGACCAATTGCATTTATATAAAAGAGAAGATTTAGTTATCTCCCACGGTTGGTTTAAATTCACAAGGACTAAATCTGCAAAATAACCCTCTCTAATGTAACCTCGATCTTTAATACGGTAAATTTCAGCAACGTGATGGGCTGTTTTTTCAGCAATTTTTTCTAATGAAATTTTACCTAAATGATACAATTCAAATAATGCAGGCAAGGCGTGTTGAACTAATGGCCCACCAGAGTGAGCATGGAAATAATTAACGCTTTTTTCAGCGATTGTATGTGGAGCATGATCTGTTGCTATGATATCTATACGATTATCGATTAAGGCTTTAATTAATCCTTCTTGGTCTTCTTTAGATTTAATAGATGGATTCCATTTAATATTTGCTCCCAATCGATCATAATCTTTTTCATTGAACCATAAATGATGAACACAAGCTTCTGCAGTTATTCGTTTTTCACGAAGAGGTAATTTATTATCAAATAAATTTGCTTCATCTAAGGTAGAAATGTGGAAAAAATGTAAACGATTCGAATGTTTATTGGCTATTTCAATTACTCTTTTTGTAGCCGTTACACATGCTTCATTGCTTCGTATTTCTGCATGAAATCTAAAAGGTATTTCATCTTGATATAATGATTTGTAATGATTCGTATTCTTTTTTATGATTGAATCATCTTCACTATGCAAAGCAATTAGTGTATTTGATTCAGCAAATAACTTTTCTAAAAATTCAGGATAATTGGCTAATATTCCATCTTCAGCATCAAAATACAAACCGTCATCTGTAATTCCGCATACTTGTTCATTATCAACTTTTAAAGCTTCTTCCAGGTTGTTTTTATTGATCCCCATGAAAAATGAATAATTTGCTAAGGAAGTAGTGCTCGCTAATTTGTATTTTTCTTCCAATAATTCTAACGTCAATGTGTTTGGAATTGTATTTGGCATATCCATGAAAGAAGTTATTCCCCCAGCAACTGCTGCTCTTGATTCAGAGTAGATAGTTGCTTTATGTGTTAAACCAGGATCTCTAAAATGGACTTGATCATCAATCATTCCAGGAAATAAATAAAGTCCAGTTGCATCTATCTCAATATGTCTTTCGTCTTTATTTAGTGTAATTGAATCCGCTATTTTTTCAATTCTTTGATTTGAAATTAATAGATCTTTGATTGAAATGTTGCTTTCATTCACAACAAATGCTTGTTTTATTAATGTTTTCATTTAATTTTTTTTAATTGCTCGCTGTAATCGATCATTCATAGCTTTCCCTAAACCCAAGTCAGGCATAATTTCAGCAATGATGATATCAAGATTTTTTTCATCCAAACGATGTAATGCTGCGTATAAATTTTTAGCTGCTTCTTCTAATTTTCCTTGATTGGATAAAATTTCTGTGTGAATTATTTGAGAATCATCGATTGATTTAGAAAAGACTAAAACACCAATTTTTTTATTCGGAAACGTCTTTATGAATGATTTGATATTATTCGTTAAAAATGTTTCTGTTTTTGGTGCATAGTGTCTTGATAACATTCCAGGAGCTATCGGTGTTTGATTATTTTTTACATGGAATTTAACTGGACCCACTTCATTTTCTATTTCTTCGATCGTTAAAGCCCCCAAACGATAAACAATAGGCTCATTATTTTCAAAACCAACAATTGTAGATTCTATCCCATTTTCACAAGGGCCTCCATCTAATATCACTTCTAATTGATCACTAAAATAATCAAGGACATGTTGAGCAGAAGTTGGACTAATTGACCCAAAAGGATTTGCACTTGGAGCAGCCAATGGGAATCTTAATTGATTTAATAATTCAAGCGTTAATGGATGATTCGGAACTCTAACGGCAACTTTTTCATTTCCAGCTGTCACTATATAAGGAACATCGGGGTGTTTATCTAAAATCAATGTTAATGATCCTGGCCAAAATTTCTTAGCCAATTTCTTCGCTTTATCTGGAATATTTATCGCAATAGTCTCCAATTCGTTAATTGACGAAATATGCACTATTAACGGATTGTGTAAAGGTCTTTTTTTGAGTGAAAAAATTTTATTTACTGCTAATTCGCTAAAGGCATTTCCAGCTAAACCATAGACTGTTTCAGTTGGAATAGCAACGACATTATCTTGAATTAATTCAGTAATAGCCTTGTTAATATTTTTAGTTATCATGTTTTAAATGAATTAGAATAAACCAATTATTAATTACTTTAAGAATTTTTTTAAGTTCTTTTTTCTTAATGATGTAGGGAGGCATTAGATAAATAATATTACCAATAGGTCTGAGCCATACATTGTTTTGTAATGCAAATTCTTTAAAACCATCGATGTATTTTTTATCGTATAATTCGATTGCACCAATAGCGCCGATTATTCTTTTTTCAATAATAAAAGGAGAGGATATTTTAGAAAATTCATCTGTAATTATTGCTTCTATTTGTTGAATTTTTTTCAAATATTCCTCTCTTTCAAATATTTCTATACTTTTTAACGCAATTGAACACGCTAATGGATTCCCCATAAATGTTGGCCCATGCATGAAAGCATTTTCATAATTTTTACCTAAAAAACAATTAAAAACTTTTGTTGTAGCAAGTGTTGCAGCATGACCTAAATAACCAGCTGTTAACGCTTTTCCTAAAATTAAAATATCAGGAGTTACATTTGAATGTTCAGATGCAAATAATTTTCCAGTTCTCCCAAATCCTGTTGCAACTTCATCAAAAATCAATAAAACATCATATTGATTACATAATTTACGAACTTCTTTAAGAAAGTTAGGAGAGTAGATTTTAAAACCACCTGCACATTGAACAATTGGTTCAAGAATAAATGCCGCAATATTTTTGTGATTATAGATGAGTATTTGTTCTAAAACTTTACAATCATTTTCAATATCTTTTTGTAAGAACCCATCTATTGGAGCGTTTATAAAATAACCTTTATTTAAAATTCCTGAAAAAGCTTGTATAAAATCAGAATCATCACTTACTTCCATTGCTTTGAATGTATCTCCATGATAGCTATTTGTAAGGGATATAAATTTATTTTTTTTAGATTTATTTTTGTTTGACCAATATTGTATCGACATCTTTAATGCTACTTCAACACCAACAGAACCACTATCAGAAAAGAAAACATGATTTAAACCTTTCGGGGTTATTTCTACTAATTTTTCAGCTAATTCTTTTGCTGGTTTATGCGTTAAACCACCAAGCATAACATGAGAAATTTTTTGAGTTTGTTCAACTAAAGTTTTATTCAACTCTTCATTATTGTATCCATGAATAGAAGACCACCAAGAAGAAACACCATCCACCAAGATTCGACCATCATTTAAATGTAATAATGCTCCTTTTCCTTTTATCACTTCTGGATAAGGATTTAAATTTTTCATTTGTGTATATGGGTACCAAAGTTTCATTTTAAAGTATTTTTAAGGATTACATATATCACAATACATTGGGTCTTCAAATTTTTTCCCATTCGGAAATTGTTTCTCTTCTGTGAAGTCACATTTTTCACAAGAATAAATATGACTTTTTATAGAACGAGTTGGAAATTTGCAATATGAGCAGGGTAAACCTTCTTTTACCTCCGTTATTCCAAACCCAGGAGTAGAACAATTTGGACATATTGAGTTTATTTTGTCAACTAATTTCAACGTTAGTTTGCGAATAACTTCCATACGTGTTGGATTGTACATCGCACGCATATCAGTTTCCACATAGACTTTTGAATATTTTTCTTTTAATAAATTGAATTTCAAAATCAAATCATGCCAATCAGTAATTCCTTTATATATATCAATTGGTTCATCAGCAGATTTTCTAAGAATTAAACCATGTGAAGGAAATTTTACCTTTAAGGCAAATGCCATCAATTCTTTTTCATCAGTAACATAATCTGCATTAAAATTAGTCTCCAAACTAAGTTCTCTAACAACGATTTCTAACTCATTTTTTTTATCGATTAAAACTAAAAATTCATCATCTGCATACGAAAAAAAATAAGAGGGATGAGGTCCAAATGAACCTTCACTTGCTATTGCTATGTCAGTATTAGTTAATTCCATAGCTAAGTTACATTTTTTTCTGGCCGTTTCAATTGGATCATTAAAACGCTCAATTTCTCCAGAAAATGTTCCTAATTCATCAGAATTAAAATTTGAAGGAAGAATGCATTTACAACCTATATTCAATTCTAAAATAGGTTGAATAGCATCTTCCTTTTGATGCATTGTTGCTATAGCTAAAACTCTATTCGTAAACATTTACGATGTATATTTTGTTGCGCCAAGTAATTTAAATATTAGTAGGCCAACTATAAATGACAGTGAAACCATTAATTTATTCAATATCAAATCATTGATAAAAAATGTGGAAGTTATTAATCCTAACATTAATATAATCATTCCTATTAAAATATATATTTTCATAACTTAAAATATTAATAATTAAACTTTTAGTGTTTTATTAAAGATGATTTCATTGAAAACACTATTTGAACCAATAATTGGAATCGAATTAATAGGTATTTTTTCTTCAAATCTTTTTTCAATAAAATTTACTATTTCATTGAATAGCAAAGATTTTGATTGTGCAGTAATAATATTGAAGACATTTTCTATAATTTCATTTTTTTCCAACGTGTGAGATACGTTATTCAAATCAATAGATGCAGAAGCAATTAATTTTTCTTTTAATAGCGTTCTTACTAATTCTTTTGCATCGTATTTTTCTTTTAAATAGATTATTATATTTACCATATTCTTTGAATTAGTTACGATTATTTTTTCTCATTTCCCTTTTTGTTATTTGAATATCAAATGCTCTAAATAATGCAAAGCTGATTGTGAATATGAAGAAACTTGCTATACCCAATATAAAATAGTGTTTGGTAGCAAAATCAATTAGATAATGTTCCATTTCAATTAATGAAGTTTGAAGTACAATGCTTAAAATGAAAAGGATACCTGAGATTAAACTAAGCAATAACAGAAGGGCTTTAATTTTTGAATTTTTTGTTTTCATGATTTCTAGATTTAATATTTAAAACATTTTTACTACTGAAAAATACAATGGCAAGCCTATTGTAATATTTATGGGAAAAGTAACAGCTAATGCCATTGGTAAATACAAACCTGGATTGGCTTTTGGAACAGCTATTTTCATGGCGGCAGGAACAGCAATATAGGAGGCGCTTGCAGCCAATGTTGCTAACATAAATCGATTTCCAATATCATGTGTTACAATTTGACTTAAGATCGCTACGATTGTTCCATTAACCAATGGAATAACAATCGCAAATGCTAAGGTAAACCAACCACTTTTGAAGAAATCATTCAGTTTACGACCGCTAATAATTCCCATGTCTAATAAGAAAATGGCTAAGAATCCTTTAAATAAATCTGTTGTAAAAGGTTTGATACCTAGAGCCTGCTTATCACTTGCTAGTAAACCGATAATTAAACTACCAACAATTAATAAGACACTTCCATTTGTTAAAGCATGTTTAATGATTTCTTTAAAACTTGAGGTTGTTTGTTTTGTTTTTGAATATGATTTGATAAGTAAAAAACCTATAATTATCGCAGGGGCTTCCATCAAAGCCATAACAGCGACTAAATAACCGCTAAATTGAATATTGAATGTTTCTAAAAAAGAAACAGCTGTTACAAAAGTTACTGCACTAATAGAACCATAAGCTGCAGCAATTGCTCCAGAATTTTCTGTTGACAATCTTCGTTTCAGAATAAAGAAAGTGTAAAAAGGAATTAATACTGAAACTATTATTCCAAAAATGATGGCCCAAATGATTTCAGAAGAAAATTCTGAATGAGCTAATTCTTGCCCACCTTTAAATCCAATCGAAAAAAGTAAGTAAAGCGAAATAAATTTACTTGAATTCGGAGGAATTTCTAAATCGCTTTTTAATCTTACTGCAATAACTCCCAGTAAGAAAAATAATAATGCAGGATTTGTTAAATTTTCTATTAATAAGGTAAAATTCATTTTATACAATTATTTGTTCAAACAAATTACCGACTAATTATTTATATATTTTTATTTATATTTGTTATACTTTACATAAATATATTTTATGAATTATACATTAAATCAACTTCAGATTTTCTTAAAAATCGTTCAAACAGAAAGTGTTACGAAGGCTTCAGAAGAGTTACATTTAACTCAACCAGCGGTATCAATTCAATTAAAAAATTTTCAAAATCAATTCGATATTCCCTTAACAGAAGTTGTTGGACGTAAAATTTATATTACAGATTTTGGAAAAGAAGTAGCACTAGCCGCTGAAAAAATTATCAATGAAGTCAACACATTGAATTATAAAAAATTAGCTTATAAGGGTAAATTGACAGGGAAATTAAAAATTTCAATTGTTTCAACTGCTAAATACGTTATGCCCTATTTTTTAGCTGACTTTCTAAAATTATATCCTGGAATTGAACTTCAAATGGATGTTACCAATAAGTCGGGTGTACTAGAAAGTTTAGAAAAAAACGAAGTTGATTTTGCATTGGTAAGTGTACTTCCTGAAACTATTCAAACAAATCACATTGAACTTTTAAAGAACCAATTATATGTTTTAGATAATACTGAAACAACTTATAAAAAACAACAGTATTCAAGTTCGTTTTTTGAGAAAATACCGATGATATACCGTGAAAAAGGTTCAGGAACTCGTATAGTTTTGGAGCGCTATATCAACCAACATAATTTACCTGTTGTTAAAAAAATGGAATTAACTTCAAATGAAGCTGTTAAGCAAGCAGTAATTGCAGGATTAGGTGCTTCAATAATGCCAATTATTGGTCTGAAAAACGAATTGCAAAATAAAGAATTACAAATTATTCCTGTTAAAGGTTTTCCAATCGAGTCCAATTGGAATATCATTTGGCTAAAAGATAAAAAATTATCAGCTGTAGCTGCTTCTTATCTTGAATATATTAATCAAGAGAAAAATAGAATCATTAAGGAAAAATTTGGATGGTATGAGGGGTATTAGATGCTAGACTCAAGACGATAAGATTCAAGATTTTAAGACTTATTTTAATACGTTCATAACTCTTTCTTCTTTAACTCTTTCTTCTTTAAGTCTAACTTCTAATATCTGTAAATCTAATTTCTTATTGCTATTTTTGTTCCTCTTCATAAAATTGAAAATGTATGTTAACTCCAAAACACGATAAGAAGTTATTTTTGCTTGATGCTTATGCCTTGATTTACAGAGCTTACTTCGCTTTTGCTAAAAATCCTCGTATCAATTCCAAAGGACAAAACACTTCGGCGGCGTTTGGTTTTACCAATGCGTTAATCGATATTATTAAAACGGAAGAACCAACGCACATTGCAGTTGTTTTCGATCCTCCGGGTGGTGCAACGCATCGTCAGGAAGATTTTGAGGCGTATAAAGCGCACCGTGAAGAGATGCCGGAAGATATTCGTTCGATGATTGAGCCGATTAAAACGATCATTCAAGCTTTCAATATTCCGATTGTTCAAGTTGAAGGTTTTGAGGCAGATGATGTAATTGGGACATTGGCTAAAATATGGGGTGATGCTGCGGATAATATCCCTGGAATCCCTGGAATTGGAGAAAAAACTTCGAAAATATTAATTCAAAAATATGGTTCGGTTGAAAATTTGATCGCCAACGCCGATGAATTAAAAGGAAAACAAAAGGAAAACGTTATCAATTTCGCTGAACAAGGTATCGTTTCTAAAATGTTGGCTACGATTATCATCGATGTGGAAGTTGATTTCATAGAAGATGAATTAATTATTTGTCCGCCGGATGCTGAGAAAATAAAAGAGATTTTTACAGAATTAGAATTTAGAAATATCGCTCGTAGAGTAATCGGTGAGGACATCGTAGTGACTGCTTCTGTAGATGATAAAGGTCAAATGGACTTGTTTGGAACACAAAGTTTAGTAGTAGAGCAAAATCCTGTTGAAACAGCTGATTATAAAACAATTGCAACGGAGAAACCAAGTTACCATTTAATCACACAACCAGAAGAGCGCAAAGAATTATTAGAAATCTTGTTGAAACAGCCGCAAGTTTGCTTTGATACGGAAACCAATTCAATCAATTCATTACACGCTGATTTAGTTGGAATGTCATTTTCATGCAAAGCGAGAGAAGGATTTTATGTTGCCGTTCCTAATAATTTTGAAGATGCCAAATCGATTGTAGAAGAGTTCAGACCATTTTTTGAATCAACGACAATTGAAAAAATAGCACACAATATAAAATACGATTTACAAGTTTTAGGTCGCTACGGAATTGAGATTGCTGCGCCGATTTTCGATACGATGATTGCGCATTATTTGATCAATCCAGAGGCGAAACAAAGCATGGATTTCTTGTCAGAATTTTACCTTTCTTACAAACCGATTTCAATTACAGATTTAATCGGGAAGAAAGGAAAAAATCAAGGTAACATGCAAGATTTGAAACCAGAAGAAGTTTCAGATTATGCTTGTGAAGATGCTGATATTACGTTTCAGTTAAAACAAATTTTCGAACCAGAAATCCAAAAAGAACATTTGAAACATTTGTTCTACGAAATGGAAATGCCGTTGGTATATGTCTTAAACGAAATGGAGAAAAATGGAATTGCCATTGATTCAGTTGGTTTACACGAATTTTCAATTTACTTAGAAAAACATACTGCCGAATTAGAACAATCGATCAAAGGTATAGCGGAAGTAGATTTCAACATCGATTCTCCGAAGCAATTGGGAGAAGTTTTGTTTGAAAAAATGAAAATCTCTTCAAAAGCGAAAAAGACAAAAACAGGTCAATATGCGACTGGTGAAGATGTATTAATCAAACACGAAAAAGATCACCCAATCATTCCTATGATTTTGGAATATAGACAATTGCGTAAATTAAAAAGTACGTATGTTGATCCACTTCCAACGTTATGCGATAAAGTAGACGGGCGTATCCACACGAGTTTCATGCAAACGGTTACTGCTACAGGACGTTTAAGTTCAAATAATCCTAACTTACAAAACATTCCGATCCGTTCAGAAAACGGAAAAGAAATTCGTAAAGCTTTTGTTGCCCGAGGAGAAGATTTCTTATTGATGTCGGTGGATTACTCTCAAATTGAGTTACGTATCATCGCTGCTTTGAGTAATGATCCAAACATGGTAGAAGCTTTTAGAAGTGGTCATGATATTCACACGGCTACTGCAGCCAAAGTATTCCATATTTCACCTGAAGAAGTAACTCGTGATCAACGTAGTGCAGCCAAAGCTGTGAACTTCGGAATCATTTACGGACAGTCAGCTTTTGGTTTATCACAGACTTTAAATATTTCAAGAACAGAAGCGAAAGAAATCATAGATAGTTACTACGCACAATACGGAACGATCAAAACTTATATGGACGAAACCGTAGCCAAAGCAAGAGAAAATGGCTATGTAGAAACGATTATGAAACGTCGTCGTTACTTACCGGATATTAATTCGTCGAATGCCATCGTAAGAGGTTTTGCAGAACGAAATTCGATTAATGCACCTATTCAAGGTTCAGCAGCAGACATCATCAAAATGGCAATGGTTGCAGTATACCAAGAGATGAAAAAAACCAATTTGAGGTCTAAAATGATTCTTCAAGTGCACGATGAGTTAGTTTTCGACGTACACGTTAATGAAATTGAGCAAATGAAGTCATTAGTGAAAAACGCGATGGAAAATGCGGTTCAATTAGCTGTTCCAATGGAAGTAGAGATGGAATTGGCGAAGAATTGGTTGGAGGCGCATTGATAATTTTAGATTATTGATTTTGAGTTTTGAATTATCCTCCCCCCTCCTAAGGGGGAGGAAGTTCACATCCATTAAAACTTATAATTTTGGATATCTACGTTTCCCCCCTTTGGAGGGGGTAGGGGGAGGACCAATATAGAATTTTATATACCTTTTAATCTCCTCTCAAAACCTCAACCACCCTATAAATTTGCTGATAAACCTCTCCGATATTCTGCAATACTTTCCCTTCCGAAAATCGAATAACGGTAAATCCTAATTCTTTAATTTTTACATCTAAATCTTTATGACTAATATTTAAGCTCCTAACGTATACTAATGATTTTATTATAAGAATATTTGTTTCAATTGCTTTAGGACTATTTAATATACTTGATAACATAGCAACTCCTTGTTCGGTAAAAGCAAAAGGTAAATATTTACTATGAGCACCTCTACCTTTCTTTAAGGTTGCAATTTGCGACCTTAAAGAATCAAATTCTTCTTTTGTAAGGACAAACATATAATCTAAAGGAAATCTTTCAATATTTCTCTTTACAGACTCTTTAAGACGTTTATTTTCAACTTCATATATTTCAGCTAAGTCATAATCTAGCATAACTTTTTGCCCTTTTAAACTGAGCGATAGTCGAAGTTCTGATTTCATAAATCTTCTGATGTATTTGTGCGATTTCCATGGATGGTTTTGATTAAATTCTACTTTAATTTAGTAAAAAAGTTGATTTTATCCTACCTATTGAAGTCACTATTTGTGATCACTTGTGAATATTTATTGTTAAATCGAATGAATAGCAGATTATCACCGTTCAATTTGTATTATCTTTAAAATCATATCATTCGGAAAATGGAAAATTATATACATATCATCATCAGTACAAGTTGCGTATACCTTTTTATAATAATCGCCCTGAGACTTCTAGGGAAAACAGAATTAGCACAGTTATCCATAACGGATTTGATTTTTGTTTTGTTAATCAGTAATGCTGTTCAAAATGCGATGGTAGGCTCCGATACTTCTTTAGGTGGCGGATTGTTAGCAGCGAGTGTGTTATTCTTGATCAATTTTATATTTAAAAAATTGAAATATACGTTTCCAGGTGTAAAAAAATTCATAGAAGGTGAACCAGTTATTTTAGTTTACAAAGGAAAAATTCAAAAAGAAAATTGTCGTAAAAATGATATTACAAATGAAGAATTGTTACAAGCCATCAGAGAACATGGAAGTGATTCTATTGAAGAGGTTAACAGTGTTATTTTAGAAACAGATGGAAATATAAGTGTTGTTTCAAACGAATATAAACATCAAAGTATTCGACGGATTAAGAAGCGAAAAAATGCATAAAAAAAACGCTTTAGGAAACTAAAGCGTTTAGAAATTTTTAAAAGTCGTTTAGATTATTTACCCATTTTCTGTAAATCTTCTGCTGAAACTTCAGTATATCCTTCTGGAATTGTCATTTCAAATAAATCTTTCGATTTCTTGTCTAATTTTTTGTCAATAGAAGTCGCTGTCATTAACATTTTCATTCCTTGTTGGTTAATTTCATATTCTAAAGCAACACCTGGAATCTTATCGTTTAACATGTTTTGACCGTTTTTGTCTACGTTCAATTCAGTTGTGTACCAATAGATAGATTCGTTCCCTTCTCCATCAGTTACAATTGCTTTTTTACATTTGTATCCCAAAATTTCTTTAGTCTCTTCTTCTAATTTTACGTTTACATCTGGTGTACTTTCAGTTTGTTTTTTTGCATCGGTAATAGTCGATTTAATAGCTTTAGTACCTAACATTCCTGACATTAACAACAACATAGCATCTTTTTCAGGATTTGTTATTGTAACCATTTTCATCATCGTTCCCATTGTGAATTCTGAACGTGTTACTTTTTCTTTAAAATAAATATCTAAAGAAGATCCTTGCATCATTCCAACTTGCATTTGCATTTCTGGTTTGTCTGCTGTTACATCAATTTTAAAACTAATGTGTCCTTCTTTCAATTGTCCAAAAGATGAAATTGCAACTAAAAGTAATGTGAAAAGTGTGCTAATTTTTGTCATAATTTTTAATTTTTTTACTAAATGTCTAAATAATGTGCCACAATTTCTGATAATTTATAAATGAGGCAAATTAATCGTGTTTAAAGGTTGATATTCATTTTAAAAAGCTCCAGTAAGCCATTTATAAATATCATTACCATTTGCATATAATAGAAGACCCATCAATAGAACAAATCCTACTATTTGAGCATATTCTAATACTTTTTGAGGTGCTTCCTTTCCAGTTATAATTTCATATAATAAAAATACAACATGCCCACCATCTAATGCAGGAATAGGTAGAATATTCATAAATGCTAATACGATTGAAATAAATGCAGTATTCAACCAGAAAATTTGCCAATCCCATTGTGCAGGAAACATATTTCCAATTGCTGCAAAACCACCAACAGATCCTGCTCCTTTTTTAGTGAAAACAAATTTAAATTGAGCTACATAATCCGTCAACGTGTTTTTACCTTTTGCTAAACCACGGCTGATACTTTCTCCAAATGAATAATCAATGTGCTTGATTTTCTTTTCATCTAAAATAGTTCCTGCTTTGTTCGAAAAACCGATTTTTCCTTCATATTTACCTGAAGCTGGAATTTTGATATTTTTTGCTAATAATTCTGTTCCTCTTCTTACTTGCAAGATGATCTCTTTTCCTTTTGAATGGTATAAAACTTTTTGGAAATTATCGAAATAAGTAATCTCATTTCCATTTACACCTACGATTTTATCATTCTTTAATAATCCAACAGAATCAGCAGGAGATTTTGTATCTAATTCACCAATTTGAACACCTAAACTTCTTGGACCAAAAGCAGGCATTGCACCTTTTTGAAATAATTCTTGATCAACATTTGCTGGTAAAACAATCACTTTTTTAGTGCCGTCTGCTTTTACAACATCTAATTTACGCCCATCACGTAACATGATGATTGTATTCGATTCTAAGATATTTTCTAATTTCTCGCCATTGATTGCAATAATATTATCTCCTGATTCAATACCATATTTTTTTAAATAAGGATGAACTGAAACACCCGCTTTTAAATCTGTTGGGTTAAGTTTGTCTTCACCGTAACCGAAAACAACACAGATGTAAATCAACATTCCTAATATCAAGTTTACAGTTACACCACCAATCATGATGATTAAACGTTGCCAAGCTGGTTTAGAACGAAACTCCCATGGTTGAGCAGGTAAAGCCAATTGTTCTTTATCCATTGATTCATCAACCATTCCAGCTATTTTAACATAACCTCCTAATGGCAACCAACCAATTCCCCATTCTGTATCTCCTACTTTTTTCTTGAATAAAGAAAACCAAGGATTAAAGAATAGGTAAAACTTCTCTACACGTGTTTTAAATAATTTTGCAGGAATGTAATGTCCAAATTCGTGTAACACTACTAAGATTGATAAGGAAAGTACTAGTTGTGCTGCTTTGATTAAAATATCCATATTTTTCGTAAAATTTAATGTTTTATAGCGATTCTACGCTTTCAAATTCGTAACCAGTCTTTACAAAATAATCCAACATTGCTTCTTTTAATAAGTGTTGTTGTTCTAAATGTGAAAGATGAGGTAACTCTTTTTCTAATTTAAAATGTGGCCAATCTTCTTTGTCTCTTCCTTCAAAAGAATAGTAACCATATGGCTCTAACAAAGTACAAATGGCAATATGCATTAAATCTTGTTTCTCATTTTTTGAGAAATTTTTGTGTCCATGACCTAATTCATCAACACCAATTAAAAATAAGATGGCTTGAACGTCCATTCCCATCTCAAATTGATCTTCTAATTTCTTTTTCAGTTTCTGAAATCGTAATTCAATTGCATAATCCATACTACAAATGTAATCAATCTCTTCAATACTTTATTATTGGATAAAAAAAAGAGGAAACCATAAATGATTTCCTCTTCTAAATTTTGAATTAAAGAGTGATTATTTAATTAGTTTATAGTTAAATCTACCTTCTTTATTTTCGATTGTTAAAATATAATTTCCATTTGAAAATGCTCTTGTATCAATTGCAATATTCTTCGCATTAATATTAGTAGAATAAACTACTTTTCCAAGCACATCAGAAATAGTGATTGTATTTTCTAGATTGCTATTTAAAGCTATCGATAAATTATCATTGAATGGATTTGGATAAACTAAAGCAAATGCATCTTTATCAATTGAAGTGATACCTAACGCTGATTTATCAATATAATATTGAGAAGAAGCAGTTAAGAATTGGCCAATTGATTTTGTCGGACAATATAATTGTATAACAAAGTTATATACACCAGCTGCATTGCTTAAAATCACATAGTAGTTTGTTAAATTAACAGAAGATGTACCTCCATAATTAACAGTCCATGTTACTACAGCAGAATCAGCAGTAATAAATGAAATGTTAGAGATAAATACTGAATCAATTGTAGAATAATCGATTGTACAGTTTGAAACTGCTGGGTTATATAAACTATCTACAACTGTTGAATCTTGGTATGTAGTGTTTACAATTACATTCTGTGGTGATGAGATAATAAAGTTTAATGTAATTGAAGAACCAGCAGCATCTGTTACAGTTACATTTTGTAATCCTGAACATAAACCAGTTGCTGTTTGATTTGAAGTTCCATTATCAAATGCGTATGAATATGGAGTAACACCACCAAAAGCAACCACTGATGCACTACCATCACAAATTCCTGCTTGAGTAATTCCAGTTGGTATTACATATGCATTCAAAGCCATAGTAGAATCAATAGCTTGACCAACATAAATAGAAGTAGCTCTTTGACAACCTAAACTGTCCTTAACAGTTAAAGAGTACATTCCTTGACAAACTGAATTTAAAGAAGTTGAAGTAGCACCTGTATTCCATAAATAGTAATACTGTCCAATTCCTCCGTTAACAGTTGATGTTATTGAACCATTACAAGGATTTGCTGTAACATTCGTTGAAGTTAAAGCAACTTGTAACGTAGAGTTAGCACATGGGTTCATTGAGAATGGAACATATCCATTTAATGTAACTGTACAAGCATTCGCGTCTACAACTGTTACAGTGTAATTACCAATACATAAGTTATTTGCATTTGGAGTATTAACACCTGCATTTGACCATGAGAAATTAAATGGAGCCACTCCACCATTAGTGAATACATTTAATCCACCATTACAACTTGTAGAATCTGTAGTTGGGAAGATTTGTAAATTAGCAGTAAAATTAGAACAAGGATTAACAACTGTTGAATCGCTATATTGAACAACAACATTTAATGTATCATTACAATTATTTGCATCAGTAACGATCACAGTGTAGTTTCCAGGACATAAATTGTTTGCTTGAGGCGAATTTAAAGTAGATGATTGTGACCAATTAAACGTGTAAGGTGTTAAACCTCCATTTGTAAGAATGTTAACCATCCCATTACAGTTTACAGAATCTGAAGCAGGAACAACTGTATTCACATTCGCATTAAAGTTAGCGCATGGATTATTGTTTGAGTTATTAAATGGTACAAATGCTGTTAAAGTTAATGTGCAGTTATTTGCATCAACAACAGTAACCGAATAATTTCCAGAACATAAATTATTTACTTGTGGTCCATTTGAAGTTGCATTCGTCCAAGTAAAATTGAAAGGCATAGATCCTCCATTTGTAACAACATTTAATCCACCATTACAGTTAACAGAATCCGTTACAGGAATAACATTTAAGTTAGCTGTAAAATTAGAACATGGATTATTATTTGTTGTACTTGTATCTTGTGGAATAAACATTGAAATATCTTTGAAACAGTTATTTGCATCCGTAATTTTCACGAAGTATGTTCCTGAACAAACATTTAACAATGAATCATTTGTAGTAATAACATTTCCTCCTGCTTGAGTGTTTGACCATTGGAAAGAATATGGTGCAGTTCCACCGTAAGCATTAATAGTTGCCCCACCGTTACAGTTTGCACTTTGATTTGGATTATGTGGTTTAACAACATAATTTCCATTCAATGTAACACAATTGTTATTTGAAGTAGAATCTGCGTAAGGAACAAATGCGTTTAAGTTAACATAACATCCATTTGAATCAGTAACTGTTATATTATAATTACCTGCACAAACGTTAAGTGCTTGAGGAACATTTCCAAAAGAAGCAGTAGACCAAGAATAGTTATATGGAGCTTGTCCACCATTTGCTGTCACATCAATTGTACCGTTACAATCTGTTGAATCAGTACATGCTATTAAATTGCTGATATAAGCACTAAAGTTAGCGCAATTATTATTTTGGTTTGAACTAGAATCTTGCGGCACAAACATTGAAATATCTCTAAAACAGTTATTTGCATCTGTAATTTTCACGAAGTAAGTACCGGAACATACATTGAATAATGAATCGTTTGTAGTAATAACATTTCCTCCTGCTTGCGTATTAGACCATTGGAAAGAATAAGGTGCAGTTCCTCCGTAAGCATTAATAGTTGCTCCACCGTTGCAGTTTGCACTTTGGTTTGGGTTATGCGGTTTAACAGTGAAGTTACCATTCAAAGAAGAACAGTTGTTTGTAGATGAACTTGTATCTTGAGGCACAAACATAGAAATATCTTTGAAACAGTTATTTGCATCTGTAATTTTCACGAAGTAAGTACCAGAACAAACATTGAATAAAGAATCGTTCGTAGTAATAACATTTCCTCCTGCTTGTGTATTAGACCATTGGAAAGAATAAGGTGCAGTTCCTCCGTAAGCATTAATAGTTGCTCCACCGTTACAGTTTGCACTTTGGTTTGGGTTGTGTGGTTTAACAGTGAAGTTACCATTCAAAGAAGAACAGTTGTTTGTAGAAGTGCTTGTATCTTGAGGCACAAACATTGAAATATCTTTGAAACAGTTATTTGCATCTGTAATTTTCACGAAGTAGTTACCAGAACAAACATCAAAAATCGAATCATTTGTTGATATTGTTGCTCCACCAGCAGTATTAGACCATTGGAAATTGTAAGGTGCAGTACCACCGTAAGCATTAATTGCTGCACCACCATTACAGTTTGCACTTTGGTTTGGGTTGTGTGCCTTTACTATGAAAGTACCGTTTAATGAGGCACAATTGTTTTGGTTATTTGCAGAAAAAACGATATTAAATGTATATGTATTCAACGTGTTAGTTGAATCATTATACTTTAACATATAAGTTCCAGCACATAAATTGTTTAATTGATTTCCTCCTTGTTGAAGAACGTTTGAAGAACTATTTGTCCAGTACCAGTTAGTTGATTGAAAAATAGTGGTGTCGATTTTTGCAATACCATTGCAATTGGTTGTGTCGGTATTTGGCATTGTCAAGACAAAATTTTGCGCATTATATGCAAAACTTACAAGCATTGAAAAAACCAAAAAAGACCATTTCAGTAATCCTTTTTTCATAAACAGTGTTTTTTAAGTTGCTCAAATTTAACATAAAATCCACATTATTACAAAATTATAAAGTTTGATTACGCCAATAATTATAGAAAATAAGTAGAATTACGTGTTTATTAAAATTTTACAAAACGATGTTTTATCTTAAACAATGTAAGATTTCAAGTAATTCCGAAATAGATGAATTTTTTAATTTATGGTGAACAATAAAACCATTTTTAATCAAATGTTTTTCAGTTGTATCACCCCAAGCGATAATGATTGAATTTTCTGCTATACAATTCTCAAGTAAAAAGCCATCCAAATTGGAAGGACTCGTAAAAACATAGATGTCACTTTCTACAATTGTAGCAGAATTGATGATGGTTTCGTAAACAGAAATTTCAGTTGAATTTGAAGAATTAATAACACTAGAAATAGAACGATTAGAATCTTTCGCTTGACCAAAAACAACTTTTCTATCACCTAACCAAGTTTTAAAATCTACAGCAACAGAATCAATTTTCCCTGATTTTTCTCCGATAAAAGATGGATTATAACCTTTAGATTTTAAATAATTTGCCGTTCCATTTCCGACACATGCAATTTCAATATTTTCAGGTATTGATTGTTGATCAATAAAATATTCAACACCTCTTTTGCTGCCGAAAAAAACAACATCTGTTTCAACAGGAAATTCAAAAGGAATCGCTTTGAACGATAAAAAAGAATGGGCAACTAATTCAAAATCATTTTCCTTGCAAAATTCAACTAGTTCTTGAACTTCAATAATAGGTTTTGATATGAAAAGCTTTTTGGACAAGAACTTACGTTTTAAAGTTCTTCGTCTTCCAAAGGTGAAGTTAAATCTTCTACGATTAATTCTGCTAAACCTTCTAATTCTTCTGCTTGATATTCATACCACGCAGCTCCAGTTGTCCAATCTTCAGAATGAGAAACATATACGGTATGATTTTCATCGCAGTAAACACCTAATGGCAATTGACATCCACCCTCTAATAAATTCAACACTTTACGTTCAACAGCAATTTGCTCTTGAATTTCAGGATGATTCATTTTTTGAAGAATATCAAACAAAGCGGTATCTTCTTCACGAATTTGTAAACCTAAAACTCCTTGAGCTGGAGCAGGAACAAACGCTTTTGGATTTAATACAACAACTTCAAATTCAGACAAATCAATTTGTAAACGATCAACACCAGCTTTCGCTAAAAGAATTGCATCGTAGTTTCCATCACGTAATTTTTGAATACGAGTTGGAACATTTCCTCTTAAATCTTTGATTTCAACATCTTCTCTGAAACGAACAACTTGTGATTTTCTTCTTGCTGAAGAAGTACCAACAATTGCATTTTGTTTTAAGTTCCATTGAGAATTTGTATCAACTGCTGATTTAGCGATTAACAATAAATCAGATGGATCTTCTCTTTCTGAAACACATGCAATGATTAATCCTTCAGGAGAATTTGTTTCTAAATCTTTATGAGAGTGAACAGCAAGGTCAATCGTTTTTTCCAATAATTCTTTTTCGATTTCTTTCGTGAAAAATCCTTTTCCTTCTAATTTATCGAAACTTAAATTTTGAATAGCATCACCTTGTGTAATGATAATTTTTATTTCTACTGTGCAACCTAAATCTTCCAATTGTCTTTTAACATGATTTGCTTGCCATAAAGCTAAATCACTTCCTCTTGATCCGATTACAATGTGTTGCATAGTATTTTATTTTTTTAATAGTATTTCTTTAGCTAAAATCATTGGTCCGCTCATGTATTTCTTTTCCATGTAGCCGATTATTTTATCCAATATTTCTCTTGAATTATCGTCTAATAATTCATATTCATTTTTGAAAACTTCGTTGACAGCAGTTTCTCTAATTTCTTTCACTTTTTGAGGAACTTCTCTCATTGCTAATTCAACTGAACGAATTTTATGAATGTGTTTAAATTCAAAAATTGCTTCGTTGATGATTTCTTCCACATGTTGAATTTCTTTCGAACGTTCTTTTAAATTCGCATTCGAAATTTTTTGAAGCGCTTCCACAGAAATATGTGTTACAACTTCATGTTCAACAATTGAAGGGTGTAAATCTTGCGGTAAAGCGATGTCGATAACAACTTTACGATCTTTTTCTCCTTGTAATAATTGAGAATAAATTTCTGGAGTAATAATATGTGTATCAGAACCTGTACAAGTGATGATGACATCAAAACCATCTGAATAAGTTGCTAAATCTGTTAATGGATATGCATTACCTTTTAAGTCTTTCGCTAATGATTCAGCTTTAGATAAAGTTCTATTGAAAACAACGAAATTTTTAAATCCATGTTTACGTAAGAAACGACCCATATTGGTATTTGTCGTTCCAGCTCCAATAATCAAAATACGAGCAGACATTGGAATATTCATGTCACGTAAACGGTGATAAGCTAAAGAAACAACAGATACTGGTTTTGTAGCAATACTTGTTTCAGTATACACTTTTTTAGCAGTCTCAATTGTTTGACGTAATACCAAACGAATGAAATCACCAGTCAATCCCATTTTTTTAGATTGCTCGAACGCATTTCTAACTTGCGTAATGATTTCTCTTTCACCAATTACCATTGAATCGATAGAAGAGGCAACACACAATAAATGTTCAACAGCCTCAATACCAACAAAAACAGCTGATTTTTCAGCAAAAAGATGAACCGTTTCTGTTGTAAAATCTGGGTAAAGTGTATGAAAAAATTGAACTAAAAAGTCAAAATTAGTTGTTTCGGTAGTACAAAATAAGAATTCAACACGGTTACAAGTAGACAAAAACATTAGTTCATCTAAGTGTAATTCCTCTTTCAACGCCAATAATCGCTCCTGTTGTTTTGCTTCTTCGATATGAAGTTTACCAATGTCTGAAACATCTAAGTTCCTGTGGGTAAACGCAATACTATGAAAGTTGTTGAGCATTTTATCCTATTTTAACACAAATTTAATCTACAGATCAAAAAGAAATGTCATTTGATTGTCATAAAGGTCAATTTAGAATGAGTTTAAATAGAAATGGGATGGTTTAATTAACGGTTTTAATGTAAGCTAATACTCGGATAATTCTTCTTACATGCTTTTAAGGTTTGTTATTAATAATTTCCTTTACCTTCAACACAATGTCTTACACCTCCTCTGGGATTCTCCATATCCCCAATATATCTTGGAATAACATGACAATGAAAATGAAACACTGTTTGTCCTGCAGCTTCACCGCAATTCATACCAATATTATAACCATTCGGTTTATATTCCAATTCAATTAATGATTTTGCGATTAGAATGCTTTTATTTAGTTGGTTTCTTTCCGAATCGGTTAATGCAAAAAAGTCAGTTACTTCACGCTTTGATATGATAAGTATGTGTCCCGGTGATACAGGGAAAATGTCTTTTATTATTAAAAAATCTTCTGATTCAGATAATATTCTTGATTCAGGAATTGATTTAAATGGATTATTCATAGTTATAAATTATAAGTGGTTTCCAGCCTTCAATTATTTTGAATTTATCAAATAGAGAATACATTCTTCTTAGAACTTCATTGTGGTTTTGGGCATTTAAACTAAGCAGGATTGAATTTTTTAGTGAGTGACGGTGTTCTTCAGTAAATAGAAGATTTCGATTAATAATTTCACTTTGATAATATAGATCGGGTATTCTATCAAATTTACCACCTATACCTCGATTACATTCTTTACAAGCAATTACAAGATTCCAAACACCATCTGGATTTATATGTATTAATTCGGGTCGTTTAAAATACGAGTGAGCAATGAAGTGATCAACATCAGGAAAATCTGAATCTTCTGAATTTGCGTAAGGATTGATTTTCTTTTTACAATAAAAGCAACAACCATGTTGATATGGTAGTAGAACTGAAACAGCACTTCGAAGATTAATTCTATCTGTTGATGAAACGGATATAAATTCATTAGTAGATTGATTGTAAACTAAAAAATTTGGAGACAAATTATTCTTCCAAGCTTCTTCAACAATCATCCAACGACTTTCATTCTCATTCTTCAATACTTCTAAATAATTCCGTTGTTCTAGTAATTCATTGATATTATCAGTTAAAACAAGTTTTTTCTCATGAGGTAAATGCTCAAAAAGGAGATGTTCTTTTTTAATTGAACCACCGCCTACATTATGGAATGCATCAAAAACATTATTGTATATATTCTTTTCTGCACTTATCAATAAATCGTTCCAATTACCATCGAGCATATATTTGTCGAAAGCTCTTGTAAGACTGTTTTCACCTGCTTGATATTGATGAGGATTCTTTTTATAGTGGGTTAATAATGAGTTTAAAAATTCATCCCTCAATTCTTCATAAGTGATAAAGTTTTTAGGTTTTAATTTGAGAAGTGTAGAAGCTAAAGCAAACTTATAAGTAGAAACATTTCTTCCGAAAAGAACAATAGTCCTTAGAGTAGAAGTAACTGAGTTTTCTGAAGTATTAAAATCTTGAATAATTGGTTTCATCATTTATAATACATAACGTTTTGTTGCATAACAACTGTTATCAATTGACATTATTTATTTTCATTTTCGTTCTGAATTTCATTCCAAACATCATGAATACTCTTATTAAAATTCTTTTTCTCTATTTCTTCTTTGTTTTGTCTATTTTCCTTTTCATTTAATTTATTGATATGACTTCTAATTAATTCATATGTTAATTCAGAATACTTTCCTGCTTTCATTATATTAATCACCAAAATGATATTTATAATTAATATTATTATTCCAAATGTAATTGTTATTAAAGATGATACGTTGTCCATGATTTTAATTTATTCTGAATATAATTTTTTTATTTTATCGATTCTTTCAAACCCAAAGCATGATTTTTGTCGAGCAGTTGTTTATAACTACCCCCTAAGCAAAATGAATAAAACGCATCACCTTAAAGCACAAATTCGTAAATAGAATTTTTGCATGAGCATTTCGTTCAATGTGGTAATGAGCATCATTAAAAGTGTCCATGAAATCAAAGACATTGTTTCCAGTAATGAAACGTGCAAAGTTTTTCAAAAAGGCATCTTCTTCTTCAGAAACTCTAGTTAATTGATTTTCGGTATAATTACGCAACATACTTTGTCTAAACATGTGTAACGCATAACGTAAAAACACTTTTTGACGATCTTTTGAAAGTGCACTTGCTTCTTCCGCCCAATCCATCATCGGAAGTACATCTTTTTTATAGCAAACACGCATCAATTTGATAAACAAATCACGGTTTTCATCTTCTTCTTGATGATCACCTAACATTTCCAGAGCTTCAATGTAATCTCCATCAGTTCGAGCAGCTAAACTATCCGCTGAACTTGAATTTAGTGAATGTTTTGCTCTCAAGAAATGACTGAAATCGGTCATATTGATTCTTGGAGTTTTTACCAATTGTGTTCTTGAAATAATCGTTGGTAAAATGTATTCAGGAGATTCACACACTAATAAAAACAAGGTTTTAGCAGGTGGTTCTTCTAAAATTTTCAATAATTTATTGGAACAAGCCGGGTTCATTTCTTCTGCCATCCAAATGATCATGACTTTAAATCCGCCTTCGTATGACTTAAGACTTAATTTCTTGATAATTTCTTGACTTTCATCCGTTCCAATAACTGGTTTTCGCTCTTTAGAATCAATTCGTTTGATCCATTGCGTCAGATTGAAATAGGGATTTTCCTTTACTTGTTCTCTCCATTGCGGTAAAAAAGCATCTGATTTTTTGTCAATTGCTAAAACTACAGGAAAAGAAAAATGCAAATCAGGGTGCTGTAAATCTTGTACTTTTTTGCAAGAAGAACATTGCCCACAACTATCTGTCTCTGACTTATTTTCGCAAAACAAATATTGAACATATCCAAGCGCTAACGGAAGAGCACCATAACCAGGCTTACCAAGAATTAATTGGGCATGACTTATCTTCTCATTTTGTATTCTTTGAATAAAATGATGCTTTAATTCTTGTTGTCCAATGATGTCTTTGAATTGCATGGTCTAAAATTAATTAAAATTGGAATAGAATTTGCCTTTGTATTCGAAATTGAAAAAAAAAGCTATATTTAAAATTATAAACACGCTTATTACTAATTAATGACAAATTTATTACCAATGAAAAAGTATTTATTATCTATTACAACCATCTTATTTTCGATTATTGCATTTTCTCAAAACATTGAGATTGATGAAAAAAACAGCACATTTAATGCAGGTAGCAAGAATGCTATTTTAGTTACAATTCCTCACGTTACAGAAGATTTCATGGAAAAACGCATTAAAGATGAGGTAAAAGATTGGGGAGGAAAATACAATTCTTCAAAAGGTGAATATTCTTCAATGCAGGCTCAAACAAAAGAAATGGGCGAAAAAATGTTTGATGGATTTGCTAAAATTGTAAGTGCGAAAGACGGGAATGTAGTAGTTGCCTTTGCATTCGATTTAGGGGGTGCTTACATGTCTAGTTCTGATCATAAAGTTCAATATACAGCTATGGTTGCGAGATTAAAAGAATTTGGAATTAATTCAGCAAAAGAGTTTGTAGCTGAAGAAGTGAAAGATCAAGAAAAAATCTTAAAAGGATTTCAAAAAGAACAAGAATCGTTAGAAAAAGATAAAGTTGGATACGAGAAAGACATCGAAGATTATAAGAAAAAAATTGAAGAAGCTGAGAAAAAAATCGAACAAAACAAAGCTGATCAAGAGAAAAAGAAAACTGAAATCAAAACTCAAGTAGAGAAAGTTGAAGAAGTAAATAAGAAATTGAAAGGAATTAAATAATTTCTAAACAATCGAACACAAAAAAGGGGGAAATCAAATTTCCCCCTTTTTGTTTCAATCTTATTTTGATTAATACAACTCTAATTTTAAAGCTGATCTGTAATCTTTAATTTCCTCACGGTTAATTTTGTGATCTGCTTTTTTCAAAAGATCTAACAAATACAATAAGTTTTCTTGATCTTCGATTTCCAAAGGATATTCATTTCCTTCTTCGTCTTCTTCAAATTGACCTTTTACATCAAATGCTTCACGCTCACTTAAAAATTCATAAGTTAAACGTAATACTTTAACCACTAATGGATCTTGTTCTTTTAGAGCAAACTCTCTTAATTCTTTCAAATCTTCAATTAAACCACTTGCTAAAACACCTTCTTTTGAAACTTTCGCAATGATTTCATCTAATTTTTTATTTGCTGCTGCAATCTTCATAATTTTTAAAATAAATTAGTTTTTGAATGTAACAAAATCCATTTTTCCATTCATTAATGCAAATGTAATGAACTTCCTTTAAAAATGAATTATTTCAGCAAATAACCTGTTATTTTTTTGCAAATCCGTTGATCAACGCTTTTAATCATTGCATAAAAAAAGGAAAATGCTATATTTGTAGAATACGCAATCTGAAAAAAATTGATTGAATTTGTTATAGAAGGAATTATTACTGGACTTGTTTTAAGCATAATGATTGGTCCAGTCTTCTTTGTGCTATTAGAAACTAGTATCCGCAAAGGTGTTCGTTCTGCCATCTCATTTGACGCCGGAGTTTTACTTAGTGACTTAATTTACATTGCTTTAGTCTATTTTTTCTTTTCGAAAGTTGCCTCAATCACCGAAGCTGGTGAAAACAATGATAAAGCTAAATTAATTGCTGGAATCTTATTTTTAACGTATGGAATTGTCTCCTACTTTAAAAAACAGAAAAAAGTGGTTTTAGATGAAGATGGAAATGTCATTCAACAAAATTATTGGAAATTATTTTTCAAAGGATTTATTTTAAACTTCTTTAATCCAATGGTTATCTTCTATTGGTTCAGTATTTTAACTATCCATGGAAAAGAATCACAATTACCATTTGTTCTAATTATTCTAATTACATATTTTTCAATTGATTTCTTGAAAATCTTAGGAGCTAAAAAATTGAGACCATTGGTTACAGAGAAAAGATTAAACACATTAAATCATTTCATAGGAATTATTTTTCTAGGGTTTGGAGCTTTCTTGATCGTAAGAGGCATCCTAAAAATGATGTAACAAATTTCAAAATTTAAGTTATTTAATAAACTTTTAAATATGTTTAAGTACAATTTATTTCTACTAATTTTTCTACCTTCTTTCTTTTTTGCACAAGAAATTAAAAAAGAAAATCTTTCAAAAAGGGTATCACAATATTGGGATTTTAATAAAACTAAAATTCAATCAACAGGTTCATATTATGTTGATCAATTAGGAGAAACGGAAGACAATCACGGAAAATGGATTTACTTTGACAAGTTTGGTTCAATAGAAGAAGAACGAAATTATTACAGAGGAAAATTGAATGGAAAAGTGATGGTTTATTATCCAAATGGAAAACCAAAACAAGAAGGCTATTTCAAAATGGATAAGCAAGACAGTATCTCTCGTGAATGGAATGAAAATGGAAAATTAGCCAAAGAAGGAAGTTTTAAAGACGATAGACCATTCGGTATTTGGAAATATTATTACATCGATGGAAAAGAAAAATCTCACGAAGAAGAAGTAGATAGTGTAAACTATGTTCGCTCATTTTGGATTGACGATTCTGTTCACACACAAACGATTACAAATGGAACAGGTGAGATGTTTGTGTATCATAACACAGGAACATTAAAAGAATATTATGCTTATAAAGATGGCTTGAAAGATGGTCCTTTTGAAGAAAACAGTATTTACGGATACAAACTGTTAACAGGAAGTTTCAAAAATGGTAAAATGGATGGAGAATGGATCTATTCTTATTATACAGGTGAAACTGAAAAAATCACACATTACAAAAATGGATTATTAGATGGTGATTACCAATACTTCTATGACAAGAAACGTCTGCAAGTAAAAGGACAATATTTAGAAGGACAAAAAACAGGGGAGTGGACTTGGTACACGAATACTGGCTCTTTGGATATGCAAGGTTCTTTCTTGAAAGATAAACAAAATGGTAAATGGACATATTGGTATCCAACAGGAAATCAAGTTTCTTATACTGCTGAATATACGGATGATAAAAAAACAGGTCATTGGACGTATTGGTATCAAAACGGAAAGAAATTTAAAGAAGGTGATTTTGCAAACGATGAGAAAAACGGTCGTTGGAGAACATGGTACGAAAATGAAGTCTTATTAATGGATGGAGTTTACGTAAATGGAAAAGAAGAAGGAGAATGGTTGAATTATTGGGACAATGCTGTTTTGAAGAATTCAGTTTCATTTAAAAAAGGATTAATGAATGGTGTATGGAAATCATTTTATCCTTCTGGTCATCCAAAATTAACTGGTTTTTATAAAGACAACTTCAAAACAGGAGAATGGGTAGATTACTTCGAAAATGGAAGTCCAAAAGATGTAGTGACCTATAAAGTAGTTAAAGAAAAATCTAAAGTTAAATACGGTTTCATGAAAGGACGTGAAATTAAAGAAAGCGTAAAAGATGGACATTCAGCATCTTATTCAGCAAAAGATTTTAGAAAAACAGAAGAAGGAGATTTCAAAAACGGTAAAAAAGACGGAGAGTGGATTGCATATTATCCTGGTGGAAAAATGGCTGCAATCGTTACAAACTATAAAGAAGGAGAATTAGACGGACCAATGAAACAATATGATCGAAGAGGAAAAATTACTTCTGAAATCAATTATAAAGGAGGTATAAAACACGGAAAATTCTTAGTTTACAACGAAAAAGGAAAAGTAACGATTGAAAAAACATTTGCTAACGGAATGGAAGTGAAAGACGGTACTTTTTCTCCGAAATAGGATATAAAATTATTAATCATAAAAAAAGCGAATCAATTAATTTTGATTCGCTTTTTTAGTATTTAAAGAATTATTAAATCTGCTAATTTGCAAATTGCCAATCTGTAATCTATATCCTACAAAACAACATTCACAATTCTACCTGGAACAACGATCACTTTTTTAGGATCTTTTCCTTCTAGGTATTTTTTCGCTTCTTCTTTGCTCATTACTTCTTTCTCTACTTCTTGAGGTGTCATTGCTAAAGGTAATTCCACTTTGAAACGTACTTTACCATTAAATGAAACAGGGTAAGAGAAATTAGCTTCAACTAAAACACTTTCATCAAATGTTGGGAATTTAGCATAACTCAATGTTCCTGCTTCGTTTCCTAATTTTACCCATAATTCTTCACATAAATGTGGTGCATAAGAAGAAAGTAAAATCACCAATTCTTGTAAAATAACTTTATTATTACATTTTTGATCCGTCAATTCATTCACACAAATCATGAAGTTAGAAACTCCTGTATTGAATGAAAAACGCTCTAAATCATCCCCAATTTTCTTGATGGTTCTGTGTAATGTTTTTAACGATTCTTTTGTCGGTTCGCCAGAAGTTAATTCTCCTTCAAACAAACGACAAAGCTTACGTAAGAAGTTGTGAACGCCATTGATACCTTTTGTATCCCATGGTTTACTTTGCTCCAATGGACCTAAGAACATTTCGTACATTCTCAATGTATCTGCTCCGAATTTTTCTACTAATTCATCAGGCGTTTGAACGTTGAATTTCGATTTCGACATTTTTTCAACTTCATGACCGCAAATGTATGTCCCATCTTCTTCGCAAATAAATTCAGCATCTGCATAATCAGAACGCCAATTTTTAAATGCTTCGATATCTAATTTATCATTATCAACGATTGAAATATCAACGTGTAATGGAATCGTTTCGTAATTCGATTTTAAAGAGTTTGTAATAAATTTATTTGTGTCTTTGATTCGGTAAACAAAGCTACTTCTACCCAAAATCATTCCTTGGTTGATCATCTTTTTAAATGGTTCATCAAAATTGATAAATCCTTGATCAAATAAGAATTTTGTCCAGAAACGAGAATACAATAAGTGACCTGTTCCGTGTTCAGAACCACCGATGTATAAATCTACTTGTCCCCAGTAATCTGCTTGTTTTTTACTTACAAACTCTGCTTCGTTTTGAGCGTCCATGTAACGTAAGAAATACCAAGAACTTCCCGCCCATCCTGGCATTGTGTTTAATTCCAACGGAAAGATCGTTTCATTGTTAATCAATTCATTGGAAACTACTTCGTTTTTAGTAGTATCCCAAGCCCATGTTTTTGCATTCCCTAACGGTGGTTGACCATCTGCAGTTGGCAAATAATTTTCTACTTCAGGAAGAATGATTGGTAAATGTTGCGTTTCAATCATCACAGGCAATCCATTTTTGTAATAAACTGGGAAAGGTTCACCCCAATAACGTTGTCTTGAAAACACCGCATCACGTAAACGGTAATTCGTTTTTCCTTTACCAATTTCTTTTGCTTCAATCGCTTCGATTGCTTTTTGCATGGCAACTTTTGCTTCTAATCCGTTTAAGAAATCTGAATTAGCAATTACAGCATCTTTCTCAGTATAAGCCGCTTCAGAAATATCTTTATCCGCAAAAATATTTTTAATCTCTAAGTTGAAATGCTTTGCGAAATCCCAATCACGTTGATCACCACAAGGAACAGCCATTACAGCACCTGTTCCATAAGAAGCCAGTACATAATCTCCAATCCAAATTTGAACTTTATCTCCTGTAAAAGGGTGAATAGCATAAGCTCCTGTGAATTGTCCCGTAATGTTTTTCACATCTGACTGACGATCACGTTCTGTTTTTAAAGAAGCCGCTTTTTTATAATTTTCAACAGCATCTTTGTATTCAGCAGTTGTAATTTCTTCAACTAAAGGATGTTCCGGTGCTAACACCATAAATGAAACCCCAAAAATAGTATCAGGACGAGTTGTGAAAACTTCGATATGTTGGCTGAGCGAAGTTGATTGTTGGCTGAGCGGAGTCGAAGCCAACACTTCAAATTTTACAGACGCCCCAATCGATTTCCCAATCCAGTTGCGTTGAATATCTTTAATAGAATCTGTCCATTCTACATTTTCTAAACCTTGAATTAAACGTTCAGCATACGCTTTGATACGCATCGACCATTGACGCATTAATTTTTGTTCAACTGGGTGACCACCACGTTCAGAAACACCATTTACGATTTCATCATTTGCTAAAACTGTTCCCAAAGCAGGACACCAGTTTACCCATGAATCAGCTAAATAAGCCAGACGGTACTCTTGAAGAATTGCTTCTTTTTCTTGTTCGTTGAAAGCATTCCATTCAGTAGCAGAAAAAGTACCATTGTAATCAGAACAAGCATGAACAGATGCATTTCCATTTGCCTCAAATTCAGCAACTAAACCTGAAATTCGTTCTGCTTTATTCGTTTTGTTATTGTACCAACAATCAAATAATTGAATAAAAATCCATTGTGTCCATTTGTAATATTCAGGAGATGAAGTACGAACCTCTCTGTCCCAATCGAACGAGAAACCAACTTTGTCTAATTGATCTCTATATCGAGCAATATTTTCCTCTGTTGTAATTACAGGATGTTGTCCTGTTTGAATTGCATATTGTTCAGCAGGTAAACCAAATGAATCGTAACCCATTGGATGCAATACATTAAAACCTTGTAAACGTTTGAAACGTGAATAAATATCAGAAGCGATGTAACCAAGTGGGTGACCAACATGTAAACCTGCACCAGAAGGATAAGGGAACATATCTAATACATAAAACTTTGGTTTTTCAGATGAATTATCTGCTTTAAAGGTTTTATTTTCAGCCCAGAATTTTCTCCATTTTGGTTCGATTTCGCTAAAATTATACTCCATGTTTCTACGATTTTTTTTGAAAGTGCAAAGTTAGTGAATAATCTCGATTTTTCTCAGGAAATTAGGTAATAAAGGAAGCATCTAAAAGGGATTTATTGGATCAAAAATTAAAAATAACTCACTAATAATAGGGGTCTAAGTGTTTCTAACGGTTAGAAACGGCTTTTGATTTTTGCCATTTTGAGTTAAAATTGAAACAAAAAATGTTTGTAGATATTTTAAAAATGATATCTTTAACACAGACAAATGAAAACTAGAAATTTAAAACACTTTTGCACTATATTGGCATTTCTTGTGCTACAATCAACTTTTGTTTTTGGGCAAAAGAATGAGGAAATACGTTTAAAAAGTGCTTTAAGTAGAGAGAAAAATGAAAATCGAAAATTTACGCGTCTTTTAAATCTAGGTGAATTCTATAAAAATCACAATATATACCTAGCTGATTCTATATCTCATGTGATACTTCAAAAAAGTAGAAATTTAGATAATCTTCAGCGATTCAAAGCTTTGTTGTTCACCATTCAAATTGAAGAAATAGAGGGAAATCAAGAAAATTTTTACAAAGATGTTTTAGCGCTTGAGCCATTTCTGAAAAAACTATCTTCTAAAGAAGTAAAATTTGAAATTTATAAATATTTAGGACTTTATCAGAGTAAAACACTCGGTTTTGAAAAGGCAAATATTTATCTAAACGAAGCATTACACATTGCTAAAAAGTCAAGAAATAACGCCAATATTTCTGAAGTTTATTCTAAAATAGCTTATAATTTCATGCAGAACAATAACAAAGATTCTGCTTTTTATTATACCGATAATTCAATCCAATATGCTCGTCGTTCAGCTAATAAAAGTGTAATTGCTGAAAGTTTTAATACGCAAGCAAAGATTTACGACTTTTTCGGTCAAGTTGAATTGAGTGTTGCAAAAAATTTGATTGCAAATAGATTGGCTACAGAAGCTTATGATTTACCTAAAATGGCTCGAATTTCTCGTGAATTAGGGATGTCGCAAAAGTCAATCGCTAATTTAAAAGATGCCGAATTTTTCTTTAAAAAATCATACGAGTATTCGAGACAAATTCATGATCAACGTCAAATGGCACTTGGTTTGATTAACTTAGGAACGGTTTACAAAGAACGAAAATTATACAACAAAGCTATTGACGTCAATTTAAAAGGAATTGAATTATTATCGAAACTAAAGGACAACAACGGTTTAGGAGAAGCACATGACAATCTTGGGATGGTGTATTCTGATTTCAAGCAATATGATTTAGCGGCAAGTAATTTTAATCAAGCTTTGGTTTATTATGAATCAACAGGAAATAGAGAAAAGATTGCTGGTGTTTATCATAATGTTGGAAGGGTTTTCTTGATTAAGAAAAAATATCAAATAGCTTTAAATTATTTAAATAGATCAATTGAAATCCGTCAACAATTTGGTTCAAAGAGTCAGATTTATCCAACTTATAGAATTATTTCTGAGGTGTATGATAAAGTTGGAAAATCAAAAGAATCACTTTGGTATTTAACTAAATATTTGAATTTTGTGGATAGCAATACTTCATTACAAGCTTCTACTAAAATTGCCGAGTTAAGCGAATTATATCGATCTGAACAACGAGAGCGTTTAATCTCTATGCAAGCCGATTCTATTGAACGTCAGCGCCAAGAACGTGTAATTACTTCTACAAAATTAGAGAATACAGAATTAAGAAATAGCTTTCAAACCTATATTATTATTGGTTTTATCATCATTATTATTTTGGCGGGTGTAATCATAATTTCGCGTCAAAATCAAAACAAAATTCGTCAGCAACAAAAAGAAGCTGAAATGTCGCAAACCTTACTTCGTACACAAATGAATCCGCATTTTATTTTTAATGCGATGTCAGTGATTCAAAGTTATATCTATGATAATGACACAAAAAACTCGACAAAATTTTTGGTTAATTTTTCCCGTTTGATTCGTTTGATTCTTGAAAATTCACCGAAAGAATTTATTCCGATTACAACCGAAATGGAAATTCTTCAAAAATACCTTGAGACACAGAAATTACGTTTTGAAGATCGATTTGAATTTGATATTGAAATGGATGAGAATATGATGTTGGATCACGCGATGATTCCTCCGATGATCACTCAGCCATTTATTGAAAATGCGATTGAACATGGTCAATTACATACAGTTGAAGGTGGATTCATTAAAATTATCTTCAAACGAGAAAAAGACATGTTGCATATTGAAATCATGGACAATGGTATAGGTCGATCAAATTCCGAAAAGAATAAAAAACGTAAAGATCATACAAGTATGGCTTTAAATATTACAAAAGAAAGAATCAATAATTTAAATATGAAATACAAAACAGACGGGTATTTAATTATTGATGATTACAATAAAGAGTTGCAAACTGGAACAAAAATATTAATTTCGTTACCTTATCAGGTTGACACAAACCCTCCCAAAAACTAGAAAAATGAAGAAGGCAATTATAATTGATGATGAAAACAGGACAAGAGATTTAATCGCTAAAATGATTAATTCTTTTGGTTTAGACATTGAAGCAATTCCAGCTGGAGAAAGCGTTGAAACTGGAATCAAAGCGATTGAAGAACACAAACCAGATATTGTTTTCTTAGATATTAAAATGCCAGATGGAACGGGATTTGATTTATTAAAAGCAATTCCAAATAAAAATTTCGAAGTTATTTTTGTTACTGCACACGAAGAATTTGCAATCAAAGCAATAAAATTTAGTGCATTGGATTATATTTTAAAACCAGTTGATCCTGAAGAATTGAAAGCTGCTGTAGTTCACGCAATGGAAACATTAGGAACGAAGAAAGAAGAAAGTCAATTCGATGCATTGCAATTAAACATTCAACCAAATCAAAAACGTAGATTGGTTTTAAAAACACAAGAAAGCGTTCATATCGTTGAATTAGACCATATTATTCGTTGTGAAGCTGATAGAAATTATACTTCTTTCTATTTAACAGAAGGAAAGAAAATTTTGGTATCTAAAACGTTGAAAGATTATGAAACATTATTATCTGCTCATAATTTTTTACGTGTACAGCAATCTCATTTAATTAATTTAGATTTCGTTGCACGATATGACAAAGGGAATGGTGGTTCTGTAGTTATGAAAGATGGTTCTGAAGTTCCATTATCACCTGCAAAAAGAGATTTATTCTTTAAAATATTAGATAATTTGTTGTAAAATCAGATTCTATTAAATTTTGAAAAGCTACTCAATACCGGGTAGCTTTTCTTTTTGAACGTTATTTTATTCAACAAAATGTTAAAAATATTCATTCAGAAATATTAAAATTAACTCAAAACTTAGTTTTGAAAGATGAATATCCCGAAATCTTCATTCTCTTCATTTGGTTAAAATGAAGTTCCTATATTTGTTTTAGAAATAAGGAGAAAAACACAGGTTATTATCTTTCAGTTTCACTTTGACATTTTGATAAAAGAGGAGCACTGCTTGGAGAGGCGGTTTTCATTTTCTAGTTTGATTATAGAGTTTAACAGTTCTAATTTTCCTCTTTTAAAAAATTCACGGTAGTAATTAAGTTTACAGAAAATGGAAGATGTAACCTGTTTTTTAAAACGAATTAAAGAAAGAAATTTCTTCAAGATACATACAACTACTACTAATTGCAGAAAAGGTTAACCATTACGGTTAACCTTTTCTGTTTTAATGTATTTTGTATACAACGGGTCTACTTGGTGTCGCATCATTTTCAAATGGAGCCGTCTGTAGATTTAAGATATAACTTCCATCTTCAATTTCATTTTTAACATAAACAAATTCTGTAATCGTTTTATCGAATTGAGGATTTTCTGGTACTTGCCAAAAAGCATGATGAAATACTAATTTTCCACCATCAGATTCTCGGTCAACTGAAGGCAAGTCAATTAATAAATGTTTCACTCCCAAATCATTCATTAATTGTATACACTTTATGGATATATATGGAGGATTTGTTTCTGAATAATTTCGATGTTGTTTTTCAGAATCATTTGGCAATGTTCTAATAATTAATGCCTCAGTTTGATTTGTAAACTTTTCTTTTAGTAATTCTTCAGTTATTACTAAATCAATTTCACCAGTTTCTAATGCAACAACTTCAGGTGTAATGGTAATTATTTCAGCTTTAAAAAAATATGTTTTTAGAGATTGATTGACAGAATGAATAACTGGTGTTATATGACCTAAGCATTCTGTATGCGTCCCATGACCATGAGGATTAAAAAAGATATTTCTAAAATTCACACCAGCACCTTCTGTTACTAATCCAACAAAACTTTCATTTCTGACAGGTTCAATTACTGGCGCATCCACATACCAAGCTCTTAAATTATCGTTAGTATTTGACAATGGAATCGATAAATCAATCGGTTCATTTGTATCGATGTAGTTTGTAGAATTTAGAAATAATTTCATTTTTTCATTTTTTAACGAAGATAGAGATAATCCGACAAATAAATTTAAATAGAGCATCAACCAAATCAAAATCTAATTTTATCTTTGATTTTATGAATACAAATGTTGACACAATTATTTTTGATCTAGGAGGTGTAATCTTGAATTTAGATTATTCATTAACGACAAAAGCTTTTCAAGATTTAGGTTTAACCAATTTTGAAGAAATGTATGCTCAAGCAAATCAAACATCGATTTTTGATGATCTTGAAATAGGAAAAATTTCTGCTCAACATTTTATTAATTTAGTATTACCTTATTTACCTGTTGGAACTACAGCCAACAAAGTAGTTCACGCATGGAATGCTATGATATTAGATTTTCCAAAAGAACATTTAGAATTGTTAATGGAATTGAAAAAAACAAAGAAGCTTTATTTACTAAGTAACACAAATGAAATTCATATTCAAGCTGTAAATCGCTCTTTGGCTAAAACAACAGATAAAAAGTTGAATTCTTTTTTCGATAAAGTCTATTTATCTCATGAAATAGGAATGAGAAAACCAAATGCAGAAATTTTCGATTTTGTATGTAAAGACCAATCGATTAATCCAACTTCAGCGTTTTTTATTGATGATACAATTCGCCATGTAGAAGGAGCTAAATCTTCGGGATTAAATACTTATCATATAACTGGAGGAGAAACTATTTTGGATTTATTTAATCTCTAAAAAGCAAAAACGGTTTTAATTTATTCTTTTTTGCTGTTCACTATAAGTGATTGTTTTTTCTAATCTTGAAACTCTTGTTTTTTCTTGCTTTGCACTCATTATCCAATGAGTAATTGTTTTCTTATAAGAAGGTGCTTGTTGATTGAAAAAATCCCATGCAGTATTGTTTGTTTTAAATTGATTTTCTAAATCTGAAGATAAGGCTAACTCATTTTCATGAGAATATACATTTGATTTATTTTCTGTTCTAAAACTAAAACTTTTTAATCCTTCAGGGGTCATTAATCCATTGCTAATTAGGTTTTCAACTTTGGAAATATTAATAGCACTCCAAATACTATCTTTTCGTCTTGGCGTAAAACGGATGCAGTAACTTTCTTCATTTATAGATCTTCTCACACCATCTATCCATCCAAAACAAAGAGCTTGATCAACTGATTGTGACCAAGTCATGGAGGACTTTTTAGATTTTACTTTATAATAACCAACAATTAATTCTGAGCAAACCTTATGATTCTTTTCGAGCCAATTTCTAAATTCTAATTCAGTTTTAAAAAATTTAGCTTCCATTAAATTACTTGTCTTGACAAAGTTCGACCAATATACCTTCTGTAGATTTAGGATGTAAGAATGCTATTATTTTTCCATCAGCTCCATCTTTTGGTGTTTTATGAATCAATTCAAATCCTTCTTTAGTTAAACGTTCAATTTCTTTTTCAATGTCAGAAGTATCAAAAGCAATATGATGAATTCCTCTTCCTTTTTTTTCTAAAAACTTAGCAATCGGTGAATCTGGATTTGTTGCTTCAAGCAATTCAATTTTCGATTCTCCAACCTGTAAAAATGCTGTTTTAACTCCTTCAGAAGCAACTTCTTCAATTTTATAACAATTTGTACCAAGTAAAGTTTCAAATGTTTTAATTGACTCTTCAATACTATTTACCGCAATTCCTAAATGTTCAATTTTTTTAATCATAATTTTAGTCAAAAAAAAACCCCGAAGAAAACTTCAGGGTTTATATATTTAATAAGTTAATTAGCTTTTAATAAACTGCTCAGTGATGTTGTCATAACTGATATAGTACAAACCTTTCACTAAGTTTTCACAGTTAACAGAAGATCCTACACCTTTTTTCACAATACTTCCATATGCATCGTGAATTTCATATCTAGTTTCGATTGCTTTACCATTTGTAGTGAAGTTGATAACACTCTTAACTTTTACAGGACTTTTAGCTACTGGCGCAATAGTCGAAGTAAATTTAACATTAGCAGATGTTTTTTTAGCACCTGAATGGTCAATTTGAATTACGCGAACCATATTTTCACCTGAATGAGGAGAAACTTGGAATTCATAAGAATTTAAAGAAGGTGTTCCTTTTCCTTGAACTTCTCCAACAGTTACCCATTTGTTCCATCTGTATTGTTCGATGATAAAAGGTAATTTTCCGTGCTCATCAGTTGTTTTCCAAGTAAGTAAACCATTTTGATTCACTTCAATTGTAGAAACTTTGAAAGTACTTCTAGGTAATAAAACCTCAGGATTTAAAATTTTTGGCTTACAACCGTCATTGTGTTCAATTACAATAAAAACAGGTTCTCCAATCTCAATATTAAAGATTGAAAAATCAATTTCGAAAGCTCCCATACTCGTACCTCCAGGTAAGATATCTCCGTTAACTGTAACTTTCGTAGCACAGTAACCAAATCCGTCATCATCCATAGGGTTCTGAACATATAAGTTCTTACCTTGATAACTTCCTTCAATAGAGAGAGAACCAAATGCAACTGCACCAGTTAAGCTAAAGATCAGTGAAATAAGAAAAATTTTCATCTATTTACGTTGTATTATTGTAATAGCAAGAAGTTTTACAATTTTTTAATGAAAGCAAATATAACATTTTTTTCATTCAATTAACAATTTTCATAAAAAAATTAACAATTTTCAAATCATTGATATTTTAATGATATTTTTTAGTATGTAAATATTGTTTTTAGTTACATATTTTGATTACAATCAAAAGAAAAACAACTAAATAGAAACAATTTCATTTCACAAATTGGTCACCTAATTTTTTTTACTCAAAGAAACTTTTTAGTCAGAGGACATTAACTATTACTAAAATTTGTTAACCTTGTGTATAAATTTTATTTGAAATTCAGAAGAACACTTTTTAAATCGGTTCAGGTTAAATGGATATATAAAATTAAGATGAATAAAAATTGACAATTAAAAACAATCATAAGTATGAGCAAATTAGTCTTGATTTTCAGTATATTTTTTATTTTATATTCATGCGGTGATGCAACGAAATCTTCTTTTGAGTTTGCAGGTGGAACGTTTAAAATGGCCTTAAACAATGGGCCATCAACATATGTGTCAAGAGAAATTAGAGATATTTATTCTTCAACTGTTTTAACGCAAGTAATGGAAGGATTAGTTTCTTTAAACCCTAAAGACTTGAAAGTTCAACCTCAATTGGCAGAATCTTGGAAAATTAGTCCTGATGGGTTAACTTATGAATTTAAGCTTAGATCAGATGTAAAATTTCACCCACATACTATTTTTACAAATGAAGAAGAACGTATTTTAACGGTTGAGGATGTAAAATCTACAATTGAATTGATTTGTAAAAAAAATGCTGAAGGTTTAGCTTCTCCAGGTTACAATTTAGTTTTTGAAGGAAATTTACAAGGGGTAGAAGAATATCACAATGGTAAGTCTTTATCTATAAGTGGTCTTAATGTTGAAGGTGATAAAGTGATGTTCAAATTAAAAGAAAAGGACAATAACTTCTTAAATAAATTAGCTCACATAACATGTGCTATTTCGTCAAAGAAAATTTATGAAGCTAATTTAGAGCATGATATGATTGGCACAGGACCATTTAAGTTTAAAGAATACAGACAAGATGAGATTAATGCAATCATTTTAACTCGAAATGAAGACTATTATTTAACAGATGATGAAGGAAATAGTTTACCTTATTTAGATGGCATAGAGTTTATAATTGAGAATAAAAAATTAGCTCAATTAGATCTGTTTGAAAAACATGAAACAGATTTTATTGCAGGTTTACCTACAAGTAGAATTACAAAAATGTTAGAAGGTAGATTACAAGATTTTAATTCTGTTCCACCAGTTTTAATTTTGTCGAACAATCCATTTTTAAATACAAGTTTTTTTCTATTTAATCTTACAGATGAACGTTTTAAAAATCCAAAAGTTCGTCAAGCTTTCAGCTATGCAATTGACAGAGAGAAAATAGGTAGAGAAATTCTAAAAAACCAATATTATGAATTAGGATATTATGGAATTGTCCCTCCATTGCAAGATGAATTTAGGGGCTATGATTTTAAAGGTGTAAAAGAAAATGGGTACACTTTTAATCCTGAGAAAGCTCGTCAATTATTAGCTGAAGCAGGTTATCCTGGAGGAAAAGGTTTTGGTTCAGTTAATTTAAGATTCACGATTGATGACATACAATCTTCACTATGTGATGAATTTTCTAAACAAATCTTTCAAGTTTTAGGAATTAATGTAAATATTGATGGTTCAACTTTTGAACAAACAGAGAAAGATGCTGATTATGCAAAATCCGAAATGTTTAGATCTGGTTGGGGAGCAGATTATCCAAGTCCTGAGTCCTTTTTAAGTTTATTTTATGGTAAAAATGTACCAACATCAAAAGAAATTCCTTCTCTATATAATAAATCACGTTATGTAAATCCAGAATTTGATAAATTATTTGAGCAAGGTAAAAAAGCGACTAAATTGTCAAGTCAAATGGATTATTTTTCTGCTGCAGAAAAACTTTTAATGAAAGATCCTCCTTTCATTCCGTTATGGTACAAAGGTGATTACGAAATAACATATTCGAATATCAGAAATTTCTTTTTGAATTCATTAAATGTTTACAATTTTACTTTCGTTTATAAAAAAGATTGGACAAAAGAGGAATTTTCTCAAAAAGCTAAATAGACCATTAGCTAAAATTTTATTATCAATTTTCGTTTTAGTTTATTATTTTCGCGACTTTTAAAGTTCATCAAAATGAAAACACTATTCACGATTGGTTTTATTATATCATCATTTTTTGTTTTAGCACAACCTTCACAAACTGTTAGGGGAAAGGTCGTTGACAATGAAACAAATTTCCCTTTAATAAGTGCTAAAATTGAAATTTTCACGGGAGATTCTACTAAAAAATTTAGAGCATTATCAGATTTAGAAGGTTCTTTTGAAATCAATAATGTACCAGTTGGAAAATATTCAATGACAATAACACTTTCAACTTATGAAACAAACACACAAACAGTTGAAGTAAATTCTGGAAAAGAAACGGTTTTACAAATTAGTTTATTAGAGGCATACGTTGATCAACCTGAAGTTAAAATTGTTGCAAGAAAGAAGGGTGAAGTAATCAATGAAATGGCACTTTTATCTGCTCAACAATTTAGTGTGGAAGAAACGAATCGTTATCCTGGTTCACGTTCAGATCCTGCTCGAATGGCTTCTAATTTTGCAGGTGTTCAAGGAGCTGATGATTCAAGAAATGACATTATTATTCGTGGAAATTCACCTCTAGGTGTTGTTTGGAAAGTAGAAGGCATCGATATTCCAAATCCTTCTCATTTTGCTATTTCTGGAAGTACTGGTGGACCTGTAACGATTCTTAACAATAAAATTTTAGGCAATTCTGATTTTTTCATGAGTGCTTTTCCTGCTCAATATGGAAATAGTACTTCTGGAATTTTTGATTTAAAATTAAGAAATGGGAATAATAACAATTATGAGTTTACTGGACAATTTGGTTTTTTAGGAACTGAATTCTTATCTGAAGGACCATTAAGTAAAAAAAGAAAATCTAGTTTCCTAGTAATGGGAAGATATTCAACTTTAAGTTTATTTAAATCTTTTGGAATTAGTATAGGCACTGATGCCGTCCCCGTTTATGGAGATTTTGCCTATAAGTTTAATTGGACTTTAAAAAAAGGAGGGACACTTTCATTTTTTGGAATAGGTGGAAAAAGTCAAATTTCAATTTTAATTTCTGATCAAAAAAAGTTTACCTCAGAATTATATGGTGAAAGCGATAGAGATCAATATTTTGGAACGGCAATGGGTGTTACAGGTTTCGTTTATAAAAAAACATTAAGTGAAAAAACATTCTTTACTTCCACAATTGCAATAAGTCAAGAAAATCAACATGCAAACCATAACTATGTTGTAAGACATTTAGATTCTTCAAAAACAAATATTATTTTAGATTCTGTTTATCCTTTGATGGGATATTCTTTTAAAACATCTAAGTCATCTTTGTTCTTGAGCTTAAACCACAAAATAGATAAAAAACATTTGATTAAAACAGGTATTAATTTAGATGGTTTCATTTTCAGTATGATTGATTCCGTTTTAACAGATGATCATTCTCATTTCATTAATCGTTGGAATTATAAAGGTGCTGCAATGTTGATTCAGCCTTTTATTCAATGGAAATGGAGAATGAAAGAAAACATGGATTTTACGTTTGGTCTTCATAATCAGTATTTTTCATTGAGCAATTCGTTTAGTCAGATTGAACCTAGAATGGGTTGGAAAATGCGCCTTAAGAAGGATAAAGCAATTTTTGCTGGTTTAGGATTACATAGTCAAACACAGCCCATGTATACTTACATGTAT
>JAJTEO010000063.1 GCA_021300395.1 Fluviicola sp. | reverse complement strand
ATTCAATTCGTGCATCTTTCGAGAATATGGGCGCAGCAGTTGTTCAAAGTGGAGATTATCCAGGATGGCAACCAAATCCAACGTCACCGATATTAAATTTGATGACAGATTTATATAAAGAGATGTTTAAAGATGAACCTCATGTTAAAGCATGTCACGCTGGATTGGAATGTGGAATTTTAGGAAAACATTTGCCTGGTACAGATATGATTTCATTTGGTCCAAATATTCGTGCAGCGCATTCACCGGATGAAAAAGTTCAAATTTCTTCAGTACAAAAATATTGGGGGTACCTACTAGAAACATTGAAACGTATTCCCAAAAAATAATTTTTAACGAACAAATGGTCTTCTCAAATGGGAAGGCCATTTTTAATTATACAGATGGATTTTCAAGAACAAGCAAGAAAAGAATTAATGGATTTAGCGAATGCTAGAATGCCTTATGGAAAATACAAAGGTTATTTGTTAGTTGAAATTCCTGAATATTATCTTGTTTGGTATAAAGGGAAAGGTTTTCCTGATTCAAAAATTGGTCGACAATTAGAGCAAATGTTGGAAATTAAGACAAATGGATTAGAAGGTTTGATTTATAAGTTGGTGATTAAATAGGTTGCAGATTTCAAATTGACAAATTACAAATTTATTAAAGAGTATAATTTGTAGTTTTTATATTTCCCTCCTTGATGAGGAGAGCAAATATATTTGCGAAGACTAAGCGATAGCGCAAGGAGATTGAGGGCGATGAAAATGAGAATTTGTATTTCGAAGCGAAACGATACTGAATTGAGAAAATAGCTGTCATCCTCCTCGATCCTCCTTCAAAGGAGGAAGATAGTTGTCGATACAGAATTAGTTTAAGAGTTGTCAACAATCTCAATTCACTCAAGGTTAGAATAATTATTAATTATGAAATGAACTAAAAACGCTAAGAAGGACTTCTGTTGGAACAACTTTGTTTGGATAGTTTTCCATTATTCTCAAAATTTCATTTGTAGCTAGCGGATTTAATCCCATTTTAATTCCAGCTTGTTTGATGTATTCTATTTCTGAATCGCTTGTGTTTGAATCAACATTCATAACTAAAACTAATCTATGAAACTGAACGATTCGATCGAATTCTAATTTAGGTGGTAGAAATTGAATGTATTGTTCGAACAATTGAATGAATTCATCTTTAGAAACGCCCATTTGAGAAGCAAGAGAAAGTAAAAACTGAAATTCCATGTCTCTTAAATCATTATCAGCCTTTGCTAATTTGATTAATTCTGTTAGAATTCCTAGTTTATCTTTTTTATTATCATCTTTCATAAACGAAAAATCTTTTAGATTTTATAAACCTTCAATCGCTAAAAAACTAACTGTTAAGAAACAAGCCTTTTCTAAATGCTCCGGTAAATGATCTTCATTCCACGGATGAGCACTTCCAAAAGTGTGATCAGCTTCTTCAATTTCAAATAAACGAGTTCTTCTCCAGCCAGCAATATTTTTACCTTCTTCCAATTCTACAGAAGTGTCAGCATCCCCGTGAATTAAAAAAGTTGGTTTTTTAGAAGTTTCACAAACAGATTGAATGTTTAATTTTTCTTTATTTGCTTCAAAATCTTCATATTGAGAATATTTATTCGGCATCTTTTGATTTGTTCTACCATTCACAACGTAACGTGTACCTTGAGTTTTCCAAACTTTTAATTCTGAACCTGTTGGAAATCTTTTTTCAATATCGCAAATACCAGCCCAAGAAACCACTTTATCAACTCGAGAATCTAAAGCAGTTAATAAAGCGATTCCACCACCTCTTGAATGACCAATTAAAGTAATAGAAGGTAAAGATTGAAATTGAGTCTCTAACCAATTTAAAACAGATTGTAAATCGAATAATTCTTTAGAATAATTGTTTTGACCAAAAGCTTCTAAATCTGGAAAATCAATTGGATTTTCAATCGTTCCACCATTGTGACTTACATTGTATTTACAAAATCCAAATCCTAAATCTGTGAAGTATTTTTCAACTAAATTCCAACAACCCCAATCCTTGTAGCCCATGTAACCATGGATAAAAACCATTAATTGATTGTTGAAATTTTCTGGAATTGTCAAGTCGATTAAACTTTGTCGACCATCTGCTCCAGTATAGATTTGATTCTTTAAATTGATTGCGTTCATGTGGCAAAATTATAAATAACTATTGAATTAGGATTCTTTCTTTATAATTTCACAATTTCATTATCTTTATAGATTAAAATTAGATAACATAGATGAAAATTTCAGCTTCCATTTATAGCGATAAAAAACGTCCATTAAAAGAAGTAATTGAAGATTTAGTTCAGCATCAAGTTGAATTACTTCATGTAGATTGCAACGACGATTTGAGTGTTTTTGAAGACATAAAGCAAATAAGAACGTGGTGTAATCTACCAATCGATTTACATATTATTACTGAAAATCCTTCGAAATATTATTCCTTATTAGAAGAAAATCCAGTTGAATACTTGACTTTTCAATTCGAAGATTTGAAAGAGCCTTTGAATATTCCATCAACTATAACTGGAAAAAAAGGTTTAGCAATTATTACTCCAACTGATATTGAGGTTTTTGAATCGTATAGCTCATTTGACTTTATTTTAATCATGGTGACAATTCCAGGTCAAAGTGGTGGTAAATTTGATACTTATAACTTTTCGAAGATACGTAAATTCAGAAAGTTATTTCCTGATAAATCAATTCATGTAGATGGAGGTGTAAATGGAGAAGTTTCGTTCATTTTGAGAAACATGGGAGTTAGTTCTTCTGTTTCAGGATCTTATTTGTTTAATGCTCCAAGTATCGGACATGCTTTGATGAATTTAACAAAACGTGAAGTAGAATCTGAATTTCAATTGAAAGATTTCATGATTCCTGTTTCAGAATCCCCAGTGATTTTTGATAATGAATTGACGTTAGAACATGTTTTGAAAACAATTGAAAAAGGGAATTTAGGATTTTGTATAGTATTAAATGATCATCATCATTTTAAAGGCCTTATTTCAAATGCAGATGTTCGAAAAGGATTATTGAAACATATAAAGGATTTAAATGAAATAAATGTTTTGGAGTTAATTAATGAACATCCAAAGCATATTTTCGAAAATGAAACCGTCTTCGATTTATTAAAACTTATTAAAAATTGTGCTTTTCCAATTATGTACTTACCAGTGTTAAAAAAAGATGGTAAAGCAGCCGGAATTGTTACTTTTGTGAATCTAATTAAAAGTGAATTATGATTATTCAATTAAAAAACACCATTTCTTCTTCGGAAGCAAGTCAATTAGCTATTGATAATAAAGCATTTCACATTGTTTCAGATGGAAATAATGTCTTGATAACAGGTTCTGGAGTAAAAGAAGTTCCAGCGAGTTTGCAAGATAAAACAGATAAATCATGGGTTTTTGCTAATGATATTCAATTGGCTTCAAAAGAATATCGTTCTGAAAAAAGAACGGTTAAGATTGGAGATATTACAATAGGTGGTGATACTAAAAACACTGTATTAATTGGTGGCCCTTGTTCAGTTGAATCAGAAGAACAAATTCGTGAATCATCTGAATTATTGAAGGAATTAGGTTTATCTACTTTAAGAGGAGGTTGTTACAAACCACGTACAAGTCCATATAGTTTTCAAGGTTTAGAGTTAGAAGGATTAAAACTTCTTGCTAAAATGCGTGAAGAATATGGTTTGAATGTTATTACAGAAGTAAGAGATGCTACTCAAATTCAAGATGTAATTGAATATTCTGATGTTATTCAAGTTGGAGCGAAAGCAATGTATGATCAAGGAATCTTAAGAGCTTGTGCGAAAACACAAAAACCTGTTTTAATCAAAAGAGGTTTCGGTACTACGTTACAAGAATTTGTTCAAGCTGCTGAATTTGTATTATCAGGAGGAAATGAAAATGTGATTTTATGTGAAAGAGGTATTCGTACGTTTGAAACTGGAACACGTTTTACTTTAGATTTATGTGGTGTTGCTTGGTTACAAGAGAAAACTAATTTACCAATTGTTTTAGATCCAAGTCATGCTATGGGTTATGCTTATGGCGTTCCAGTATTAGCAAGAGCTTGTGTAGCAATGGGAATTGATGGTTTGTTGATTGAAGCACATCCTAATCCAAAAGTAGCTAAATCGGATGCTTCTCAACAATTAAATCATGCTGAGTTCAAAGCATTACTAGAAACTTTACGACCAGTTGCTGAAGCGGTAGGTTATAAAATGATATAAATAATTTTAGATTTTTGATTTTGAATTTTAGATGATTACAATTCAAAATCAAAAATCCATAATCCAAAATTCAAAAAGGTGTTTTTAGAACAGAATATTAAAGGAATTTGCAGTAAATACGGCGTTGAATTTCAAGATTTCTTAGGAGATTTTGGAATTGAAAATGTCTTAGAAATGTCCATTTTTGATTTACAAGCTGTTTGTGATGAAAATACGATTGATTTACATTCATTGTTGTTTAAACCTATGTTTAAAACGGAACAATGGAAAAATAAATTGAATAAAATCAAATTGTTAGTATTGGATGTGGATGGTGTGATGACTGATGGTGGAATGTATTTCACAGAAAGTGGGGATCAATTCAAAAAGTACAATACGAAAGATGGAATGGCTGTTCTTCATTTGACTAAAAATGATTTTCAAGTAGCGATTATTTCTTCTGGTTTTAAATCTGAAATGGTAAAAGCACGATCAGAAATGTTAGGTATTCAACATTTTTATGTCGGAAGAGATAGAAAAATAAATATTTTGACCGATATTTGTGAAAAATTAACAATCCAATTAGAGAATGTTGCAATGATCGGAGATGACATCAATGATTTAGAAATAATTAAACAAATTGGTTTTTCAGCGTGTCCTTCAGATGCAGTTGATGTTGTTAAAAGTAATGTAGATGTAATCTTGAATAAAAAAGGTGGAGAAGGATGTGTAAGAGAATTCATCGACGCTTATTTATTAAAAGAACCATTAAATTAATTTAATTTAGAATAGAACTATTTAGTATGGAAGAAGTAAAAATTGGAATCATTCGCGAAGGTAAAGTTCCACCAGATAAGCGTGTTCCTCTTACTCCTAAACAGTGTAAACAAGTTGAAGCAAAATTCCCTAATGTTAAAGTGATTGTTCAACCTAGCCCAATTAGAGCTTACAAGGATGAAGATTATATTGCAGAAGGCATAACAGTTCAAGAAGATTTGACAGGTTGTGATTTAATTGCTGGCGTAAAAGAGGTGAATATCAGTGACTTGATTCCAAACAAAAAGTTCATGTTCTTCTCTCATACTTTTAAAAAGCAACCATATAATCGTGATTTATTAAGAGCCATCTTAGATAAAAAGATTCAATTGATTGATTACGAGGTTTTAAAAAATAAAGATAACAAACGAATTATAGGTTTTGGTCGATACGCAGGTATTGTAGGTACTTATAATGGTTTTAGAACTTATGGATTGAAACATAAGTTATATTCTATCAAAGAAGCGAATTTATGTAAAGATCGAGTGGAAGTAGAAGAAGAATTAAAAAAAGTAGTTCTTCCTAAAAACACTCGCATTGTATTGACTGGATTTGGTAGAGTAGGGAATGGTGCTAGAGAAATCATCAAATTATTACCAATTAAAGAAGTTTCTGCTGATGAATATATGAATGGTTCATTTGATGAGCCTATTTTTACACATATTGAAGTGGATGGATATTTTGGTAGAAAAGATGAAACTCCATTTGATAAAAAAGATTTTTATTCGAATCCAGAATTGTATAAATCGACCTTTACAAGATTTTTAGACAATACGGACATGTACATTCCTTGTCACTTTTGGAGTAATAAATCGCCAATTATAATCACAAGAGATGATTTGAAAAAAGCATCGAACAGATTATCAGTAGTTGCAGATATTTCTTGTGATATTGATTCAGCAATTGGTTGTACAATTCGTCCAAGTAAAATAGCAGATCCTATTTATGGTTACAATCCGATCACTGAAACAGAAGATGATTTCATGAAGGAAGGTGTAATCGCAGTAATGGCTGTTGATAATTTACCATGTGAATTACCATTAGATGCTTCAGAAGATTTTGGAGATAATTTAATTGACGAAGTCTTTCCAGCTATGTTTGGAGAAGATCCAGATGCAATTATTGAAAGAGGAAGTCAAACAAATTTAAATGGAGAATTAATGCCGCTTTTTTCATATTTAGATGAATATGTGAAAGGAGAATCGGTTTCAAAATAACAACATTAACACTATATCATGGAAAAAGGGAACAAAAAAATCATCAGAGGTTGGGTTTTTTATGACTGGGCAAATTCAGTTTATAATTTAGTTATTTCTTCTGCGATATTTCCTATTTTCTATGATAATGTTACAACTAATTATTTCAAATCTAAATTTTTTAATGTTAGTTTAGAAGATGCTTCAACAATGGAGTTACCTGAAAATGTAAACGTAACTGTTGACTTTTTTGGTTTTCAACTTTCAAATTCTGCGTTGATGAGTTTTGTACTTTCAGCATCTTTTTTAGTTGTTTCATTTTTATCACCATTTCTTTCGGGTATTGCTGATTATTTGGGTAACAAAAAGAGATTTTTACAATTTTTCTGTTACTTAGGTTCTTTAGCATGTATTTCATTATACTATTTTTCACCAGCTCATATTGAACTTGGATTATTCTCACTATTTCTAGCAAGTATAGGATTTTGGAACAGTTTGGTGTTCTATAATGCTTATTTACCTGAAATTGCTGAACCAAAAGACCATGATAAGATTTCTGCAAAAGGTTTTTCAATGGGATATATCGGTGCGATGCTTTTATTGATAGTATGTTTAATAATGGTTAAAGCAGGGGATATTGGAATTTTAGACCATAATATTCCTGCAAGATGGTGTTTTGTTTTAGTTGGAATTTGGTGGATTGGATTCTCACAAATAACATATCGCGCATTACCAAATACAAAATCTACTAAAGAAAAAGAAAAAGGATACGTTTGGAAAGGTTTTAAGGAATTGAAAAAAGTATTTGTTGAGTTTAAAAAAACTACACGATTAAAAAAATATTTAAGATCGTTTTTCTTCTTTAATACAGGAGTTCAAACGGTAATGTTAATGGCAACATTTTTCGCAAAAAAAGAAATCGATTGGCCAATTAATGAAATTACTGGAAAACCAGATGACAGTGGATTAATTATTGCAATTCTTTTGATTCAATTATTGGGTGCTGCAGGAGCATTTGCTATGTCAAGATTATCGAATAAAATTGGTAATATGCGAACTTTAATAATTGCTGTTTCTATTTGGGTATTAATTTGTGCAGCTGGTTTTATTATTCATACTCCAGTTGAATTTTACTTATTAGCTTGTGGTGTAGGTATTGTAATGGGAGGAGTTCAAGCGATTGCTCGTTCAACATATTCTAAATTTTTACCTGAAACTGAAGATCATACTAGTTATTTTTCATTTTATGATGTGACTGAAAAAATTGGAATAGTTACTGGAACATTGTTTTTTGGTGTTATGGAAGTTCTATTTGATTCAATGAGATATTCAATAGTATCTGTTGCATTCTTTTTTGTTTTAGGATTGATTTTCCTATTATTAGTTCCAAAAGAAGAAAAGTTATTACAATAAAAAATGGTGTCTAAGATAATTCTAAGACACCATTAATATGATTAAGGTAAAACCTATTAAATCTTTTTAACTTTCACTGCATTCATTCCTTTCATTCCTCTTTCAAGTTCGAAAGTAACGTTGTCATTTTCTCGAATTTCTTCTAATAAACCGTGAACGTGAACGAAATATTTTTCTTGAGTTGCTGTTTCTTTAATAAATCCAAAACCTTTTGAATCATTGAAAAACTCAACTTTTCCAGTTTTAGGGATTGTTAAATCTTCTGCCTCTCTTTTAGGAACTCCTAATTCAATATTTTCAGCAATGATTTTTTTCTTTTTTGTTGGATCTGGCGGAGTATCTGTAATGAATCCATTTTCATCTACATATGCCATCATACTATCTAAACCACCACCTGTAGCTGTAGATTTTCTCTCTTGTTGTTTGATTGCTTTGTCTTGACGTTTTTTTAAACGTTTTGCTTCTTTTTCTTTTTTACCAAAGGTTTCTTGCGATTTCGCCATTCAATACTTAATAAAATTATGTTTTAACTATTCACTTTGAATAGATTATAGAATTTAATAAATACAGATTTTGTAAAATTTGACGAAAGAAACTTATTATCAGCCTAAAACGAAGGAACTTACTTGAAAGGTATTTATACCAACTAATACATTACAAATGTACGATAAAAAAACTGAAAATCGTCTATCAAAATGAAGACATCAATTTATTTAGTCGATAAGTCCGCTGCCTAAAAGAAATAACAATGATTCACTAGCAACAAAATGATCTTTTTTGAATTTTAAACTTCCTTTAATTCGAATGTATTTTGAATTTGCTGCTTTGAAATTAAGGTCAAAATGATCTGTACTTTCTATGAATTTTTTAGAAGCTTTATAGAGCGGGTACATTTCTAAAATTGACATCATAAATCCACCACCTTTAACATTCACAAAATTTGACAAATCACCTTTCATTTCAAGAATCGTTTGATCTGTATTAGAAATTAAAATTGGTTTTTCTGTCTTACCTAGATAAAAAGTGTTCGGTGAAATTTGTTTTACATAATAGATATATTCACCAATGATGATTTTATTGTTTTCGAAGATAATTTCATCATGAATTGCATTTAAATTCGAATTTAAATAATCAATAATAGAGAAGTTTTCTTTTGTTGTGATTAATAAATCAATTCCGGGAATAACAACCATTTCATTGTTTAAATTTCCAAATTCAAGTCCACTATAATTCATTGATAAACTTTGAATTTCAGGTACTTCAATATTGATCTTATTTAGTAAACTTCTTAAACTATCATTTAATGATTTAGGAAAATATAAACTTGAGAAATGAAAACTATTTGCGTTTGATTTCAAGAAAGTGGCATTTGTTGTTAATTTATTTTTCAGACTCAAATCGCCCTCTATGATTAATTCATCATTTTTAATTTTCCCTTTTATTTTTGAGGATTTTATTGTAGTCTCTGGATCAAAATAAGATTTATATATTTGAATATCAATAATATTGTTTGACTTTTCAAAAGCATATGATTTATATGTAATTGAATTTGAAACAAACTTTTTTATTTCACTTATTGGTGTCGAAACAGTTGGGTCGTTTGAAATAAAATGATAAACAATTCCTACATGATTGTGAACGGCAAAGGTTTGATCTTTTGTTAAATATTCAGAAATATTCTTTTTAAATAATTCAGGACTAATTAAATTAAATGAAAATCCAATTAATTTACCTTTGTGATATGGTGAACTGAAGATGATAACGTCTGAAAAAATGTCAACGCCAATTTCTGCAGATTTTTTTCTATTTGGATTAGCAAGTAAGTTTTTAAAAGTTCTTAGTATTTGTTCATTTTTATCTTTTAGTAGAATTTGATCTGCAGAAGTAGATAAGATTTCTTTTGCATCAATTTTACAAACAAATGTTGAATTTTTTGGAATATATAAATGGTTAGAATTAATCTTTTCTCCATTTAAGAAAATGAAAATAAAATAAATCACCCAAGCAAATAGCAATAAAAACAGGGATGATAAAGTGTTTTTCAGTTCTGCAGCTGTGTTCACCGTTAAATCGATTTCAAAATGTCACTGTTTCTTTTGTATGAAATGGGAAGACGAAATCGAGTTGGTGAGAGTCAGAATACCTGCCAATAATCTTATAGTGTGAAGACTTCAGATTAAAGTTGGATACAATTCTTGCATTATCCTAGGCGTAAGTTTGGGCTAACTCGATTTGATTTCTTCATAATTTATTTATTTTATTTAATTAATTTTTATGAAGAAAATTTATTTTTCTGCAGTTGCAATTTGTTTCTCTTTAACACTTTCTGCTCAACAGACTATTGGGTTCGAAAATGTATTATTAGATTCAAGTTCTTACGATGAAGGTGCTTCTGGAGCAGGAGCTTTTTATGAAAATGGTGTCGTTTTCACAAATGATTATGTAATTTCTCAATTTGGAAATTATTTTGAAGGTTTTGCAATTTCGAATATGCAAGATTCTACAACAGCTGGATATACAAATCCTTTTAGTGCAATAACAGCTTCAGGTGATTCATCAACAAATTACGGAATTTATAATCCTTCAGGTAAAATTGAATTTGCTGGACAAGGTGTTGTTTTAAATTCTTTTAGAATTACCAATACAACATTTGCTGCTTTATCGATGAGAGACGGGGATGCATTTGGTAAACAATTTGGGAGTTCTACAGATGCTAATGGAGATGTAGATGGAACAAATGGTGAAGACTTTTTCAGATTATGGACATATGCACATGCTGAAAATGGGGAAATTATAGATTCAGTTGTATTTTACTTAGCTGATTACCGTTTTTCTGATAATTCTCAAGATTACATTGTAAAGCAATGGGAAACGGTAGATTTATCTTCTATTCAAGGTACAGTATATTCGTTGTCTTTCAAGTTTGAATCTTCGGATGTAGCACCTTGGGGAATGAATACACCTGCTTATTTTGCAATTGATAATTTAAGTATTTATAAAAATTTAGGTCTTAACGAAAATACTTTGTCAACAATTTCAGTTTTTCCGAATCCATTTCAAGATGTGATAAATGTGAAAGGGGAAAGTGGAAAAGTTTCAGTTCTTGATTTAACTGGAAAAGAGATTTATTCAACTGATTATAATTCTTTTATTCAGATTTCAACAGCTGAATTTCCAACTGGAATGTATTTCTTGACGATCGAAAATGAGAGAGGTTCATTTTCTCAAAAAATCATAAAATAATTCACTCGATTTTTGATGAATTTAAGACTTTTTGTAAGTGTTTTAATAGTATTGACTTTTCATTTTCAAATGATTGGCCAAGATACTATTAAACCACTTCAATTAGTGAAAGAATTATCTGGAGTGACAATTACGGTGATTACTCCCGAAAATAAAGATCAAATTTCTCAACGATATTCAAGATTAGATATTTTAAAATATCAACCTCAAGATGTTGGAGCTATTTTGCAAAAGGTAAGCGGTACAACTTTGAAAAGTTATGGTGGTCTTGGAGGGATGAAAACAATTTCTGTTCGAGGTTTGGGGGGGCAACACACTTCAGTTGTCTTAGATGGTTTTGTTGTAAATAATGCACAAAACGGTCAAATAAATTTGGCAACAATTCAAACCGATAATATTGAAAATCTATCTTTAACAGTAGGAGGGAGAACGAATTATTTATTACCAGCTTCTGCTTACACAACTGGTAGTATTTTAAATGTTTCAACTTTTGAAAATTCATTTGACACATCAGTATTTCAAGTTAGATTGAATTCAAAAATTGGTTCTTTTGGTGAATTAGATCATTATTTATCTGTAAAAGGAATAATGAAGAATTGGATGGTAGGTGCATATGGAAAGTATAGGCAAGCAAATGGGAAATATCCTTATTCTTTTCAAAATGGAAATTCCATAATAAATGATGTACGTTCCAATAATGATTTTAAAGATTGGTATTCAGGTTTAAATTTAGCTTATCAATTTTCGAACAAGACCATTCTTAGAATTAATTATAAAAACTTTGGAGCAGAACAAGGTTTACCAGGAGCAGTAGTTTTTTATAATTCATTCTCGAATCAACGATTATCTACATTAAATAATGGGCTGAATTTAAATTTAAATACAGAAATAAAACGTGTAGACTTTAGATTTTTTGGAAGTTACCAAAACGATTATACAAAATATACAGATCCTTCTTTTTTGAATTCGATAGGTGGATTAATTTCGCGTTATTCTAATCAAACAACTCATTTTGGAAGTTCTTTTTATAAATTGATTCGAAATAAATATACTTTTTTTGGTGGTATCGATTCAAAATATAGTGAGTTGAAATTCATTGACGAATCAAATGCTTTACCTAAAAGAATTCATACAACATATTTAATTGGATCAACTATAAATTTTTCAAAATTTAAATCAGAAATTCAATTGACTGGACAAAATGTTTTGGAAGACAATCAATTGGGTGAAAGAGCTTTGAATCAAAATAAAATTAATCCATTTATTTTATTGGAGAATCAAGAGTTTGGCAATTGGAAATTAAAATTGAATGTTTGGTATAAAAGTTCGTTTAGAATGCCAACGTTTAACGAATTGTATTACAATGGAATTGGAAATGTTAAACTAAAACCTGAAGAGGCAAATCAATTTTCGTTTGGATTCAATTTTCAACCAAAAGTTAGAAAAGCAAACTTTAAAGTGATTTTGAACACCTATTATACATCAGTAAAAAATCAAATTTTAGCCATACCAACCAAAAATTTATTCGTTTGGTCAATGCAAAATATTGGTGAAGTTCATACAACTGGTTTTGAAGCTCGAATAGATTTAGGTTTTCAACTTAATGAAAAAAACAGATTAGACTTAAATGGTAATTATACATTTCAGCAATCATTAGATTTTTCAGATATAACTTCTCCGACTTATAAAAATCAAGTTGCCTACATTCCAAAACATTCAGGAAATGCCTCAATTTCTTACAATAGAAAAAATTCAGGTATGGTTTTTTCAATGTTCAATTCATCTTTAAGGTATAGTTTAAATGAAAATATTTCGTCAAATATTATAGATGGTTTTGCCATTTTTGATGCTGGAATTTATTCAAAGGTTAATTTATCGAATAAACATGATTTGAGAATACAATTGACATTTAAAAACTTGTTTAATTCTTCTTACGCTTTTGTGAAATATTACGTTATGCCAGGTAGAAGTTTCTTAATTTCAATTAATTATGCGCTACGTTAGATTTATAATACTATTACTCTTAATTACTTCATGTAAAAAACATAAAGTAGAACCTTCTTCTGTTGATACAAGTAATGGTTTGAAAAATGGGATGCTTGTTTTGTGTGAAGGTTTATTTCAACAAAATAATTCAACGCTTTCATGGGTTGATTTTAATTCAAATGAAATAGATAATAATTTTTTTGTAACTCAAAATAATCGTCAAATTGGAGATACTGGAAATGATCTTGAAGCTTATGGTGGTAAAATTTATATAGTTGTGAATGTTTCAAGTACGATTGAAGTTCTAGAAAAATCTACTGGTAAATCAATCAAACAGATTTCAATGATTACAGGTTCTGTTCCTAAACAACCTAGATCTATTGTATTTAATGGTTCGAATGCATTTGTTACTTGTTATGATGGTTATGTTGACATAATTGATACTGCTTCATTAACAATAACTCAACGTATTAAAGTAGGTGATAATCCAGAGCAATTAGCCATTTCGAATAATAAATTATACGTTACCAATTCAGGTGGACTTAATTCTCCGAATGTTGATTCGACAGTTTCAGTTATTTCACTAAGTTCATTTCAGGAAATGAAGAAAATTACCGTTGGGAAAAATCCAGGAGCAATAAAAGTTGATGATCAAGGAGATGTGTATGTTATAGCAAGAGGAAATTATGGTTCAATTCCATCAAGAATGGTCAGAATAAATAGTCAAACAGATTTAGTAGAAAACACTTTTTCTTTTGATGCTTCTGGAATTGAAAAAATGGGAGATAAATTTTTAATTAACTATCAAAATTATTCAAACTCAACAAGTAGTGTTTGTTTATTTGATTTTCAAACAGAAACGGTGATAAATTCTAATTACATCTCAATGTCAAATATTACAACTTTATTTGGAATAAAATACAACAGTTCAACGAATAAGATATATTGTTTAGATGCTATGAATTACACAAATTCTGGTTATGTGCGTGTGTTTTCATCATCAGGTGTTTTCGAAAAAAGTTATCATGTAGGACTTAATCCTAACAACATATTATTTTATGAATAAATTATTACTTTTTGTATTGGTTTTAGGATCGATAAAAAGTCTTTCTGCCCAATATGCAACAGTACCGAATACAGCAGGAACAACAGCAATTAAAAAAGATTCTTCGATTATAGAAGCTTGGGCTACTGGTATTGAAATTCAGCGAGGATATCTAGATATAAATGATAAAAGTGTCATGCTATCGGGGTCCAATAAAGTTAATTTTGGTGATCCATCTGAAGGATTATATGCTGCTGAAGGAAATTCAAGTAACATTGTTTCGTTGGGCGATTCAGGAATTGCGATAGTAAATTTCGCATCAACAATTTACAATGGAGTAGGTCCAGATTTTGCTGTTTATGAAAATGGTTTTGCTAATGATTATATCGAATTAGCCTTTGTAGAAGTTAGTTCAGATGGAATACATTATGTTCGTTTTCCTGCTTCAAGTTTATATCAAACTACAACTCAAGTTGGGAATTATGATTTTGCTAGTTGTGAATCAGTTAATAATTTAGCTGGTAAATACCGACAAGGTTATGGAACACCATTTGATTTAGAAGAATTAAAAGATTCTGCAAATTTGGATGTAAATGCAATTTCTCATATTAAATTAGTTGATGTAATTGGAAGTATTACGAATATTGGTAGTATAGATACTGCTGGAAATCGAATCAATGATTGTTATCCAACTCCTTTTGCATCAGGAGGTTTTGATTTAGATGCTGTTGCAACAATGCATATGAATCCGTTGAGAATAGATGAGAATCAATTAAATTCAGTTTCTGTCTATCCAAATCCTACGAAAGGTAATATCACAATTCATTCTTTTAATAATGGAGAGATTAAACTTTCAGATTTATCTGGTACTATTGTTTTTCAGCAAGAAATTTCGAATCATTTTCAGATTGATTTATCATCATTTTCAAATTCAATTTTAGTAGGAACATTTAATGATGGGCTTAATGTCAGTCATTTTAAAATAGTTATAGAACAATAAATTTTATATTTGTACTATATTATTTATAACGCTATTTGTTTTGAAAATTAAGGCTTTCTTTCTTTATCTATTTTTGATCTTTTTTTATTCAAAAACAGTCATTTCTCAAACAAAAGAAAAAAAGTCCGTTGAAAGTAAATGTCTAGAAATTCATTCTATTTGGTTAAAAGAATCATTTACTTTAACAAAAAACAGTGTTGGATTTAGCGCACCTATAAGTGCTAGAGCATATGCTTATTTTTCAATTGGAATGTATGAAAGTTGCGTTGAAAATTCATCAGTATTACAATCTCTAACGGGTCAATTATATGGTTTAAATCGTTTGACTTGGAAAGAAAAAGATAAGCAGTATAATTGGGTGTTGATTTCAAATTTGGTTGATTTTCAAATGGTTTCGTACTTGTACAGAACTATGCCTCCTGCAAATTTGAAACGAATCACTGAAATTAAAGATTCGATCATTAAAATTAAAAGTAAGAAACTTTCCAAAAAAATAATTGAAATTTCATTCGATTATGCATTGAAATTATCAAAAGAAATCATTGAATGGTCAAAATTGGATGGTGCTGATGAAGCATTTAAAAATAATTATCCATTAGATTATATTGCTCCTCAATGTCCTTCTTGTTGGACAAAAACGACTCCAGGTTATCAACCTGCTTTATTACCATATTGGGGAAAAACAAGATCAATTTTGTCTAATAGCGACAATGCTGTTAAAGAAATTCAATTAATTCCATTTTCAAAAGATTCGAATTCAGCTTTGTATAAAGATGCAATGGGAATAATAGAGCTTACAAAATCTAAGAATCCTGTTTATGAACAAATTGCTGAATATTGGGATGACGCTCCGGGCTATACAGGAACTCCGAGTGGACATTTTTTCAATTTAACAAGAGAATTAGTTGGACAACGTAATTCATCACTTGATGAAGCGATGGAAGTATATGTGAAATTAGGAATTGCATTAAATGAAGCATTTATAAACTGTTGGAGATTGAAATACATTTATAATTTTATTCGTCCAATAACTTATATTCATCGTTTTATAGATCCGCAATTTAATTCATTAATCGCGAGCCCTTCTTTTCCTGAATTTCCTTCTGGACATTCATTTCAATCTGGCGCGGGCTCAGAAGTGCTAAAATCTTTTTTTACAGATAATATAACGTTGATCGACTCAACAAATGTATCTAGAACTGATATTGATGGTTCGCCAAAAATCTTTTTGTCATTTTCTCAAATGGCTGAAGAAATTTCAATTTCAAGATACTATGGCGGCATTCATTTTAAACAAACACTTGATATAAGTTTAGATTACGGAAAAAAGATTGGTATTTATGTTGTTAACGGTTTGAAATGCAAAAAGTAATCGTATTCTCTTTATTCTGTTTTTTAATTGTTTTTGCTTCAAATTCTCAAACTAAAACGCTGTTTAAGGAAGTAAGCGATCAATTAGGAATCAACTATTTATATCCTGGAAATGATTTTCAAATGGCCGGTGGAGGCGTGATGATCATCGATGTCAATAACGATGGTTGGGAAGATTTTTTTCAATCGGGAGGTGTTTTTGATTCAAAACTTTGGGTAAATGTCAAAGGGAAATTTGAAGATCAAACAGAGAAATATGGTTTAGATGTACTTTCAGGATATTTCATTCAGGGAGCGACAACAGCAGATTTTGATAATGATGGATATTCCGATTTTTTCATTTCAAATTACGGAATAGGAATGAGTCGAGGTGACAAAAAGAATCCGGTATTATTAAAAAACATCAAAGGGGAACGTTTTGAAATTCTGAAATTAGAAGATATTATTGGGCTAGGGAATTATACTTCAGCATGCTGGGGAGATGTAAACAAAGATGGATTTTCTGATTTATACATTACCAATTACGTTGAAAGTATGGGGGAAATGTTAGATTCAACTGGACGGGAAATTGGTTATAATCCTGTTTGTTATGAAAATAAGTTGTTAATCAATCAAAATGGGAAAGGTTTTATTGAATGCGCAAAAAGTTTTGGTGTAAATGATATTGGTTGTGGATTGGCTGCAAGTTTTACAGATATTGACAATGATGGAGATCAAGATTTATTGTTGTTAAATGATTTTGGAGAATGGACCAAAAAAGGAAATATAATATTCAGAAATGATTTTCCGAAAAACCAATTTACAGATATAAGTGAGCAAAGTGAATTTTCAAAATTAATATATGGAATGGGCATTGGTCCAGGTGATTATGATCGCGATGGCGATTTAGATTATTACATCACAAATATTGGTCAGAACTTTCTGTTTAAAAATACCAATGGAACTTTTCATGATGTTGCAAAAGATTTTAAAATTGATTTGACTTATGAAAAAGATTCAATTTTCGGAACTAGTTGGAGTGGATTATTCTTTGATTCAGATTTTGATGGCGATTTAGATTTATATGTATCAAAAGGAAATGTTGCGACACTTGTTCCTAAAACAACAATTAAAGATGCAAATAAATTCTTCATCTATGATAGTTCAAAATTCATCAATCAAACTGCTATTTCTGGGGTCGATGATATTCTTTCGCACAGAGGTTCAGCGATTACAGACTTTGATCACGATGGTGATTTAGATATAATTTCTTCAGTTGTAAAATTACCTTGGGGAGCTTTTGCTAATAAAGATCAAAAGTTGAAAATTTATCAAAATGAACAGGAACAAGGAAATTGGATAGGAATTAAGTTAGTAGGAGAGAAGGATTTAAATAGGGATGCTTTTGGATGTAAAGTATTATTTGAGCAAGATTCGCTTAAAATGCTAAAAGAAGTAGATGGTGGAACAGGACATGCTTCTCAATCAACTTCCATTCTATATTTTGGTTTGGGTAAAGCTTCGAACTTACAAAAACTTTCAATCTCTTGGTTAAATGGTAAAAGTCATAGTTTTTCTAATTTGAAATCGAATTGTATCTACCAGATTGATTCAAACGGAAAATTGAAAAAGTGTAAGTATTAAAATTTGCTTTTAGCTTTTGATACTAATTGCTTTTTAGCAGCCACATTCACCAAAAAAAGTTCCTTTAAATATTAATTTATTTTTTTCGTAGATTCTATATCTGCCGATATTATAAGCTACTTCGTCTCCACTTTTTTGTTTCTTTTCTATCCAAATTTTCATTAATATTCCTTCTTTTTTGTATTCAAAATAGTTGAAATTTGTTGTTTCAGGATCATTTGATAAATTCAATTCTTTTAATTCACCATTGATTTTTATATAAGATAAATTTGCAAAATTGTTATAATAGAAATGTTCGTTTCGATCAAATTCTTTTTTAGAGAATGAAAAATAACAACTACATCCATCAATTTCTTTAGGCGTTTCAGAGATTATTTCAAGTCTTTTTTGGCCTAACAGTGTGATTGGAATACTACAAATTATCAATAGTACTATTTTGTTCATTTATAATTTTTCCTTCAAAAATTTCCCAGTATAATTCCCCTCTATTTTTATTAAGTCTTCAGGAGTTCCTGCAAAATTGACATTTCCGCCTTTATCTCCGCCTTCTGGGCCGATATCAATGATCCAATCTGCACATTTAATTACATCCGTATTGTGTTCGATAACTATCACAGAATGACCTACATTCACCAATTCATTTAAAGCAATTAATAACTTGTTAATGTCATGAAAATGTAAACCCGTTGTTGGCTCATCAAAAATGAATAATGTATGTTTTGTATTCGAACCATTAATTAAGAACGAAGCCAATTTTATACGTTGAGCTTCTCCACCACTTAAGGTACTTGAAGATTGACCTAATTGAACATAGCCAAGACCAACATTGAATAAAGGATGAATTTTTTCAGCAATTTTTTGTTCTAATTTATCTTTACCTTCTTTAAAGAAATTTAAAGCCTCTTCGATATCCATCGCTAGTATGTCAGCAATGTTTTTACCTCTATATTCAATTTCTAATGTTTCTTGTTTGTAACGTTTACCATCACAGTTTTCACATTTCAAATGAACATCAGCCATGAACTGCATTCCAACGGTAATTTCACCTTCTCCTTCACAAATTTCACAACGACCACCTTCAACATTAAAACTGAAAAATCCAGGTTTATAACCTCTTAATTTAGCTACTTGTTGTCTTGAAAATAATTCACGAATGTCATCAAATGCTTTAACATACGTAATTGGATTACTTCTAGAAGATTTACCAATCGGATTTTGATCGATGAATTCGATGTTTTTGATTTGCTTAAAATCTCCAGATAAATCGATGTTAATATTTGTATCACCAATTAATCCTAATTCTTTACGAATTGAAGGATAGAGGATTTCTTTTACTAAAGTTGATTTTCCTGAACCACTAACTCCTGTGATGCATACCAATTTATTTAATGGGAAGTCAACGTTAATGTTTTTAAGATTATTCAATCTCGCACCAGAAATTGTAATAACATCTTTACTTGTTCTTCTTTTCTTTGGAAGCGGAATGATTTCTTGATGTGTTAAATATTTAGCAGTTAAACTTCTTTCACTGTTGATTAATTGACTGAAATCACCTTGAAAAACGACTTCACCACCATAAACACCAGCCATTGGACCTATATCTATAATTTCATCTGCAGCTTTCATCATTTCTTCTTCATGTTCAACAACGATAACTGTATTTCCTAGATCTCTAAGATTTTTTAAAACATTGATTAAACGATATCCTAAACCAACTTCTTCTAAGAATGATAATCTACTTGTAATTTCAGGGAAAATACGTTTTGCAATTTGTGGATCGTAATTATTTAGATCAATTTCTTTGAAAAATGTTAAAATATCAGAAACTGGAGTTAATACAAAATCAGTAATTGTTTTTCCTTCTATTTTGACATTGTTTGCGTCTTTTCTTAAGCGTGTTCCTTTACAATCTGGACACCCCGTTTTACCTCTATAACGAGATAACATAACACGGTATTGAATTTTGTATGTTTGACTTTCTAGAAACTTGAAAAAAGCATTTAATCCTGAAAAATACTTATTACCTTCCCAAAGTAATTGATATTCCTTTTCTGTTAAGTCTTGAATTGGTCTATGAATTGGGAAATCGAATTTTTTTGCATTGAAAACCAACTCATTTAAATATTCCGACATTGTTTCACCTTTCCACGGTAAAATGGCACCTTCAAAAACACTCAATGATTTATTTGGAATAACAAGATTGTCGTCAATTCCTATAACTGAACCAAAGCCCTCACACGTTTTACATGCCCCAAAAGGATTATTGAAAGTGAAAAAATGTTCAGAAGGTTCTTGAAATTCTATTCCATCTAATTCAAATAAATTAGAAAAGTTTGTTTGAATTGAATGATCTGGTTGAAATATAGAACATTTACCTTGACCTTCTAAAAAAGCTAAACTGATAGAATCACTGTAACGACCTTCATTCTCTTCGTTATCGAAATCTGTTTTTATACGATCGACAAGTAAATATGCATTTTCAATTTTAGATGGAATAGCAGCTAATAATTCTTCAATTTCAACTACTTCATTTTTTATAAATAATCTGACAAACCCTTGATCTTTTAGTATGGCTAATTGTCTTTCGATCCCATATTTTTCAAATCCATGAATAGGAGCAAGCAACATCACTTTTGATCCATTCTCCAATGTTTTTAAGAAACTAATAACATCAAAGACCGTATGTTTTTTAACTTCATTTCCTGAAATAGGAGAATATGTTTTACCAACTTTCGCAAAAAGTATTTTAAGATAATTGTAGATTTCTGTCGTAGTTCCAACTGTTGAACGAGGATTATTGGAAGTTACCTTTTGTTCAATTGCTATCGCAGGTGAAATTCCTTTAATGTAATCAGTATCAGGTTTGTCTAATTTCCCTAAAAATTGACGAGCATAAGAAGATAAACTTTCGATATACCTTCTTTGTCCTTCAGCGTACAAAGTATCAAAGGCTAATGAGGATTTTCCTGAACCAGAAAGACCAGTAATTACGGTTAATTTTCCATGTTGGATTGAAACATCAATATTCTTAAGGTTGTGAACCCTTGCGCCTTTAATCTCAATGTGTTTTTGCATAACACAAAGATAAAAGAATGTTGTGTATTAAAATTATAGGATGTAAATAAAAAAGAATAAATATTACTCTCTTGTAATCACAAATATATCCTCGTCATCTTTTTTGAAGAATTTTTTTTCACGAGCATATCTCTCTAATTCAGAAGAGTATTTTAATTGTCGTAATGTATGACGGATTGAAGTTAATTTTTCCGAAACCAATTCTTTAGAAGCTTCTAATCTATTTAGTTTTCGAGCGTGACTAACCATTGAGAAAATATCGTTATCATCTAAAAATAAAGCATATATAACAAAAATAGTTGTTGCTAATATAAATTTGTTTTTAAAATAAACGAGGTACTTTTTCATAATTCAAATTTATTGAAATCTATTAGATGAAATTAGAAAAGGATTGAATCTTTTAAATAGGCAATTGTTAAAAACAAAAAGAGGAACGTGTTCAAATGAAACCTGTTCCTCTTTTCGTAAACCTTGTTAAAACTATAAACCTAACTACAACTATGAAATTGTGAGACAAAGGTAAAACGTTTTAGTATATTATCCAAATATTAAGTGAATTATTTTATTCGTCTTCTAAAACTTCTCTCAATTTAGAGCGTAACTGTCTGTTATACGTCTCCATAATGTACTTGAAATAGTTTGGAGTACTTTTAGAAATACATTTCGTGTATTGCTTTAAACGATGCTCGATGTGTTCTTGAAGAGCTTCTAATAATTCAAGACCGTCAAAATAATCAGTTGCAGCATCTCTAATAACTTCGAAATGACTTTCCAAAGACAAATCAACTGCATCTTTACCTTTTTTACCAGAATCTAAACATTCGTAGTATACTTCTTTTAAGTTAAAAGTTTCTAATTGAGCAGTATTGATTCTATCTTTTAAACCTCTAGGGAATTCAAATTCAACTTCAAATTCTAAATCATCTAATTCAGATAATCTTGATTCTAGAAAACGATCTGGAAAACGGAATGCATCTTGCCAATTCAAATAATCTTGCCAATAACCAAATCGACGAACATTATTTCCTAAATCAATTAATTTGAAAGAACTTTTATTTGGTAATTTTCGCGATCCACGACCAATCATTTGATGATATAGTGTTAAAGATCTTGTTGCTCTATTTAAAATGATCGTTTGAACTGTAGGTTCATCAAAACCAGTTGTCAAAATACCAACTGAAGTTAAAATAGCATCTGGAGTAGTTTTGAACCATTCCAAAATATCTTTACGATCTTTATCAGAATAAGTAGAATCTAAATGGCGGATTTTATATCCACGTTTTTTAAATGTTTCTTCAACTCTTAATGAAGTTTCAATACCAGAATTAAAAATCAATGTTTTTTCTCCTAATGCAACTTCTTCATAAGCAAAAAGTAATTTTTCTTGCATGAAGTAATTTCCATAAACGGAATCAGAACTGTTTACAGTGAAATCACCATTTGATCCAATCTTTAGTCCATGTAAGTTGACATCGTATGTAAATGTTTCAGCATCTGATAAATATCCTTTTTCAATTAAGGACATTATACTTTCACCTACGATTAATTTATTATAATTATCATTTAAAGGAAGCGCACGATTACTACTTAATGGAGTAGCTGTAACCCCTAAAATGTTAACTTCATTATAGAATTGAAAGATTTTTCTAAAACTATTGTAATGGGCCTCATCGACAATTACTAAACCAATTCCTTCTAAGAAGTTTTCATTTTCTTGAAGTCGATTATTTAATGTTTCAACCATTGCGATGTAACATGTATAATCATCTTGATTTTTGATTGCTTTAACTTCACTGTTAACAACCATGTTATTTACATTAATACCATGTAATTGTTTTGAAGTTTGAACTGAAAGCTCAATTCTATGTGTTAAAATTAGAACCTTTTCACCAGTTTTTTCAATAAAGCTTTTTGCTATTTCAGAAAATATAACTGTTTTTCCTCCTCCAGTTGGAAGTTGAAATAATAAATTGAAATTTTTCCCATTTTTTTCAAGCTCTGATAAGATTGTATCTACAGTAGACTTTTGAAAGGGATATAATTGTTTTACTTCGTATTCTGTTTCGAGCATCATTATTGAGAAAATCGGGGTGCAAAAATACGTCCTTTTATTCGAAATTCAAAATAGAATAGATAAGTTAAGTAGTGTGAAATAATATAAATTAATTAGAGTCCTAATGATGAGTTGTTTACTTGAAATAATATCAGATTATTAGTGATATTTTAGTTTGTGTTTTATTTAAAAAGACACATTTATAAATAGTTTTCTTCATAAATTACTTTTTACAACGATAAATATGACTTTAAATTCTTGAAATCCTAACTTGTTTCATTTTTTTAAATTTATTGTTTCTAATAATCATAATTAGCTATTTTTGTAATTCAAATAAAGAAATAATTCAATCATGGAAATAGAAAAAGTAAAATGTTTAATTATTGGGTCAGGACCTGCTGGTTATACTGCTGCAATATACGCTGCACGTGCTGATATGAAACCTGTTTTATATCAAGGGATGCAACCTGGAGGACAATTGACAACGACCAACGAAGTTGAAAATTTCCCAGGTTATCCTCAAGGAATTACTGGTCCAGAAATGATGATGGAATTAGAAGCTCAAGCAAAACGTTTTGAAGCTGATATTCGTTTTGGTTTTATTAATAAAGTTGATTTTTCTGGTCCAATCCATAAATGTTGGGTAGAAGACGGAAAAGAAATTCACGCTGAAACAGTTATTATCTC